>DATNBS010000136.1:0-2437 GCA_035571895.1 Arthrobacter sp. | reverse complement strand
CGGCGTTCAATGAACCCCAGGGCCTGGCCCTGCTGCCCGCGGACGTCGCCGCCGTCGTCGGCTACGACGTGATCGTCGCCGACACCGTCAACCACCGGCTGCGCGGTATCGACCTCGCCACCGGGAACGTCACCACCGTGGCCGGAAACGGCATCCAGCGCCTGCTCGACGCGGACCAGGCCCGCGCCGCCGGCGAGGCCGCGAACGACCCGGATGCGTGGGTGTCCGACCTTGGCGCGAACCCGCTGCAGACCTCGCTCTCCTCGCCCTGGGACGTGCTGTGGTCCGCCGCCTCCTCGCGGGTCATCGTCGCGATGGCCGGAACCCACCAGATCTTCGCCTTCGACCCGGTCTCCGGTGCCCTGGACGTCTTCGCCGGCACCGGACTCGAGGGCCTGCAGGACGGGGCCCCGGGGCAGTCCTGGTTCGCCCAGTCCTCCGGCCTGGCCGACGACGCCGACGGCGCCATCTGGGTCGCCGATTCCGAGACCTCCGCGCTGCGCGTGCTGCGCCTGGACGAGGCCGGGTCCGTGGCCTCCGTGGAGACCGCGATCGGGACCGGGTTGTTCGACTTCGGCTTCCGCGACGGCGAGGGCGGCCAGGCGCGGCTGCAGCATCCGCTGGGCGTGACCGTGCTGCCCGACGGGTCCGTGGCCGTTGCCGATACCTACAACGGGGCCGTGCGCCGGTACGACCCGGCCACCGGGGCGGTCTCCACCCTGGCCCGCGATCTGGCCGAGCCCTCCGACGTGCTGCTGGACACCTCGCTCGACGGGGACCCCGTCCTGCTGGTCGTCGAGACCAACCAGCACCGGCTGGTCCGCCTGCCGCTGCCGAAGGAGGCGCTGAGCGTCGACGAGGGCGCAGCGCAGACCCAGCGGCCCAAGACGCCGGTGTCGCCCGGGGCCCACCAGATCACGGTGCGCTTCGCCGCCCCCACGGGCCAGAAGCTCGACGACCGCTGGGGGGACCCGACGCAGCTGAAGATCTCCTCCTCGCCCGAGGACCTGATCCTGTCCGGGGGAGGGACCTCCACCGGGCTGAACCGCACCCTGGAGCTGAATCCGGACGTCGCCGACGGCGTCCTGCACATCACCGCCCGTGCCGCGGCCTGCGACGGCGAACCCGGCGGCGCGATCCCCGACCACGCCGCCTGCCACCTCTACCAGCAGGACTGGGGGATCCCGGTGGTGTTGGAGCACGACGCCGATACCGGGCTGACGCTGGATCTGCGCGGCCTGGACTAGATCCCCGCTCCGCGGCGGCGGCGGCGGCCGCGGCCGCGGACCCGACCGCACCGCGTGGCGGGACACCCCTCGGAGGGTGTCCCGCCGTCGTACTTCGTGCCTGGTGCACCCCGTGGTGGGTGCACATCACCCGGGGCGGGGACGCGGACCATGGCGGTCCCCCCGGCGTCGGAGTACCCTTAGCATTGCTAAGCAACTAATTCTCCGCGCGACGCGACCCGCCGCCACGGATGCGAGACCAGGAGCACCATGGCCCCACACCAGCCACTTCCGCCCACCGACGACGACGACCTGGCAGCCCGGCTGCGCGTGGCCATCATGCGCGTCTCGCGCCGGCTGCGCGTGGAGGTCGGGGGAGGGGCGGTCACGGCGGGGCAGTACTCGGTCCTCGTCGCGCTCTGGAACGGACCGCGCACGCTCGGGCAGCTGGCCGCCCGTGAACGCGTCCAGGCCCCCTCGATGACACGCATCGCCAAGGCCCTGGAGGAACAGGGCTTCGTCCGGCGCGCGAGCCACCCCGACGACGGCCGCCAGGTCCTGATCGAGATCACCGATGCCGGGCGCGGGGTGGTCGAGCACGTGAGGGGCGAGCGCACCGCCTGGCTCTCCCGCCACGTCGCCGACCTGGACGAGGCCGACCGCGCCACCCTCTGCCGTGCCGCCGAGCTGCTCACGGAGATGAACGCCCGATGAGCCAGATGTTCAAGGCGCTGGCGGTGCCGAACTACCGGCTCTGGGTCTCCGGGGCGCTGGTGTCCAACATCGGCACGTGGATGCAGCGGGTGGCCCAGGACTGGCTGGTCCTGACCGTGCTGACCGACAACTCCGGCACCGCGACCGGCATCACCACCGGCCTGCAGTTTCTGCCGATCCTCTTCCTGGGTCCCTACGCCGGGCTGGTCGCCGACCGGTACGACAAGCGCAAGCTGCTGCTGGTCACCCAGACGGTCATGGGCCTGTGCGCCCTGGTGCTCGGGCTGCTGGTCCTCACCGGGACCGCCGAGCTGTGGCACGTGTACCTGCTGGCCTTCGTCCTGGGGCTGGCCAGCGCCTTCGACGCCCCGGCCCGGCAGGCGTTCGTCTCCGAGGTCGTCGGCCCGGACGACGTGCCCAACGCCGTGGCGCTGAACAGCGCCTCCTTCAACCTGGCCCGGCTGGCCGGCCCCGGCGTCGCCGGCGTCGTCATCGCC
>DATNBS010000135.1:0-3781 GCA_035571895.1 Arthrobacter sp. | reverse complement strand
CGCAGCAGCCACCAGGCGCGTGCCGCCGAGGTGCCGCCCACGGCGTCGTAGGCCACCACGGTATCCGAAGGGTGGATGCCCCAGCGTTCGACGGCGGCGGCGAAGTCCCGCGGTTCCGGCAGCGGGTGCCGGCCGCGGTCGGGGGATCCCGGGGCGGCCAGCTCGGTCTCGAGGTCGACGTAGACGGCACCGGGCAGGTGGGCCTCCAGGTAGTCGCGGTGCCCGGTCACCTGCCCCAGCGCCCAGCGCACGTCCAGCAGCACGGTCCGCTGCCCGGCAGCCATCCGTTCGGCCAGCTCACCCGTTCCCATCAACACCTGCATGTCAGCTCCCTTCCGCATTGCCCTGCCCGGGCTCCGGCACCCGGCCCCGTCCGGGCTCCCTTCCCCGGCCGGTTGCCGGTTCCGGTGTCCCCACCCCGTCGGGCCTCCCGCGCAGCGCGGCGGGTAGGCTGGACGGGTGGATCCGATGATGCAGCCAACCCTACAACCGCCCTCCGGACGCGAGTGGGTGAACGAGGCCGTCCTCGCCTTGGAGGCCGATACCGCCCGCTCGGCAGACACCCACCTGCACAAGGTCGAGCTGCCCGCTTCCTGGGGCGTGGAGCTGTACCTGAAGGACGAGTCGACGCACCGGTCCGGGTCGCTGAAGCACCGGCTGGCCAAGTCGCTGTTCCTCTACGGGCTGGTCAACGGCTGGATCACCGAGGGCACCACCATCGTGGAGTCCTCCAGCGGCAGCACGGCGGTCTCCGAGGCGTACTTCGCCCGGCTGCTGGGCCTGCCCTTCGTCGCCGTGGTCGCCGCGACCACCTCCGAGCAGAAGATCGCCCTGATCCGCGAGCTCGGCGGGACCTGCCACCTCATCGAGGACCCCTCCGCCGTCGACACCGAGGCCCGGCGCCTGGCCGCCGAAACGGGCGGGCACTACATGGACCAGTTCACCTACGCGGAGCGGGCCACCGACTGGCGCGGGAACAACAACATCGCCGAGTCGATCTTCGGCCAGCTGGCGCTCGAACCGCACCCGGTCCCCGCGTGGATCGTCGCGGGCGCCGGGACCGGGGGCACCAGCGCCACGCTGGGCCGCTACATCCGCTACCACCGCCACCCCACGCGGCTGGCCGTCGGCGACCCGGAGGGCTCGGCCTTCCTGCCGGCGTGGCGCACCTGGAACGACGGCGGGGACCCGGCGTCCGTGACCGGTTCGCCGAGCCGGATCGAGGGCATCGGGCGATCGCTGCCCGAACCGAGCTTCGTGCCCTCGGTGATCGACCTGGTCGAGCGCGTCCCCGACGGCGCCTCGGTGGCCGCGATGCGCCACCTGGCCGACTGGGCCGGCCTGCGGGCCGGGCCCTCCACGGGGACGAACATGTGGCAGATCTGGCGCCTCATCGCCCACATGCGTGCCGCTGGGCAGGCCGGCAGCATCGTCTCGCTGATCTGCGATGGCGCCGACCGCTATGCCGGATCCCATTACGACGCCGAATGGCTGGCCCGCAGGGGCATCGACACCTTCCCCTATGAGGGCGTCATCGACTTGTTCCTGGCCGGTGGGGACTGGGTTGAACCCGCAGCTGGCTGACCGGGTGGCCGTCCGCCCCGGAGGTCCCTTGACCCCGACGGGGCAGGTGGGTAGCTTCGGCCCATGATCCGCATCGGCGCCATCGTGCTCAACGTCTCCGACACCGCCCGGGGAGCTGATTTCTGGAGCCGGGCCTTGGGCTACCGGCCGGGTTCCCACCCGGACTTCCTCGTGCCGCCCGAGGGGTCCGCGACGCGCCTGCACCTGGACGGCAGCGACCGCACGCATCTGGACCTCTGGGTCGACAGCGCGGAGGAGCAAGCCGCCGAAGTCGAGCGGCTCCTGGCGCTGGGGGCCGTCCGCGTCGACTGGGAGTACCCCGAGGGCGAGGATTTCGTCGTGCTGGCCGACCCCGCGGGCAACCTCTTCTGCGTCATCGACACCGGTCGGGAGGATCCCCGTCCGCCCGGCGGGGCACCTGCCTAGGAAGCCCCTAGGAAGCCATCGGCTCTCTGGTCACCTGCCGCGATGTGTCCGTACCGCGGCGGATTCGGTGACGACACCGGCCCACAGCGAATCGAGGGACAGGCCCAGGACTTCCGCGATGGCGGCGATGGTCGGGAAGGAGGGCGTCGCCACCCGCCCGGTCTCGATCTTCCGCAGGGTCTCCGGCGACACGCCGGCAGCCAGCGCCGTATCGAGCATCGGACGGTCGCCCCGGGCACGGCGCAGCGCCGCACCCAGGCGCTCCCCCCGCTGCACCTCTTCGGGCGTAAGTGGCAATCTGACCATGGCTCCCATACTAATACCGGGATAACATGGCCGGTATAGTTATTGGCAACACCGCCGAGGCACGGGAAGGCCACACATGATCGAGATCCTGAACGACAGCGGGCTGGCCCGGGCGAAGGAAACCGGCGCCCTGGTCGGACGCATCCTCCAGGCCATGAAGCGCCGCACCACCGTGGGTACCAACCTCTTGGACATCGACCGGTGGACCCGGGAGATGATCGTCGAGGCCGGGGCGCGCTCCTGCTACGTCGACTATGCCCCGTCCTTCGGCCGCGGCCCGTTCGGGCATTACATCTGCACCTCCGTCAACGACGCTGTGCTGCACGGCCTGCCCCACGACTACCGCCTCGCCGACGGTGACCTGCTGACCCTGGACCTGGCGGTCATCCTTGACGGCGTCGCCGCCGATGCGGCCATCAGCTTTGTCGTGGGGGCCTCCCGTCCGGCGGAAAGCGTTGCCCTGATCGACACCACCGAACGTGCCCTGGCAGCGGCGATCGACCTGGCCGGACCAGATGTGCGACTGGGCGACATCTCCCATGCGATCGGCACGGTCCTGGAGCAGGCCGGGTATCTGGTCAACGTCGAGTTCGGCGGCCATGGCATCGGCTCGACCATGCATCAGGACCCGCATGTGCCCAATACCGGGCGCCCCGGCCGCGGCTACAAACTCCGCCCCGGGTTGCTGCTCGCCCTCGAACCCTGGGCCATGGTCGATACCGCGGAACTCGTCACCGATCCGGATGGGTGGACGCTGCGCAGCGCCACCGGGTGCCGGACAGCCCATACCGAGCACACGATCGCGATCACCGCGGACGGCGCCGAGATCCTGACACTCCCCTAGGGCGGAGGTTTCCGCCGACGACCGCAGGCGCGGCAGGCGGTGCAACCCGCAGGTATGGGCCGGCGGCGTGGGCCGGTCGACTCAGATCTCGCGGCTGTCGCCGACCTGCAGGTATTCGAACTCCGTGCCATACCGGGCCCCGAAACGCGTCACGTGGCCGGACATCATCCCCAGGCCGGTCTCGTTGAGCAGCCCGTCGTGGATCTGGTAGGCGTGCCTGGCCCGCACGGAGACGACGAAGTCCACGGTCTCCTGCAGCTTCGACCACGGCGCGTGCAACGGAACCAACACGGTGTCCACCGTGGTCCCGTCCGGCACGATCAGCGCATCTCCCGGGTGGTAGAGGACGCCGTCGATGAGGTAGCCCAGGTTGGCCACCAGGGGGATCTGCGGATGGATCAGCGCGTGCTGGCCCCCGATGGCCCGCACGTCGAACCCGGCGATGTGCTGTTCATCGCCCGGGGACACCACGTGGATCCGCGCCGCCGACCCGCCGATGGCGTCGTGGGCCAGCAACTGGTCCACCACGGCCTGCGGCGCATACAGGTGGACCCCGGCGGTTCGGTCCAGGATCGGCAGGACGGCCGCGGGGTCGATGTGGTCGGCATGCTCGTGCGTCAC
>DATNBS010000134.1:0-8250 GCA_035571895.1 Arthrobacter sp. | reverse complement strand
CGTCGCCAGCGCCAAATCGTCGCCGTCCGTCGTCGATGACGACCTGCTGATCGTCAATGATCATAAAATCAAGTGCCTGGCCGTCAGGGAAGGACCGACCGCTCTGCCGTGGAAGCAACTCGGCGTCGAGTACGTCATCGAATCGACCGGCCTGTTCACCGAGGCCGAGAAAGCCAAGGGGCACATCCAGGCCGGCGCCCGCAAAGTCATCATCTCCGCCCCCGCCAAGGGCGAGGACATCACCATCGTGATGGGCGTCAACGACGGACAGTACGATCCGGACCAGCACGACGTCATCTCCAACGCCTCCTGCACCACCAACTGCCTCGGCCCCGTGGCCAAGGTCCTCAACGACCAGTTCGGCATCGTCGACGGCCTGATGACGACCATCCACGCCTACACCGCCGACCAGAACCTGCAGGACGGACCGCACCGCGATCCCCGCCGTGCCCGCGCCGCCGCGCTGAACATGGTCCCGACCTCCACGGGTGCCGCCAAGGCCATCGGCCTGGTGCTCCCGGAGCTCAAGGGCAAGCTCGACGGCTACGCCATGCGCGTGCCGGTCCCGACCGGCTCGGCCACCGACCTGACCGTCACCCTGGCCCGCGAGGCCTCCGTCGACGAGGTCAACGCCGCCTTCCGTGCAGCCTCCGAGGAGGGCCCGCTGGCGAAGTACCTGAGCTACAACGAGGACCCGATCGTCTCCAGCGACATCGTCACCGACCCGCACTCGGCGATCTTCGACGCCCCCATGACGAAGGTCATCGGCAGCACCGTGAAGGTCGTCGCCTGGTACGACAACGAATTCGGCTACTCCAGCCGCCTGGTCGACCTGACGGAATTCGTCGGTTCGAAGCTGTCCTAGCAGCGGCGATCCGATAGCCTGAAGCCATGACTTCCCACACTCTCGACGAATTGCTCGCCGATGGTGTCCGCGGGCGGCACGTCCTGGTCCGAAGCGACCTGAACGTGCCGCTCGACGGTTCCACCGTCACCGACGACGGCCGCGTCCGCGCGTCCCTGCCCGTCCTGTCCAAACTGTCCGACGCCGGTGCCCGGGTCATCGTCATGGCCCACCTGGGCCGGCCGAAGGGCACCCCGGAACCGAAGTACTCCATCCGGCCGGCCGCGGACCGCCTGTCCGAGCTGGCCGATTTCGACGTGAAGGTCGCCGAGGACGTCGTGGGGGAGAGCGCCCGCTCGCTGGCCTCCGGCCTGGCCGACGGCGAGGTCCTGGTCCTGGAGAACGTGCGCTTCGATCCCCGCGAGACCAGCAAGGACGACGCCGAACGCGCCGCCTTCGCCGGCGAGCTCGCCGCGCTGACCGGCGGCGACGGCGCCTACGTCGACGACGCCTTCGGGGCCGTGCACCGCAAACACGCCTCCGTCGTCGACATCGCGGCCCGGCTGCCCGCCTATCAGGGCGACCTGGTCCGCACCGAGGTCGAGGTCCTGCACCAGCTCACCGAGGCACCCAAGCGCCCCTACGTCGTCGTCCTCGGCGGCTCCAAGGTCTCGGACAAGCTCGCCGTCATCGACAACCTGCTCGGACGCGCCGACCACCTGCTGATCGGCGGCGGCATGGCGTTCACCTTCCTCAAGGCGATGGGCCACGAGGTCGGCACGTCGCTGCTCGAGGAGGACCAGCTGGACACGGTCCGCGGCTACCTCTCGCGCGCCCGGGAGATCGGCTGCGACATCATCGTGCCCACCGACGTCGTCGTCGCCTCCAGGTTCGGGGAGGATGCCGAGCACGAGGTGCTGCCCGCCGACGGCATCGAGTCGGGTCGCTTCGGCGCCGCCGGGCTGGGCCTGGACATCGGCCCGGCCTCGGCCGAGGCCTTCGCCAGCTACATCCGCTCGGCGAACACCGTGTTCTGGAACGGCCCCATGGGCGTCTTCGAGATCGAGGCCTTCGCCGGTGGGACGCGCGCCGTCGCCCGGGCCCTGGCCGACTCGGAGGCCTTCAGCGTCGTCGGCGGCGGCGACTCAGCGGCGGCCGTGCGCACCCTGGGCTTCGACGAGGACGATTTCGGCCACATCTCCACCGGGGGCGGCGCCAGCCTCGAATACCTGGAGGGCAAGGAATTGCCCGGCCTGACCGCACTCGAAGGGAAGTAGCCGTACATGACGACCTCCACCAACGGGCAGTACGTCCGCACGCCGCTGATCGCCGGCAACTGGAAGATGAACATGGACCACGTCCAGGGCATCACGTTGCTGCAGAAGCTGGCGTGGACCCTTGAGGACGCCAAGCACGACTTCGGCCGGGTCGAGGTGGCCGTCTTCCCGCCGTTCACCGACCTGCGCGGCGTCCAGACCCTGGTCGCCGGCGATGACCTGCCGGTCGTCTACGGGGGACAGGACCTCTCCCCGGAGGACTCCGGGGCCTACACCGGAGACATCTCGGGCGCCTTCCTCGCCAAGCTCGGTGCCCGGTACGTCCTGGTCGGCCACAGCGAACGCCGGAGCATCCACGGGGAAACCGACGAGCTGCTCTCCCGCAAGGTGGCCGCGGCCTACCGCCACGGCCTGGTGCCGGTGCTCTGCGTCGGCGAGGGCCTCGAGGTCCGCCAGGCCGGCAACCAGGTCGAGCACACCCTCGAGCAACTGCGCGGGTCGCTGGCCGGGCTGGACGCCGCCCAGGCCGCCCAGCTGGTCGTCGCCTACGAGCCGGTGTGGGCCATCGGGACCGGGGAAGTCGCCGGGCCGGGGGACGCGCAGGACATGGCAGCGGCCCTGCGGAAGGAACTCGCCGGGTTGTACGACGCCGAAACCGCCGCCGGGATCCGGCTGCTCTATGGCGGCTCCGTGAAGGCCTCCAATGCGGCCGCCATCCTGCGGGGGGCCGACGTGGACGGCCTGCTCGTCGGCGGTGCCAGCCTGGATGCCGCGGAATTTGCTAACATTGTCAGGTTCGAGCACCATCTGGTGACGGACTAGCCGGCTCCCGGCCGATGTCGACCGAAAGGTAGTAGTGGAAGCACTCAAGATTGTCCTGCAGGTGGTGTTGGGACTCGTCAGCCTCCTGCTGACCCTGCTGATCCTGCTGCACAAGGGCCGCGGCGGGGGCATGTCCGACATGTTCGGGGGCGGCATGACCACCAGCCTCGGTTCCTCCGGCGTCGCCGAACGGAACCTCAACCGCATCACGATCGTCCTGGGCTTGGTCTGGGGGGCCGTGATCGTGGCCCTGGGCATCATCATGCGCTTCAGCGCCGAGTCCTGACCCGGCCTACCCGGCCCAACGCATCAGGGCGGTTCCCCGCGGGGGAGCCGCCCTGGCGCGTTTTTCCGTATCCGCCGTGTCCGCGCGCCGACTCGGCAGCCTCTCAGCGTTCGCTGGCGGTGACGCTGCGCAGGTTCGTCTGCGCCAGGCCCTTACGCAGCACCTCGCCGAGTACCTCGTCCGGGTCGAGGCGCCGGAGTTCCTCGGCCAGGCACACCGACGTGTTCCGGCGGGGGAGGGAGACCCGCTGCACGGGCTGGCCCGGCTGGTAGAGTTCCGCGACGTCGTCATGCGGCCTGGTGAGCACCACGTCGCCGTCGGAGCGCGAGAAGCGGACGCTGCGCACCCCCGTGCCGCTGGCGGAGGCGGCGATGGTCACCGGGATGTCCAGGCACAGGGTGAGCCAGGCGGCCAGCAGGACCACGCTCGGGTTCGCGGCGGCGCCCTTCACCGTCGCAGCGGTCAGCCGCGCCGGGTCCAGCTGGTCCAGCACCGCCGCCAGCTGGGCGCGCCAGAGCGTCAGACGCGTCCACGCCAGATCCGTGTCGCCGGCGACGTAGCTCTCGGCCAGGTCGAAGAGCGCCTGCTGTGGTTCGTCGGCCGTCCGGCTGTCGGTGATGCGCCGGTGGGCGATCTTGCCGATGGCGGTTTCGGAGGCCGAGGCCGGCATGCCATGCGGCCACCAGGCGACGATGGGCGCATCCGGCAGGAGGAGCGCATTGACCAGCGACTCGTTGGCGGTGGACAACTCGCCGTCGGCATGGAGCACGATGACCTCGGACGCGCCGGCATCGCCACCGACGCGGATCTGCGCGCTGAGCTCGGTCGGGGCCGCGGCGTCGCCCTCGACGACGACGATGATGCGGCAGGGGTGTTCGCGGCTGGCCAGGTTCGCCGCGGCGATGGCCTCCTCCTCGAATCCGGCCCGGGTCACGACAACGAGCGTGAGGACCCGGCTCAGGGCCACGACCCCGCCGGTCTCGCGCAGGTTCATGACCTTCTTGGCCACCTTCGAGGTGGTGGTGTTGGGCAGGTCGACGATCATGGCCGGCGCCACGTCCTTCCATCTCGGGCCAGGAGCTCGTCGGCCGAGGCCGGTCCCCAGCTTCCCGGGGCATACGGTTCGGGCTGCTCATCCAGGCTTTCCCAGTACTGCTCGAACGGGTCGAGGATCTGCCAGGACAGCTCGACCTCCTGGTGGCGGGGGAACAGCGGCGGTTCGCCGAGCAGCACGTCGAGGATCAGCCGTTCGTAGGCCTCGGGGCTGGACTCGGTGAACGAGTGCCCGTACCCGAAGTCCATGGTCACGTCCCGGACCTCCATCTGCGTGCCGGGCACCTTGGATCCGAAGCGGATGGTGGCCCCTTCGTCGGGCTGGACCCGGATGACCACGGCGTTCTGGCCGAACTCCTCGGATGCGTTGTCGCGGAAGAGCAGGTTGGGGGCCCGTTTGAAGACCACCGCGATCTCGGTGACCCGCCGTCCCAGCCGCTTGCCGGCCCGCAGGTAGAACGGGGCCCCGGCCCAGCGGCGCGTGTTGATGTCGAGCCGGATGGCGGCATAGGTCTCGGTGCGCGAACGGGGGTTGAATCCCTCTTCATCGAGGAAGCCGGTGACCTTCTCGCCGCCCTGCCAGCCGCCGGTGTACTGGCCGCGGGCCGAATGGCGCGAGAGGTCCTCGGGCAACTTGACGGCGGCCAGGACCTTTTCCTTCTCGGCGCGCAGGTCGTCCGCGTTGAAGGAGATGGGTTCCTCCATAGCGGTCAGGGCCAGCAGCTGCAGCAGGTGGTTCTGGATCACGTCGCGGGCGGCGCCGACGCCGTCGTAGTAGCCAGCCCGGCCGCCGATGCCGATGTCCTCGGCCATGGTGATCTGCACGTGGTCGACGTAGTTCGCGTTCCACAAGGGTTCGAACAGCTGGTTGGCAAAGCGCAACGCCAGCAGGTTCTGGACGGTTTCCTTGCCCAGGTAGTGGTCGATCCGGAACACCGCGTCGGGCGGGAACACCGATTCCACGATCGCGTTCAGCTCACGCGCCGAGGCGAGGTCGTGGCCGAATGGCTTTTCGATGACGACCCTCCGCCAGGGCGCGGGTTCACCGTCGTCGGGTCCGGTCGCGTGGCCGTCGGATGCCTGGCCGTCCACCGCCGGGGCGGACACGGCCTGCTCGAAGTCGTCGGCGGCGGCTCGGACGGGGGCCGTGCGGATCTGGGGGGCCTGGGCCAGTCCGTGGCGGGAGAGCTGCTCGCAGACCTGCTCGAAGGAGTTCGGGGGGATGGAGAGGTAGAAGACGTGGTTCCCGCGGGTTCCGCGCGTGACCTCGAGCTCGTCCAGGGCCTCGCCGAGCCGGTCGTAGGCCTCCTCGTCCCCGAAGCCGCCGGTGACGAACCGGAAGCCACCGGAGAGCTGGGCCCACACGGTCTCGTTGAACGGTGTCCGGGCGTTGGCCGTCACCCAGTCGCGGGCCTGGGCCACGAAGTCCTCGGCCGACCAGTCCCGGCGCCCGAAGCCGACGACGGCGAAACTCGGGGGCAGGAGCCCGCGGTTGGCCAGGTCGTAGACGGCGGGGATGAGCTTCTTGCGGGCCAGGTCGCCGGTGACACCGAAGAACACCAGGGCCGAGGGCCCGGCGATGCGGTTCAGGCGGCGGTCCCGGCGGTCGCGCAGGGGGTTGTGCGCGGCGGTGTCTGCCATGGGCTACTTTCTGTATCGAGACGGGCTCGTGGCGGGCGGCGACAGCGTGCCGCCCGCCTTCTGGTGTCTACCGGTGGAGCCCGGGCAACGCGCCGATGGCCGCGCGCAGTTGGCGGATTCCCTCGTCACGCGAGGTCAGGTGCAGGCGCAGGACCGGGCGCCCGTGGTCCGCCAGCACCTGGGCGTCGCCCATGGCCTGCGCGGAGATCAGTTCCCCGAACGTGAAGGGCCGGTCGGGGATGCCGAGATCGGTGTCCGAATCCGCGGTGATCTGCAGGTACACGCCGATCTGCGGCCCGCCCTTGTGGAACTGGCCCGTCGAGTGCAGGAACCGCGGACCCCAGCCGAAGGTGGTCGGCCGGTCCGAGGCGACGGCCAGGTCCTCCCGGATGGTAGCCAGGTCCGGGTGCCCGATCCGGTCGATGTAGGCCTGGACGCTGACGTAGCCGTCCGCGGGCAGGGCACCGAGCAGGTTGGCCACCGCATCGGTGACGCCACCGGCGCCCTCGAGCAGCCCGGGGGTGGCCCGGATCTCGATGTCGCCGTCGACCAGCTGGGCGGGCTCCGGCGCCGGTGTCGCGTCGAGCAGGCCCCGCGCGGCGACCTTCGCAGCCTCCACGTCGGGCTGGTCGAAGGGGTTGATCCCCAGCAGCTTCCCGGCGACGACGGTCGCGTACTCCCAGAGCAGCAGCTGGCTGCCCAGCGAACCCGACACGTACACGTGGGTGCCCGCGGTGGCGATGACCGGGTCCTCGTCATCGGCGACCAGGTGCACCAGCAGCACGTCGTCAGCCTGGTGGACGGTTTCCTCGGCCCCCGGTTCGACGACGACGGGCAGGAGCCCGGTGCCCAGCTTGCCCGTGGATTCGGCGATGAGCTGCTCGGCCCAGTCGGCGAACCCGACGATTCCGGATCCCTCGTCGACGAACACGATCTTATTGCGCAGGGGAGCCGTCCCGCCCAGGGCAGCCCCCAGCGACAGCGCCAGGTTGTCCTCGTCGTCGTCGGCCAGGAACTCACCGGCTTCCTCGGCCTCGTCGAGCAGGGCGTCGATGTCGACGCCGGCCAGGCCGGAGGGCACCAGCCCGAACGCGGTCAATGCCGAGTAGCGGCCCCCGACGTTCGGGTCCGCGTTGAAGACGGCACGGTAGCCAGCCTTCCGGGCGGCCTCGTCCATGGGCGAACCGGGGTCGGTGACCACGACGATGCGCGAGGCGGCATCGATGCCGGCGTCCTCGAAGGCCTGGGAGAACACGCGGCGCTGCGAGTCGGTTTCCACCGTCGATCCGGACTTCGAGGAGACCACCAGCACGGTGGTCGCCAGGCGGTCCGTCAGGGCGTTTCCGACCATTTCCGGGTCCGTGCTGTCCAGGACGACGAGTTCGACGTCGGCCGTGGCCGTGATGACCTCGGGGGCCAGGGACGAGCCCCCCATGCCGGCCAGGACGATGCGGTTGATCCCGTCGGCCTGCAGTTCACGGCGCAGGTCCAGGATGGAGTCGACCAGGGGGCGCGAGGTCTCGGCCAGATCGACCCAGCCCAGGCGCTTCGAGGCCTCCGGCTCCGCCTCGGGGCCCCACAGGGTGGAGTCCTTGGCGGCGATGCGCGAGGCGGTCCGGTCGGCGACGAGCTGCGGGACGTGGTTCTCGATGGCCTCGAGGGCCGCACCGGTGGCGGTGAACCCCAGGGCGCTCATGCCGAAGCCTGGCCGGAGGACGCGATGGCGCTGCGGACGTCGGCCAGCAGCTCGCCCCAGGCGACCTCGAACTTGTCGACGCCCTCGGTTTCGAGCTGCGCGACGACGTCGTTGTAGTCGATGCCCTGGGCTGCCAGGTCGTCGAGGACCTGGTTGGATTCCTCGTAGGTCCCGGTGACGGTGTCGCCGGTGATCTCGCCGTGGTCCGCGGTGGCGTCGAGGGTCTTTTCCGGCATGGTGTTCACGACGTGCGGGGCGACGAGCCCGGTGACGTACAGCGTGTCCGGCAACGCGGGGTCCTTCACCCCGGTGGACGCCCACAGCGGACGCTGCGGACGGGCCCCGGCGGCGGCGAGGACGCCCCAGCGCTCGGAGGAGAAGTCCTCCTCGAACACCTGGTAGGCCAGGCGGGCATTGGCCAGTCCGGCCTTGCCCTTCAGGGCGGTGGCTGCTTCGGTGCCCACGGCGTCGAGGCGCTTGTCGATCTCCGTGTCGACCCGGGAGACGAAGAACGAGGCCACCGAGTGGATCTTCGACAGGTCCAGGCCGGCCTCCTTGGCCTGCTCCAGCCCGGTGAGGTAGGCGTCCATCACCGCGTCGTAGCGGTCCAGCCCGAAGATCAAAGTGATGT
>DATNBS010000133.1:0-2656 GCA_035571895.1 Arthrobacter sp. | reverse complement strand
TGTCGGCGGGATCAGCCTCGGCGGAGCCGACGATCTTGAACTTCGTCGACTTGTCCGTCTTCTGGTCCTTGACGTGGACGATCGAGCCGACCCGGACGACGTCGGTGCCGAGGTCCGAAGCATCGACCACGGTGGCCGAGCGCAGCTTGTCCTCCAGCGAGGCGATCCTCGCCTCCAGCATTGCCTGCTCGTTCTTGGCGTCGTCGTACTCGGCGTTCTCGGAGATGTCGCCGAACTCGCGCGCCTCCTTGATGCGGGCGGCGATCTCCCGGCGACGGGTGGTGGAGAGGTGGTCCAGCTCCGCCTTGAGGTTGGCGAGGCCTTCCTGGGTGAGAATGACGTCCTTGGGCATAGCGATCAGACCCTGTGTTTGCAATCGTCAGACGAGAAAAACCCGCCGGGTGCGGCGGGAAATCCAACGCGGTGTGCCCGCAGTGGGCGCATGAGTATAGACAGCCTTTTCTGACTGTCGAATCAGACTTCTGAGTCCGCACTTCCCCGCGTGCGCACCGGCAAACGGAGTTTCGCCGTGGCCCCCGCCCAGCCCGCCGCGCTCGACCGCTAACCGGGCCCGTGGCCCTGGATCTCGTCCGCCTGCTGGAAGGTGGGCCGGTTGATCCACGGGATCAGCGGCTGGGTGATGGCGCCGATGGCCCGGAACTGGATGGCATCGTGGCATTCCTGGTCCCCGGCCTGGCAGGGGCCCGCGGCCGGGTAGACCTGAGCGGGCGTCTCGGCGACGGCCGCCGCCAGCGAGCTCTCCAGCGCCGCGCGGCAGCGCGCCAGCGAGCCGGTGCCGCAGTAGACCCGGTTGAGCCGGTCGGTCTCGTGCTGGTGCAGAACCGAGCGCAGGTCCTTCTGCACGATCCCGTAGAAGCCGACATCGAAGGCCGAGCCCTGGTGCATGGTCGAGGGGGTGCCGTGCACGGGCGCGCCGGCGCCGGGCTCGTCGTTGATCGGGTAGTCGCTCTCCACCTGGTCAAGCAGGCTGGATCCCAGGACCGGCTGGAACTCGGCCTGAACCCAGAGCGGCCACCACGCGTCCATGATCCGGATGGCGTCTGACTGGTCGTAGTCCCCGGACGCTGCCCCGCCCGCCCTCTCACGGTTGATGCGGTGCGACCCCGTGGCCATCCAGGCGCGCAGCTGGGACACGGCCTGGGCCAGCGCCGGGTCGGACGGGGTGCCGATGATCTTCAGCGCGTAGGGCAGCACCTCCACCCCGCGCAGGTCCTGGGTCCCGGCGATGCCCATGGCGTTGACCAGGTCGGCCAGCGTCATCTTGCCCTGGTCGCGCTTGAGGTAGTAGTGGATGTTGTTGTCCAACAGCTGAGAGCGGTAGATCGACGAGAACTGCTGGGCCGTCGCCGGATCGCCGAAGCCGGGGGCCTGCTTGTTGTTCCAGCTGGTGATGTAGGGCTGGTCGATCACGTGAGGGTGCCCGCTGAGCCCCATGTCCTGCTCGGTGAGGCTCTGCGGCGTCATCTGGGCGGCGCCGGTCAGGCCCTTCCAGGCCGAGGTCGACCACGTGGGGAACAGCGGATCGGTGTGTGGGGCGCGCACCGGGTTCTGGCCCGAGTTGAAGTACGCGATGTGCTGGTTGTTGGCGAAGAACCAGTTGAACGTGTAGCCGATGTGGTTGGCGGAGCTGAAGAAGTCCTGCGGGGTGTGCATGTGTGACGGGTCGTTGAAGTCGGCAAAGCCGGTGGCCGAGTCCAGCTCGTGCATGTAGGTCGAGCGCAGGTTGGTGTAGGCGACAGGCCTGCCGTTGACCGTCGCGCGGGCGATCACGATCCCGTACGCGGTCCGCTCGGTCTGAAGGGTGATCGAGCCCGCCGGCGTCGAGTCCGCCAGGTTCGGCGACCAGGACTCCTCGTCGGTGAGGGTCTCCATGGCCACGCACTGGCCGTGCAGGACGTAGTGGTCAGAGCTCGTGGACACCGGGCCGCCCGACGGGTTGCACAGCGGCACCGCGAAGGTGTCGATGATGTTCTGGCCCGCGGAGGTCGCCGACCACGCGTAGTCGGTGCCATGGCCGAGCTCGACGTAGAGGTTCACGCCCGGAAAGGCGGCGCCGTCCGCGTCGACCCCGGGCCCGTGGATGTCCTCCTCCATGAGGATCTCGGGCGAGAAGTAGGAGACCTGCGGTCCCATGACCGCCAGCGGGTGGCCGCTGGCCGAGTCCTTGGCGCTGACCAGCAGCGCGTTGGACATCGAGCGCGGGAAGGCCAGGAGCCCCGGCCCGGCGTTGGCGGCGGTGCCGAGGCCCAGGCCGCTGTGGCCCTTGCCGGCGGTGTGCGCGGCGCGGGCCTGCGCCGCCGGGGCGGCGCCGCCGACCACCTCGCTGGCCGGCTGCACCGAGCCCGGGTCCGGTAGCGCGATCGTCCGGGCGACGGCCCGGCTCGGCTTGGGCAGAAGCTGATAGGGGAACTTCGTCTTGTGGACGGCGGTGGGCGCCTCGGGGTCGTTGGGGTCATCGAAGCTGAGGAACGTGGCAAAGCCGGAATGGTCGGCGGTCGGCCGGCGCTTGGCCTTGTCCTTCCTTGCGGCCTTGTGCCTGTTGGCCGTGTGCCTCGCCGCCTCGGCCGCGTGCCTGCGGGGCTTGGCAGGCTTCCTGACCGCGATCACCGTGGGCAAGCCGGCCACCGACCGGCGC
>DATNBS010000132.1:0-16329 GCA_035571895.1 Arthrobacter sp. | reverse complement strand
CAGCCTGGTGGTCGCCGAAAACGACCGTGTCCGTGCCGCGGCGCTCCGGGTGGAGCGGCGGCACGGACACTGGACCGTCGTCGAACTTCAGATCGGTTAGCGGCGCTTGGACTTCTTCGACCGGCGCTCGGCCCGGTTGCCCTTGCCCTTCGATGCCTCGGACTCCGTGCGCTCGAGGCGGGACTCGGCTTCCCCGTCCTCGCTCGGTGCGGTGTACTGCAGCGTCGAGGGCCGGGCGGGCGCTTCCAGGCCCGGGGTATTCAGGCTCGGGGTCGTTGTGGTCGACCGGGCATCGGTGACGCCGGGCAACGAGACCGGGGCCGGCTGGGCCACTTCGACCTCGAGGTTGAACAGGAACCCGACGCTCTCCTCGCGGATGGCCTCCATCATCGTCTGGAACATCACGAAGCCCTCGCGCTGGTATTCAACCAACGGGTCACGCTGGGCCATGGCACGCAACCCGATGCCCTCCTTGAGGTAGTCCATCTCGTAGAGGTGTTCCTGCCACTTGCGGCCGATCACGCTGAGCACCACGCGGCGTTCGAGCTCCCGGAGGTTCTCGGTACCGATGGCCCGCTCACGCTCCTCGTACTGGACCCGCGCGTCGGAGAGGATCTCCTCCTGCAGGAACTCGGAGGTGATCCGGCCCGCGCCGCCGCCTTCCTCCAGGACCTCCTCGGTGGTCAGGGCGATCGGGTAGAGCTGGCCCAAATTGGTCCACAGCTGCTTGAGGTCCCAGTCATCGCCGTGGCCCTCGCTGGTGGCCTCGGCCACCATCGCCTTGACCACGTCTTCCAGGAAGTGCTGGACCTGCTCCTGCAGGTCTCCACCCTCGAGGATCCGCCGGCGGTCGCCGTAGATGGCCTCGCGCTGGCGGTTCATGACATCGTCGTACTTGAGCACGTTCTTGCGCTGCTCGGCGTTCGTCGATTCGACCTGCCCCTGTGCGGTTTCGATGGCCTTGGAGACGATCTTCGATTCCAGGGCCATGTCCTCGGGCATCGAGGGGTTGTTCATGATGCGCTGTGCGGCATTGGCGTTGAACCGGCGCATCAGCTCGTCGGTCATGGACAGGTAGAAGCGCGATTCGCCGGGGTCCCCCTGGCGGCCAGAACGGCCACGCAGCTGGTTGTCGATGCGCCGGGACTCATGGCGTTCGGTGCCCAGGACATAGAGCCCGCCGAGTCCGCGTACTTCCTCGGACTCCGCCTTCACCTGGTCCTGCGCGCTGCCGAAGACCTCATCCCACACACGCTCGT
The DNA here is from genome assembly GCA_035571895.1 of Arthrobacter sp. Taxonomy (GTDB): domain Bacteria; phylum Actinomycetota; class Actinomycetes; order Actinomycetales; family Micrococcaceae; genus Arthrobacter_H. The sequence goes on along the minus strand of DATNBS010000132.1, from coordinate 15,070 downwards.
ATTCCTCCGAATCGCGTTCCGGGTCCAGCCCGCGACGGTCCATTTCGGCGACGGCCAGGAACTCTGCGTTGCCCCCGAGCATGATGTCGGTACCGCGGCCGGCCATGTTGGTGGCCACGGTGACGGCGCCCTTCTTGCCCGCCTGGGCCACGACCGCGGCCTCCCGGGCGTGCTGCTTGGCGTTGAGGACCTCGTGGCGCACCCCCTCCTGGGCCAGCTTGCGGGAGAGGTACTCGCTCTTCTCGACGCTCGTGGTGCCGACCAGCACGGGTTGTCCGGCCGCGTGACGCTCGACGATGTCCTGCACCACCGCGTCGAACTTGGAGATCTCGTTCTTGTAGATCAGGTCAGCCTGGTCCTTGCGCTGCATCGGCTTGTTCGTGGGGATCTCCACGACACCGAGCTTGTAGGTGCCCATGAACTCGGCTGCCTCGGTCTGCGCAGTACCGGTCATTCCCGAGAGCTTTTCGTACAGGCGGAAGTAGTTCTGCAGTGTCACGGTGGCCATGGTCTGGTTCTCGGCCTTGATCTCGACGTTTTCCTTCGCCTCGATCGCCTGGTGCATGCCTTCGTTGTACCGCCGGCCGGCCAGCGTGCGGCCCGTGTGCTCGTCCACGATCATGACTTCGCCGTTGATCACGACGTAGTCCTTGTCCTTCTTGAACAGTTCCTTGGCCTTGATGGCGTTGTTCAGGAACCCGATGAGCGGCGTGTTCGCAGCCTCGTAGAGGTTGTGGATGCCGAGGTGGTCCTCGACCTTCTCGATGCCCGATTCCAGCACGCCCACGGTGCGCTTCTTCTCGTCGACCTCGTAGTCGGTTTCGCGCTCGAGCCGCGTCACCAGCCGGGCGAATTCGCTGAACCAGCGGTTGACATCACCCTGGGCCTGCCCTGAAATGATCAACGGGGTCCTGGCCTCGTCGATCAGGATCGAGTCGACCTCGTCGACGATGGCGAAGTGGTGGCCGCGCTGGACGAGTTCATCCTTGCTCCAGGCCATGTTGTCGCGCAGGTAGTCGAACCCGAATTCATTGTTCGTCCCGTAGGTGATGTCGGCTTCATACTGCTTGCGGCGCACGGCCGGGTCCTGGTTCGCCAGGATGCAGCCGGTGGTCATCCCGAGGAAGCGGAAAACACGCCCCATGAGGTCGGACTGGTACTCGGCCAGGTAGTCGTTGGTGGTCACCACGTGCACGCCCTTGCCGGTGATGGCGTTGAGGTAGGCCGGCGCCGTGGCCACCAGAGTCTTGCCTTCACCGGTCTTCATCTCGGCGATGTTGCCCAGGTGCAGGGCCGCACCACCCATGAGCTGAACATCGAAGTGGCGCATCCCCAGAGTGCGGTCGGCGGCTTCGCGAACCGCAGCGAAGGCCTCGGGCAGGAGGGAATCCAACGACTCGCCCTCTTTGTACCGCTTCCTGAAATCATCGGTTTCGGCCCGCAGATCCGCATCCGACATGGCCCGGAATTCATCCTCGAGCAGATTGATCGCATCGGCATAACCGCGCAATCTCTTGAGGATCTTCTTGTCGCCGGTCCGCAGGACGCGTTCTAGCAGTGATGCCACGTGGGAGCTCCAAATCTCAGGCACAGGAATTCTGGCTTGGCCAGTCTACGGGAGACACGTTCGACGACCGGTCTAGGTTCCCCGGGGTCGTGTCCTCACCGCATGGGCCAGTTCAAGGGACAGGTTACCCTCCAGATCGACGCGGACCGATTCCAATCCGAGCCAACTTGCCATCAAGCCGAGTTCGCAGGCCAACTCATGGGCTGTTTCGCGGGGAGCTCCGGGCTCTGCATGGCTGGAGCGCACCTGAAGGCAGCCCGTTGCGCGGTCCGCCTTCAGGTCGACACGTGCCACGAGGTGTTCACCGAGCAGGAAGGGCAGCACGTAGTACCCGTACCGACGCCGCTGCGCCGGCGTGTAGATCTCCAGCCGGTAGTGGAACCCAAACAACTCCTCGAGCCGGCGCCGCTCGAAGACCAACGAGTCGAAGGGACTGAGCAGGGAACGTCCAGTCGCCGCCCTGGGGCGCTGTGCGTCGATGTGGAGGAAATGCGCCCCCGGCCAGCCGGCCACGTCGACGGGTTCGAGCACCCCGCGCTGGGCCAGCCGTTCCACGGCGGTCGCACCCACACGGACGGGCAACCGGAAGTAGTCCGCGAAGCAGCGTACGGTGCCGATCCCGTGGGCGCGGGCAGCGGCTTCGACCAGGCGCTCGGCCGAGGAGCCCGGGTCTGCCGCTGTGGTCTGCGCGGACACGGGGAGCACCCGTGCGATGGGTGCGTAGCGGCGTTCGAACTGTGCGGTCCGGCCGGCCGAGCCCACCTCGCCCGCTGCAAAGAGCGCCTCGAGGGCCTCCTTGACCGCATTCCAGTTCCACCCCCAGTTCGAGCGGTCTATGGCCTCGCGATGGCCGATCCGGTCGGTCACCTCACGTGCCGTCAACGGCTTCGAGTTCTCCAGCAGCTCGAGGATGCGATCGGCCAGCTCTCGGAGGCCCGGGCGATCCGGGCTGAAACTCCCCATCCAGGTGCGCCGCTGCCAGGGCACCAGGTCGGCGTGGTGTTCGGGCCGGATGAAACTGGCCTCGTGTGCCCAGTATTCGACCATGCGCCGGGGCGAACGAGACGACATGCGGTCCAAGATGTCGCGGTCGTAGGGGCCCAGGCGCGCGAAAATCGGCAGGTAGTGCGACCGGCTGAGGACATTGACCGAATCGATCTGGAGCAATTGGATCCGGTCGAAGGTCCGGCCCACCTGCCGGGCGGTTGCCGGGCCGGTGGGCCGGGGCCGGTGGAGGCCCTGGGCGGCCAACGCTATGCGCCGGGCCTGGGCCAGGGTCATCCGCCGGGTCATGGTGCCGGTCGCGGCCCGGGTATGCCCATCAGGCCGGGGCCCCGTCCGCGTCCCGGTAGTGGCGGGTTTCCACGGTTTCGACGTCGGAGTGGTTCTCGTCCAGGGTGATCACCCCGTAGTTCCATTGCCGGCGGCGGTAGACGACGGAGCAGGAGCCGGTGTCAGCATCCATGAACAGGTAGAACGGGTGGCCCACCAGTTCCATGCGGTCGACCGCGTCGTCGACTGTCATCGTTTCCGTGGGGAAGACCTTGCGGCGGATCTCCACGGGGCTGGCCGCGGCATTGGCTGCGGCCTCTTCCTCCTGCCCGTTGCGGGTTTCCTCGTGCAGGGGCAGGCTGCTGCTGGCCGGTTCGAGCGTGGAGGTGGCCTGGAAGACCGCCTTGGGGGTCTGGCGTCCGTGGTGGACCTTCCGACGGTCGCGTGCCCGCCGCAACCGCTCCAGCAGCTTGGTGAAGGCCGTGTCGAACGCCGCGAACTTGTCAGAGGCCTTGGCTTCCGCGCGGATGGCGGGGCCGCTTCCCACAACGCTGATCTCCACCGTCAGCTGGGCCTCGGCCTGCCGGGCGTTGGGTTCCTTCGTGACCTTGACGTCGAGGCGCTGGACCTTGCTCGCCAGCTGTCCGATCTTGTCAGTCTTCTCGTCCGCGTATTCGCGGAATCGATCGGATACCGTCACGTTGCGCCCGGTGATGTTCATCTCCATGGTGTCCTCCTACTGACCTCGGGTGACACGACAGCGACCGAAAGTCTCTCCTCTCGGTCGCTGAAGATGGGTTCTTCTCCTCTTGGTGAGGTGCCCATACTCAACCGTAAGCCAGGGCCCCCAATAATCAAGCCCCCTTCAGTCCCTTTTCCTGAACTCCGCCACCTCGGCGGCGGCGGGCCCCGGGGTGCCGCCGCAACAGGAGTGTCAGGGACTTCCGCGTGCTGTCAGCGAACGGGCCGGTGTGTCCTCCTGCCGTCGTGGGGCCGCAGTGGCGGCCAGGACCGCAGCCGACTCGACAGCTGCACCTGCCTGCCGGAGGCAGCGGTAGCCGCGCGCCAGGGTCGACCCGGTGGTCAGGACATCATCGAGGAGCACCACGCGAAGCCCCTGCAGGGAGCGTGGGGCGCGGATCTCCAGTTGCGCCGCGGTGCTGGAGCGTGCGCGGCGCCCCTTGGACTTCTGCTCGGCCCTGGCCCAGGGTGCTGTGGGACGGACCCGTAGGGCGCGGACCACGATGACGCCGGGAGGGAGCAGGCCGCGGCGGGTGATCCACTGCAGGAGCAGCTCCACAGGGGCATAGCCGCGGCGGGCACGGGCCAGTCGGGACGACGGGATCGGGACGAGCGCGACCGGTCCGTGGCCCGGGGGCACCGCCGCGCGGACGGCCCCGGCGAGGGCTGGCCCGAGGGCGGCGGCCAGGGACACCCGCTGCCGGTCCTTGAAGGCCAGCAAGGCGGCGGAGACCTCCCGGGCATAGGCTCCGGCCGCCAGCACCCGCAGCGGTTCCCCGCTCTCCAGCAGAGGCAGCCCCTCGGCGTCGGCCTGCGCCTCGAAGGGCCTGACCGTCGCGGTCCGGAACTTGCGGCGGCAGGCAGGGCACATTACGGTGTCCGGGCGCCCGCACACGACGCATTCGCTCGGCGCCACCACCGCCGCCAGGTCGGCCGCCGCCCCCAGCGGACCGGTGATCCAGGGGGCGAAGGCCAGCCGATCGAGGCCGCGGGCCAGGCGGCGCGGTACGGGAGGGTACTCCATGGCCCCATCGTGCTGCCATGGCCCCCCGCCTTCAAGGTCCTGCCCGGCGGTGTGGACAAACTATCCGGGTGCGAACCCCTGGATGACCTGTGCGGTACGCCGAACCGGGTTATCCCGGATAGGCCAGCTGCGTGGCCCGGCCTTCGCGCTTCTTCCAGGTCGAGAAGACCCGGGAGTAGACCCCCTCCGGGGTCTCCGCGTAGACCGTCCGCTGGTCGCCGGGGCCTGCGGAGATGTTCGTCATGCCCAGCAGGGGTTCGAAGGTGGTGGTCTTGCCGTCCAGGGACAGCTCCTCGGCCTGGACGGCCCGTGAATCGCTCGGCTTCATCACGATCACCGACTCGGAGGAGTTCCACACACCCACGGCGACAGGGACGGAGGCATCCAGGCGCAGCGGGTTGGTGAAGCCGCGGGGAACACCCTCGCTGTCGCGGATGATCCCGGTGATGTACACCCCGGCCTCGCCGTCGATGGTGGCCACGACGAGGGCACGGGCGCCGTCCGGGGAAACGCGCAGTGAGGTGACGTTCGCCTGCGCCATCCAGCCGGCGTTGACCAGCCGCGACGGGCCGTCCTTCTCCGTGTCCGAGGGGGTGGCACGGATGCGCGTGCGGCCGTCGTCGCCGACCGTCCAGGTCCAGCCGTGCACATCGATGCTCGGTTGCAGCAGGTTCTTGCCGGTCACGGCGACCCGTGCGACACCTGATTCGTCGATCGTGATCATCCGCGTGCGCTGGCCGTTGAGGAAGGCGTAGCGGTTGTCGCTCGGGGCCATGGCGGGGTCCCGGGGGTCGTAGCCGGAGATGTTCTCGATCCCGCCCACGGGCACGACGCCATTGCCCTGGTAGAACACCAGGGTCTGGTCCGCGATCGCGATTTGGGTGTTCGGCACCGAGGCCTCCACGATCGCCTTGGTGAACCCCTCGGCCTTGTGTCCCAGGCTCACGGCCCGCTGGCCGACGGTCATCGAAACCGAGCGGATGTCCTGCACCTGGCCCAGCGTGAGTTCGAGCTGTTGCTGCATTAGTTGGCGCTGCAGCTCCGTGGCGTCGGTGAACGTCGATTCGTTCAGGTCCACTGTGGCCCGGCGGGAATCGATGGGGACCGAGGCACGGGCCAGTGCACTGCCCTCCGGGAAGGCGCTGGTGACTGCGTTGCGCAGGTAGGGCGCCGGCCCCGAGAGCAGCGAGGAGACGATGGTCGCCGGGAGCCCCTGGCGCTTGGCGAACCAGCGGTAGTCGGCGATCGCGTAGGTCCTGGTGGCGTCGTAGAAGTAGAGCGGGAACGCCGAGAACAGGACGGCGAAGTTGCCCTCCTCGATCATGGTGCCGTTCGGGACCTGGGAGAGCCGCCACTGCCCCTCGACCTTGACCAGCTGGATGTCGGCGGAAACCGTGCTCTGGCCCTCCTTGCGCGTGAGCAGGCCGTGTTCGTCGATGCTGGAGGTCGCGGCGACCTCGACGGTGTAGCTGCCCTCCTCGACGTTCTCGACGATGTTCGGCTCGGAGGCGTAGACGATCGTGCGGTCCGCGGCACGCCATTCGCGCGAGAGTTCCGGGGCCAGGTATTCGCGGGCGACGCTGTAGTCGTCCTTCGGGGCGATGCCGGCCCGGAGGAACCCCTCGATGATCTGCTGCGGGGAGGCATCCTGGGGCGGGCCGGGCGGATCGAAGGTGTAGTTGAAGTCCGATTGCCCGGCCGCCTCGGGGGCGCTGGTGCCCACCGGGCCGGACATCGGGATGGAGGCGCAACCGGTCACCGCCAGCAGCGCGGCGAGCACCAGGGCGAGCATCGCCCTGGTGCGGGCACCGCCGTCGTTCCGTGTGGGCTGGCTAGGCATGTCGTCCTCCCTGGTCGGTGCCGGGTTCGTCATCGGCAGTCGCACCGTGCTCGGGATCCACATCGGCAGGGGCGGTGGGATCGACGGCGGAATCCCCGTCCGGATCCGCGTCGGGACGCGCATCCCGGGCGGGGGCCGGGGCCGTGTCAGCGGCGTGGGCGGCCGCACCCGGATGGCCGTCTTGCAGCGCCGGCGGGGCAACGGCCCGTTCGGCCGGCGGGACCGCGCGCAGGATGTTGCCCGGCAGGGCGAAGCCGGCCGAGGGCAGGGTCGGCAACGAGGCGGTGTACGGGCCGGTTTCCCCCGGCGACAGCGTCTGGCCCAGCGCCAGCTGGGACCGGGGCGTCAACGGCAGCGGCGAGGACCCCACCGGATCGCCCAGGGTCCGCGGCAACGTCAGGCGGAAGCACGCCCCCTCGCCCTTCTGCCCCCAGGCCTGGAGCCAGCCGCCGTGCAGGCGCGTGTCCTCGGTGGCGATGGACAGGCCGAGCCCGCTGCCGCCGGTGGTGCGGGCGCGCGCCGGATCCCCACGCCAGAAACGGTCGAAGACTCGTGCGGCCTCGTCGGGGTCCATGCCGATCCCGTGGTCGCGCACGGTGACGGCGACGGCGTGTTCGTCCTGGGCCACCGTGATGTCGATCGGGTTGCCCTCGCCGTGTTCGACGGCGTTCATCACCAGGTTGCGGATGATCCGTTCGATGCGGCGGGGGTCCATCTCGACCATGCACCCGTCCCCGGGCACGTGCACCCGCAGTTCGGAGCCCAGGTTCTCGGCGTGCAGGCTCGCGGTCTCCACGACGCGGCGGACCACCGGAACCAGGTCCAGCACCTCGGCGTCCAGCAGCGCCACCCCGGCATCGAAGCGGGAGATCTCCAGGAGGTCGTTGAGCAGGGTCTGGAAGCGCTCGACCTGGTTGTAGAGCAGCTCGGCCGAGCGCCGGTTGACCGGGTCGAACTCCGAGCGCGCGTCGTGGAGCACCTCGGCGGCCATGCGGACCGTGGTCAGCGGGGTGCGCAACTCGTGGGAGACGTCCGAGACGAAGCGCTGCTGCATCTGCGAGAGCGTGGCCAGCTGGGTGATCTGGTCCTGCAGGGAGGTGGCCATGCGGTTGAACGAGGTGCCGAGCCTGGCGATCTCGTCCTCGCCGTGGACCTCCAGGCGCTCCTGCAGTTCGCCGGCTGCCAGCTTCTCGGAGACCATCGCCGCGTTGGAGACCGGGCGGACGACCAGCCGGGTGGTGTACCAGGCGATGCCGCCGGTGACGCACAACAGCAGGAAGCCGCCGATGGCCAGCACCCGGTGGATGAAGTCCAGGGTCTGCTGCACCGATTCGAGGTCGTAGACCAGGTAGAGGGCGTATTCGCGGCCCGGCGGGAGCTGGACCTTGGTCCCGAAGGCCAGCCCCGGGGTGTCGTAGGTGGCGTGCGGGAAGCTGATCGACTCCCAGTAGACCCCGGGGTTGTCCCGTACGGTCGTGGCCAGCGAATCGGGGATGACCGCCGTCGTCAACCCGCCACTGGCGGTGTTGGTGACGTAGATGTTCTCCGAGGAGGGAAGCGGGGTCAGGATGAAATCGCGCTGGACGCTAGCCCCGTCGCCCTGCACGAGCTTCAGGGTGTCGTTCACGAACGCCACGGTGCTGGACCGGTCGGTGGTGGCCGCGGATTCGAAGTTCGACTTGACCTGGTTCAGGCCGCGGACCGACTCCTCCTGGACCTGCCCGAACCGCTCCTGGAACAACCCGTCGGCGATCTGGTTGGACAGGAAGATCCCGGCGCCGAGCATCGCCAGGGCGGAGAGCAGCACCGTGGTGGCCACGGCCCGCAGTTGCAGGGAGCGGCGCCAGGCGGTGACCAGGCTGCCCCAGCGCGCGGTCAGGCGTTCGGTCAGGCGTTCGGTCAGGCTGCGGCGGCGCGCCGGGGCCTCCGGCGGCGGATCCGCGGGTGGTTCCGCCGCCGGTGCTGCCGCGGCGGAGCTCTTCATGCTCAGCCCTGGCCGGCCTTGTACCCGACGCCGCGCACGGTGAGGACCACCTCGGGGTTCTCCGGGTCATTCTCGACCTTGGAGCGCAGGCGCTGGACATGGACGTTGACCAGGCGGGTATCGGCGGCGTGCCGGTAGCCCCAGACCTGTTCGAGCAGCAGTTCGCGGGTGAAGACCTGCCACGGCTTGCGGGCCAGGGCGACCAGCAGGTCGAACTCCAGCGGGGTGAGCGAGATCAGCTCGCCGCCACGGGTCACGGAGTGGCCGGCCACGTCGATCACCAGATCGGCGATCTTCAAGGTCTCCGGGGCGTGCTTCTCCCCCGGACGCAGCCGGGCGCGCACGCGGGCGATGAGTTCGGCGGGCTTGAAGGGCTTGGGCACGTAGTCGTCGGCGCCGGATTCGAGCCCGCGCACCACGTCGGCGGTGTCGGACTTGGCGGTGAGCATCACGATCGGGATGTCCGCCTCGGCCCGGATCAGCCGGCAGACCTCGATGCCGTCCATGCCGGGCAGCATCAGGTCCAGCAGCACCAGGTCCGGCTTGACCTCGCGGAAGGTGTCCAGCGCCTGTGCGCCGTCGTAGCAGAAGACCGGATCGAAGTCGTCGTTCCGCAGCACGATGCCGATCATCTCGGCCAGCGCCTCGTCGTCGTCGACCACCAAAACTCGGGCCTTCATGACACCCCTTTTCCGTTTCCACGCCGCGCCGGCCACCGGCGCCGCGTCCAACAATGCTGCACACCACTATAGGGGTCGGCGGTGTGCCCCTGATGGCGGCGCACCGCATCCGGCTAGGCTGGAGGGATAATGACGCGATGCGAGGGGCACCAACGCCATGACTGACCAGCCAAGCACGCCGCCCGGCCATCCCGGCCACGGTCCGTGGAACGGCCACGGCCCGGCCCGGGAAGCCGGCGGAACGGCATCCGCCGGGGAGACCGCCGGGGATTCGGCCTCCGGCTCCCCGGGGGCAGCCACCGGGCCGGCTGAAGGGTCCTTCGCTCCCCCGGCGTCCCCCGGCTGGCAGGCGCCGCCCCAGCAGGGCTGGGGCGCCACCGGACAAGCCGCGGGAACGGCACCGACCGGGCCGTGGGGCCAGGCCCTGCCCGGACCCGGTGAGCCGGCCGGCCCCGGGTACGCCCCGGGCCACGGACAACCGGCGTACGGACAACCGGCGTACGGCCAACCCTCCTACGGCCAGCAGACCCCTGGCCGACCGGGTGTCCCCTGGGGTTACGCCCCACCGCCGAAGCCCGGGGTCGTGCCGTTGCGCCCGCTGGGCATCGGGGACCTGCTCGACGGGTCCTTCCAGGCGATCCGCCGCAACGCCGGCGCCACGCTGGGCCTGTCGGTGATCGTGCAGCTGGTCTCCGGGGTCGCCGCGGCCCTGCTGACGCTGCCGCTGTTCTCCGTGGTCGGCACCCCCGAGGTCCTCAGCGGGGCCGACCCCGACTTCGGCGCCCTGGCCGGTTCACTGCTCACCCTGCTTGGGGGCAGCCTGCTGGCGGGCCTGGTCACGGTGTTCCTGCTGGTCGTGGTCCAGGGCGCGGTGACCATCCCGGTCCTGCGCGCGGTGCTCAACCGCAGGACGCGCTTCGGCCAGGCGTGGCGGATCCTGCGCCCGGCGATCGGGCGCCTGCTGTTGGTGGCCCTGCTCTACCTGGCCGCCGGGCTCGTCGGTGTGGCCGTGTGCGCGGGCATCGTCACGCTCGTGGCCCTGAACGCCGGCTCCGGCGCAGCCTTCACGGCGGCCGCCATCGTGCTGCTGGTGGCCGTGCCGACCGCCGTCTGGGCGTGGATCCGGCTGGCCTTCACCGCCCATGCCGTCGTCGCCGAGCGGCTGAGCGCCCCCCGCGCCCTGGCCCGTTCCTTCACCCTGGTCAGGGCCTCCTGGTGGCGCTGCTTCGGCATCCTGCTGCTCACCGGCATCATCGTCGGGGTCGTCGCCAGCCTGATCACCTCCCCGCTGAGCATGGCCGGCGGCATGATCGGCGGATTCGTCGCCCCCGAGGACCCGTCGGCGCTGATGGACTTCCTGGTCAAGTTCAGCTTCATCACCACGATCATCACCGCCATCGCCACGGGCCTCGGCTTCGCGTACCAGTGCGCGGTGACCACGCTGCTCTACACCGACCTGCGGATCCGCCGCGACGGGTTCGACCTGGCGCTGCTGCACGAATTCGACTCCGGCATCGATGCTCCCATCCCGGGACTGGCCCCCGCCCCGGGGCCCGGGTACGACGCCGGTGCCCCCGGAGCGCGCTGATCGCATGCCCCTGCCCGTTCCCCGCCCCACGACGGCCCCGGTCTACGACCCGGACCGCGACAGCGCCACCGGCGACCTCGCCCGAGAGCTCTCCCGCAGCGAATACGCCCAGGCGTTGCCGAACCCGATCCTGGAGTTCCTGGGACGTTTGTGGGACGACTTCCTCACCTGGGTGGACTCGCTGAACGCGCTGGCCCCGAACCTGGGCTGGCTCGTGGTGCTGCTGGCGGTGGCCGCGCTCGTCACGCTCGTGGTGCTGTTCGCCCGGCCGCGCTGGCGCCGTCCGGCAGCCGCGGACGCGGCGGAGGGCGCCCCCGTGGGACTGGACGCGGCGCTCGGCGCCGAGGCGTACCGGCGGCGCGCCGACCGCGCCCTGCTCGCCGCCGACTACGCCATGTCGGTGCTGGAACGCTTCCGGGCCCTCGTCGCCCGGGCGGAGGAGCGCACCCTGCTGGATCCGCAGCCCGGGCGCACCGCCACCGAGGTCTCCGCCGCGCTCGGCCGGGCCTTCGGCGCGGACGCGGCCGACCTGCAGGACGCCGCGGCCCTGTTCAATGCAGTGCACTACGGCCACCATGAACCCACCCCCGGGGACGCGCGCTGGCTGGCCGGACTCGAGGAGCGGCTCTCCACCGCGGCCGCCTCGGACGGCGCCGCCCCCGGCCTGGCGGTGCCACGGTGAACGGGCACGGGACCGGGACCATGACGGGCACCGGGCCGACCGGGCTTCCGCCCCGGGAGGCCGACGGGCAGCGGCTGCTGCGCGCCGACGCCCCCGAACCCGCCGCCGCGGCCTGGCGGCGCCGGTGGCGGGCCGGGCGGTTGTGGGTCGCCCTCGCCGTGCTGGCCTGTCTCGCGGCGCTCTTCTACGGGCTCACGCAGGGCGGGGCCGACAGCCGGCCCCTGAGCCCCGGGAACCCCGCGCCCGCCGGAGCCCAGGCCGTCGCCCGCGTGCTGGGCCACCACGGCGTGCAGGTCGTGCAGCCCGCCGGATTCGAGGCAGCGCTCTCCGCGCTGCGGGACGCCGGTGACCAGCCCGGCGGCAGCGCCACCCTCCTGCTGGACGACCACGGGGCCTACCTGGACCAGGACCAGCTCGCCCGGCTGGCCACCGCCGCCCCGCGGACCGTCCTGGTCGCCCCGGGCAGCCGGGAACTGCGCGCCTTCGCCCCCGGCATCCGCCCGGCCGGCGTCGTCCCCGACGACGCCGCCTCCCCCCTCGCGGCCGGCTGCCCGCTGCCCGCGGTGGCCGCAACCCGGCAGGCCGCCGCCGGCGGGAAGATGTACCGCGCGGAGCGGGGCTGCTTCGCCTACCCCACCTCCGCGGGCACGGCCTACGGCTACGCCGTGGAGGGCACGACGACGGTGCTGGGCAACCCGGACTACCTCGCCAATGGGCAGGTGCTCTCCTTCGACCACGCACCGCTGGCCCTGCGCACCCTCGGTGCGAGCCGGACCCTGGTCTGGTACCAGCCCACCGTCGCCGACCATGTCGCCACGGGTCCGCCGGCCTCGCCCTTCGAGCTGCTGCCGGGCTGGGTCGGTCCGGCCCTGGGCTGGCTGATGGTCGTGGGCGTGCTGGCGATCTGCTGGCGGGCCCGGCGTGATGGTCCCCTGGTGCCCGAGCCGCTCCCCGTCGTCGTCCCCGCGTCCGAGACCGCGGAGGGACGGGCCCGGCTCTACCGCGACGCCCACGCGCTCGATGCCGCCGCCGCCGCCCTGCGCTCGGCCTCGCTGGGCCGCGTCGCCGCCCACCTGCGCCTCGGGCACGGCACCACCGCCGACGCCGTGGTCGCCACCGCCGCCGCGGAGTCCGGCATCCCCGGGCCCCGCCTGCGGCGCACCTACTTCCCCGGCCGCTTCACCAGCGAGGCAGCCCTCGTCGCGTGGGCCCGGGAACTGCACACCGTCGAGAAGGAGATCGGAATCCCGTGAGCGAACAGACCGGCCACCACCCAGGCGAACACGTCGGAGAAGACGTCGGAGACCACGCCGGCGGACACGCCGGGCACCATGGACCCGCAGGGCACGTCCAGGAGGCCGCCGCGGCCCGCCAGGCGCTGCTCGATGTGCGCCATGAGGTCTCCAAGGCGGTGGTGGGCCAGGACGCCACCGTCACCGGCATGCTGATCGCCCTGCTGGCCGAGGGCCACGTGCTGCTCGAGGGCGTGCCCGGGGTCGCCAAGACCCTCATGGTGCGGACCCTCTCGGCCGCCCTGGACCTGGATACCAAGCGGGTCCAGTTCACCCCCGACCTGATGCCCGGCGATGTCACCGGCTCCCTGGTGTACGACGCCAGCACCTCGGAGTTCAGCTTCCGGGAGGGCCCGGTGTTCACCAACATCCTGCTGGCCGACGAGATCAACCGCACCCCGCCGAAGACCCAGGCCTCACTGCTGGAGGCCATGGAGGAACGCCAGGTCAGCGTCGACGGTGTCTCGCGCCCCCTGCCCGGGCCCTTCCTGGTCGCGGCCACGCAGAACCCGGTGGAGTACGAGGGGACCTACCCGCTGCCCGAGGCGCAGCTGGACCGCTTCCTGCTCAAGCTCACCCTGGAGCTGCCGGAGCGCGACGACGAGATCGAGATCATCCGCCGCCATGGCGCCGGATTCAACCCGCGCGACCTGGCCGCCGCCGGGGTCACCGCCGTGGCGGGGGCGGCCGACCTGGCAGCGGCCCGCCGCGCCGTCGCCACCGTCACCGTCTCCCCCGAGGTCATCGGCTACATCGTGGACATCGTGCGGGCGACCCGTACCGCCCCCAGCTTCCAGCTCGGCGTCTCCCCGCGCGGGGCCACGGCCCTGCTGAACACGGCGCGGGCCTGGGCGTGGCTGTCCGGGCGCGACTTCGTGGCCCCGGACGACGTCAAGGTCCTCACGCTGCCCTGCCTGCGCCACCGTGTCGCCCTGCGGCCCGAGGCGCAGATGGACGGGGTCGGCGCGGACGACGTGCTGCAGTCCATCCTGGCCACCGTGCCGGTCCCCCGCTAGGCCGGCATGGCGCTGCACCGGCGATTCACGTGGCTGGCCCTGGCCGGGCTGGTCCCCGTCGTGCTCTGGCCCGGGGCGTGGACGATCGCGGCGACGCTGGGGGTGTTGCTGGCCCTGGCCGGGCTCGACGTGGCGCTGGCGGCCTCCCCCCGGGCGGTCGTCGTCGAGCGGAGCATCCCGCGCAGCGTGCGCCTCGGGGAACCGGCCACGGCCCACCTGTACCTGCGCAACACGGCACGACGGCGGATGCGCGGCTCCGTGCGCGATGGCTGGCAACCCTCGGCCGGGGCCACCGGGACCCGTTTCGCCCTGGACCTGCCGGTCGGGGAACGCCGCGGATTCCCCATCGGCCTCCTGCCGGTGCGGCGCGGCGACCTGGCCGTGCACCACACCACCGTGCGTTCCACCGGGCCGCTGGGCCTGGCCGCGCGGCAGTCCACCCACGCCAGTGCCGGCACGCTGCGGGTGCTGCCGCCCTTCCATGCCAAACGCCACCTGCCCTCCAAGCTCCAGCGGCTGCGCGAGCTCGACGGCCGGGCGGCGATCCAGGTTCGCGGCGCCGGCACCGAGTTCGACTCGCTGCGCGACTACGTCCGCGGGGACGACGTCCGCTCCATCGACTGGCGCGCCACGGCCCGGCGGCAGAACGTCGTGGTGCGCACCTGGCGGCCCGAACGCGACCGGCGCGTGGTGATCGTGCTGGACACCTCGCGCACGTCGGCGGCCCGCATCGCCGACGAACCCCGGCTGGACACCGGGATCGAGGCGTCCCTGCTGCTGGCCGTGCTGGCCGAGCGCGGCGGGGACCGGGTGGACTTCCTGGCCTACGACCGCCGTCCGCGGGCGCGCGTCGAGTCGGCGTCCAAGGGCGTGCTGCTGACCCAGCTGGTCGAGTCGATGGCCCCGTTGTCGCCCGAGCTGGTCGAGGCGGACTTCTCCGGCCTGCCGGCCCAGGTGCGGGCCATCTCCACGCACCGTTCGCTGCTGGTGCTGCTCACCGCTTTGGATTCCGGGGCCGTCGAGGAGGGCCTGTTGCCGATCCTGCCGGCGCTCACCGCCCAGCACGTGGTGGTCATCGCCGCGGTCCGCGACCCGGAGCTCGATGCCCGCAGCCGCGACGTGTCCGATGCGGCCGCGGTGTACCGGGCCGCCGCCGCGGCCCGCGCCCTGCAGGAGCGGGAGGCGCTGAAGGCGCAGTTGCGGGCCGTCGGGGCCGAGGTCGTGGACGCCCCGCCGCAGGAGTTGCCGCCGCTGCTGGCCGACACCTACATCCGGCTCAAGGCCACCGGACGGCTCTGAAGCCCGATCCGCGCCGGTGCGCGGGGCGACGGAGCCGGACCTGGGCGGAGTCAGCGGGCGCCGCGAGCGGCAGTCCCGTCAAGCG
>DATNBS010000131.1:0-4850 GCA_035571895.1 Arthrobacter sp. | reverse complement strand
CTGCGAGGCGAACTCCCCGCTGAACAGGCGGGTGATGCCGGTGTCGCCCCATTGGGACGCCCCGACGCTGCCGGTCTCGTTCCCGCTGATGCGGCCCAGCCCGTTGTAGCCGAAGGTCAGCTCCAGGAACGAGTTGTCCTGCGACCCGCCGATGTAGGGGCGTGAACCGGCCGGCCAGAGTTCCACCAGGGCGATCCACCAGCCGGCCGCGACGACCATCCCGGCACCGGCCCCGAGCACGTGCCCGATCCGGCGGCGCCAGGACAGCGGGGCCGCCAGCAGGTAGCCGAGGGCGAAACCGGGCACCACCAGCAGCACCTGCAGCTGCTTGGCCAGGAATCCGAACCCGACCAGCACCCCGCACAGGACCATCCAGCGAAGTGCCGGGCTGGTCCGGTGCCACAGCGCAAAGCGGCCCGGCCCCTGCGCGGCGGGCACCGCCTCGCGCTCGCCGGCCTGCACGGCCCGCACCACGGTGTAGGCGGCGGCGGTCATGAGCAGCAACAGCAGCGCCTCGGGGTTGTTGTAGCGGAACATCAGCAACGCCACCGGGGTCAGCGCCAGCACCGCGCCGGCGACCAGGCCAGCGGCATGCGAGGCGACCCGCCGCACCGCGCCATACAGCAGCCAGACGGAGGCGACGCCCATCAGGGCCTCGGGGACCAGAATCGACCAGCTGTTCAGCCCGAAGATCCGCACGCTCAGCGCGGGGATCCACAACGAGGCCGGCGGCTTGTCCACGGTGATCGAGTTCGCGGCGTCGGAGGAACCGAACAGGAACGCCTTCCAGCTCTCGGACCCGGCCTGGATGGCCGCGGAGTAGAAGGAGTTCGCCCAGCCGTTGGCGCCCAGGTTCCACAGGTACAGCACCGTGGTGCCCACCAGCAGCACGCCCAGGGCCAGGCGCCGGCGCAGCACCGTGGAACCAGGGGCGCGCAGCCGGTGCCACGCGTGCCCGACGCGGGAGGGGGCCGACGGCGGCACCGCGGCACCGCCGTCGTGCGTGCCATCGTGCTGGGTGTCTGCCAGGGGGCTCATTCGGTGGCCTCCGTGCTCGAGGTGATGATCGGGGTGGTGCCCTGGACGGAGGGGGTGGCCAGGTCCAACGTGGCGTGCGGTGCCGTCGTGCCGCCGGCCCCCGTGTCCGTGCCGGTGCCATCAGGGAGGGCCGGACGGTCGCCGAAGACCCAATGCCGGAACAGCACGAAGCGCACCAGTGTGGCCAACAGGTTCGCCAGCACGACGGCGACGACCTCCACGGTGCTGCCGGGGGCGGCCCCCCGGTGGACGGCCACCAGGGCCGCGGAGGTCAGGGCGAGGCCGATGGCGAAGACCAGCAGGCCCTGCACGTGGTGGGTCGCGATGCCCTGGCGGCCGCGGATGCCGAAGGTGAACAGCCGGTTGGCTGCCGTGTTGCCGACCGCGGTCAACAGCAGGGCGGTGAAGTTGGCGACCTGGGCGCCGGTGAGATGGCGTAGCAGCAGGAACACCAGCAGGTAGGCCAGAGTGGAGACCACCCCGATCGCCCCGAAGCGCACCAGCTGGCCGAAGAGCGTGTTGCTGCGCCTGCTGGTTGGTTCGGAACGGCCGAGTTCGCGCCGGATCCCCTCCACCGGGATCCGGCCGGCGACCAGGGACGTGCCGATGCGCCAGATACCGGTTAGGTCGTCGGCCGCGGTGCGGACCAGGGCGACGCTGGAGCGCGGGTCGTCGATCCAGTCGACGGGGATCTCGGCCACGCGCAGCCCGCACTGTTCGGCGAGGACCAGCAGCTCGGTGTCGAAGAACCAGGAGTTGTCCCGGGTCAGCGGCAGCAGTTGCTCGGCCACGTCCTTGCGGATGGCCTTGAAGCCGCACTGGGCATCGGAGAAGCGGGTCCCCAGCGAGCCGTGCAGGACCAGGTTGTAGCCACGGGAGATGAACTCGCGCTTCGGCCCGCGGGCCACCCGGGAGCCGCGGCCCAGCCGGGTGCCGATGGCCACATCGGAATGCCCGGAGAGCAACGGGGCGATCAGCGGGCCGAAGGCCGCCAGGTCGGTGGAAAGGTCCACGTCCATGTAGGCCAGCACCGGCGCGTCGGAGGCGGACCACGCCGCCCGCAGCGCGCGCCCGCGTCCCTTTTCCGGCAAATGCACGACGGCGATGCTCCCCAGGTCCCGGGCGATGCGTTCGGCGATGGCCACGGTCTCGTCGGTACTGGCGTTGTCGGCGACCGTGATCCGGTACCCGAAGGGCAGCGAGGCGGCCAGGTGGCCGTGCAGGCGGCGCAGGCAGGCCTCGATGCCGCCTTCCTCGTTGTGGACCGGCACGACGACGTCGACCAGGGCCATTCCGGGTACCGGATGGATGGGGCTGGCGGAGCGGGAGGCGAAGGCCCGCGGGGCGGTGCCGGCAGGGATGCTCGGGGGGACGGGAAGGGCTGCCGGCGGCGGCGGTGGTTGGTTCATGCCCCCAGCATCGGCGGCGTGCATGTGGCGATGTTGGGGTGGGGCTGTGGCGGATCTGTGAAGGCCGGGCGGCCCGGCGCTCAGGCGGCGGACTGCGGCGGCTGGTCCGGGCGCGGTGGCAGGTCGAAAGCCAGCGGCAGCCGGACCTCGAACTCGGTGTGCCCGGGACGGCTGGTGACGTGGATCGTCCCGCCATGGGATTCGACGATCCCGCGCACGATCGGCAAGCCCAGGCCCACGGTCCCCTCGGCGCCGGAGCGGGCCTCGTCGGCACGGGTGAAGCGTCCGAAGACCTGGGGCAGGAAGTCCTCGTCGATGCCCTGCCCGTCGTCGGTGACGGTGAGGACGGCGTGCCGGCCGTCGGCCGACCGTGCGACGCGGGTCTCGACGACGGTGCCCTCGGCCGTGTGCTTGCGGGCGTTGGAGAGCAGGTTGTTCAGCACCCGCGTCAACTGGGGAACATCGCCGCGGACGACGACGGGTTCGTCCGGGAGCGCGAGGCGCCACTGGTGCCCGGGGGCTGCGACCCGGAAGTCCCGTGAGGTCTCCATGGCCAGCTGGCTCAGGTCGACGTCGACGGCGGTCGGCTGTTGCCCTTCGTCGAGCCGTGCCAGCAGGAGCAGGTCCTCCACCAGTGAGCCCATCCGGTGGCTCTGTTCCACCACGCGCCCCAGGGAGGTGCGGCCGTCGTCGCTGAGCTGCTCCGTGGCCGCGACCAGTTCCGAATAGCCGCGGACCGCAGCCAGGGGGGTGCGCAGCTCGTGGGAGGCATCGGCCACGAAACGCCGCATGCGGGCCTCCGAGCGCTGGCGCACTTCCAGCGCCGATTCCACGTTGTCCAGCAGGGCATTCAGCGCGTGGCCCATGTTGCCTGCCTCGGTGCCGGGTTCGGCGTCGGAGGGCGCGACGCGCTGGGCCAGGCGGACCTCGCCGGCGTCCAGGGGCAGTTCGGCCACCGATCCGGCCACGGCCGAGACGCGTTCGAGCTGGACCAGCGACCGGCGCACGATCACCGAGCCGATCAATCCGGTGGCGACCAGGCCCGAGGACGCAACCAGCAGCATGGTGATGTCCAGGGAGAACAACGTGCGGTGGGTGTTCTCCACCGGCAACCCGGTGATGAGGATGGCCCCGCCTGGCGTCGCCGATGGGCCGGACGGCGCGGTGACGGCCATGAGCCGGTACCTGCCGACCGAGAGGTCCTTGCTCACCGGTGCCTGGTCCGGGGCGACCGTGGACAGCTGTTGGGCGTCCTTCTCGTTGAGTTGTTGGCGCACGCCTGTTTCCCGGTCCAGGACCCCGCCGATGAGGATGGTGTTGCCCACGATGCGGGCGTTCAGCGTGCCGGAGCCCTGCCCGGGGGCGTTGAGGGGGTCGGGGACGTCGTTGCCCTGGCTGCCCGATTTCCCGTCGAAGCTGGCCGCCCGGTTGGAGGCCTGCTGGAGCTGCTCGTCGAGCTGTCCGTAGAGGCTGTTGCGCATGACCGTGTGGGTGAAGATGCCGATCACCATGCAGATCAGGGCCAGCAGGGCGATGAGCGCTGCCAGCATGCGCGCGCGCAGCGACCAGCGCTGGCCCGAGGGGCCGCCGGGATGGTGGTCGGGCCGGGTCGGGGGATTCGCGGGTCTCGGTGGTGCGGTCCAGGTCACGGCGCGGGCTTCAGGACATACCCCGCGCCGCGGACGGTGTGGATCATGGGCTCGCGCCCGGCATCGATCTTCTTGCGCAGGTAGGAGATGTACAGCTCGACGATGTTGGCCTGGCCGCCGAAGTCGTATTGCCACACGCTGTCCAGGATCTGGTTCTTGGACATCACGCGGCGTGCGTTCTCCATCAGGTAGTGCAGCAGGTCGAACTCGGTGGCGGTGAGGTTCACGACGTCGCCGCCCCGGCTGACCTCGCGCATGTCCAGGTTCATGACCAGGTCCCCGACCACCAGCTCGGCGGCGTCGGCCTTGCCCGCTCCGGAGCGTTCGACGAGCCGGTGCAGCCGCAGCAGGACCTCCTCGAGGCTGAACGGCTTGGTGACGTAGTCGTCGCCGCCGAGCGAGAGGCCCTCGATCCGGTTCTCCACCGCATCCTTGGCGGTGAGGAACAGCGCCGGGACCTCGGGCTGGAAGGCGCGGACCTTGCGCAGCACCTCGGGTCCGTCGAAGCCGGGCAGCATCCAGTCCAGCACCAGGATGTCCGGGCTGAAGGAACGCGCCTCTTGGACGGCGGAGGGACCGTCGCCGGCGACCCTGACTTGCCACCCGAGCATGCGGGTGCCCATGCTCACCAATTCGGCGAGCGAGGGCTCGTCGTCCACCACGAGGGCACGGATGGGGGTGCCGTCGGGGTGCTCCAGGCGGGGGAGCTGGTTCGGGGAGAACTGCGAGTTCGTCATGTGTCGATACTCCTCTG
>DATNBS010000130.1:0-8089 GCA_035571895.1 Arthrobacter sp. | reverse complement strand
AAGCCCGAGGAGTTCGACAGCCCCTCGGACCTCGAGGACTTCTACGTGCGCACCGCCGAGTTCCCGGCCGGCTTCATGACCGAGTACACCCCGTCGCTGATCACCGGCGAGGCCACCCACCAGGACCTGGCCACCGGCTTCCCGGTCGGCAAGCGCTTCAAGTCCGCCCTGGCCTCCCGCGTCTGCGACACCAACCCGCTGCAGCTGGGCCACCAGGCCGCCGCCGACGGCCGCTGGCGCATCTACGTCTTCGCCGACCCGGCGCAGGCGGGCGCCGCCTCCCCCACCACGGAGCTGGCCCAGTGGCTGGCCACTGCACCGGACTCACCGCTCGCCGCCACCCCCGAGGGGTACGACGACGATGCCTGGTTCGATCTGAAGGTGATCTACCAGCAGCCCCACGAGGAGATCGACATCAACGCGGTCCCCACCGTGTTCCGCCCCGAGGTCGGCCCGTTCAAGCTGACCAACCTCGAGAAGGTCTTCGGCACCGTGCCCGGCGCCGACATCTTCGACGAGCGCGGGCTGAGCCGTGACGGCGTCGTCGTCGTCGTCCGCCCGGACCAGTACGTGGCCAACGTCCTGCCGCTGACCGCCACCGACGAGCTCGCGGCGTTCTTCGCGCCACTGCTGCAGGCCAACCAAGCACAGGCACAGAAGGCCTAACCACCCAAGCCCATCGACAACCTAGAACGGCGCTGGATCCCCATTGGGGGGTCCGGCGCCGTTCCGTTGGCGATGCTGTCTTCCGGCCGCGCCTACCCGACGTCCTTGCCGGCGTCCTGCCAGCCGGCTCCCTCGGTGTACCGTGCCACCAGGGTGCCCGCGCCGGGCTGCAGGGAATCCGTGGTGTCGTCGAACAGCCGGGCCTGGCGCGCCTTGCTGTTGGACAGGATCGATTCGGCGGCCTGCTGGGCCTCCGCCAGCGATGCCCCGAACACCTCGGTGCGCTCGGGAAGGCTGTCGGTATGGACCACGTCCGCGGCGGTCTCGGTCAACGGGATCGTTTCACCGCTCCGCTCGTCGCTGACGGGGAACTCGAAGCCGTCCTCCTCCGGGCCAGCCGGGACGGTGTACTCCAGGTAATACGACACGGTGGACCTCCTTTCAGCGCTGGTCGGCCTCCAGCTCGTCGCGTGCGGCCGCGAGTTCGTCGAAGGCGATGACCCACGCCCGCCCCTGTCGTCTTGGGCCTACTCGGTGCTACGGAAGGTGACAATGTGGGCCTCGACCGTCCACCCGGTTCCGGTGTAGCCGGAGACCTGCCGCTCTGAGACGATGGCGAAGAGCGTGTCCGCCCCGTGCACGTAGGCCTCCTCCACTAAGGCCGCGAGCACGGCGCGGCCGAAGGCGGGACTGGTGTCGGGGTGGTGGGTCTTGAGGGAACCGATGACGGCCACGCCGTTCTCGACGCGGACGCGGCCGCTGGCGACCGGGCGTCCGAATTCGGTGGCCTCCACCATCTCGTACAGGTCCAGCGGCGCCTCCTCCAGGCCGCCGTTCTCCGGCAACGCCGTGGAGGTCTCGAGATCAGCGGTGGATGCCGTGAGCAGCACGGCACGCTTCACGGGGACGAGCCCGACGGGGGCGGCCTCGTCGAGGAGGTCCTCGGCTTGGTCGGCGACCAGGGTCAGCAACGCCCCGGGATGGGACCGCACCTGGTCCGCCAGCCGGGGGATGTCGTCGCCGGGCCAGCCCAGGATGTACTCGGCGGGGGCGTGCCCGGCGATGGTCCGCACGCCCGCCCCATCCACCCTGGTTTCACGGTCCCGGACCGCCGCCCAGGCCGCGGCCCAGTCCTGCAGGGTTTCCCGCCATCCGTCCACTGCTCGTCCTCCTGCTGGTGCTGCTGCTTTGAGGATACGACGGTGTGCTGCAGGTGCCGAGACCTGGCGCCCCTCACCGCCGGGACCGGCTGGACGCCCCTGCCTGCGCGCGGCCCTACGCCTTGATCTTCGTGGAGACCTCGCGCTCCTCGAGGCCGACGGCCTCCCTCAGCTCCTGGGCGTCCTGCTCGTGTTCGTTGTCCTGCATCAGGTCGCTCAAGGCATCGGCGATGGCATTGAGCTTGTGCTGGATCGCCTGGTCCGACCGAGTCTGGGTGTTCTGCAGCAGCGCCACCAGCAGGAACGTGACGATGGTCGTGATGGTGTTGATGATCAGCTGCCAGGTGTCGATGTCCTGGAGGACGAAGAAGGACGGTGCCCAGACGACGACGATGACGACGCAGCAGCAGAAGAACCACGCGCGGGACGCGACCAGCGACGCCCCGTCGGCGAAACGGTCGAACATCCCCACCCGGGAGGACGCGTCACTGGGCATGATCGGTTTCTGGGACACGGCAATTCCTTTCCAAGGTTCGCTTCCAGCCTTTGAAGGCAACCGTCAACGGTAGCCCGGTTTGCGGGCCGCGTCAGGTCTTTGAGCCATCGTCCCCGGAACCGGCCACGGCGGCTGGCGCGTTGCCGTTCACCGCCCGGTCAGTCGGTCCAGCTTCCGGCGCAACTGGTGGTTGTCGGCCTCGAGCTCGAGGATCAGCCGGACACCCGCCAGGTTCACCCCCTCGTCGAGCAGGGCAACGATGCGGTGGAGCACCTGGACGTCCGCGTCGCTGTAGCGGCGGGTCCCCCCGGGGGTCCGTTCAGGTTCCAGCAGCCCCTTGCGCTCATACAGGCGCAGGTTCTGCTGCCCGGTGCCGGTGAGCTCGGCGACGACGGCAATGCCGTAGATGCCCTTGTTCGACGACGGTCGTGTCATCCGATCGGTCCTCCCGAAGAATTTTCCGTGCAGGCCCTTTACTAGGCCACGACCCAATGCTATAAAAAATCTGTACCAGCCGATACAGGTAATCGGTTGGTACGGACAACAAAAGCACACGATCTGTGAGGGAGTGAGAAGACCATGCTGATGCGCACCGACCCCTTCCGTGAGCTCGACCGGCTCACACAACAGGTCCTGGGGACGACCGCGCGGCCGGCAGCGATGCCGATGGACGCCTGGCAGCAGGAACATGAATTCGTCGTCGAATTCGACCTTCCCGGTGTCACGCCGGATTCGGTGGACCTCGACGTGGAGGGCAATGCCCTGACAGTCCGGGCGGAACGACCGGACCGGACGGCGGAAAACATCGAGCTGGTGGTCTCGGAGCGCCCGCGGGGCGTCTTCAGCCGCCAGTTGATCCTCGGTGAGGCCCTGGACACGGAAGGAATCCAGGCCACCTACGACGCCGGCGTGCTGACCGTGCGGATCCCGATCGCCGAGAAGGCAAAACCGCGCAAGATCCAGATCGAGACCGGCGAGTCCCAGCAGCAGGAGATCAACGCCTAGGCTGATCACCCCGGCAGCCGAGGCGACGCCCGTGGGGCCGGGCGCCGCCTCGGCCCCTGCTGGCCACCCCTGCACGCGCTCGATCCTGGAGGAGGTCACCCATGAGCGGTTGGCGATACTACAACAAGGCCCTGCTGCCCGTGTTCCACGAACGCTTCGAGGCACGATGGGGCCAGGGCACCGCCCCGTTCCTGGATCCCGAGGTCCTGGAACAGCCGGTGCCGCGTGCGCAGTGGATCAACATCGATACCGGGGCGGCCCTCGCCGTCGTCCCCATCTGGACGGACGACGACGACATCCACCGGTCCTTCGGAGTGTTCTACCTGCCGCCCGCCGGGGACATCTGGACGCTCTACCCCGGGCAGGGTGCCTATCTGGAACCCGCCCGCGAGGGAGACGACGACCGGGCCCGTGAACGCGTCCACCTGCGCAACGACGCCTTTAACAAGGCCGTTGCCATGGCCCGGGGCCTCATCGAGGACGACGCCATCTGACTCCGGTGTCCCCTTCCGGCGGGCGCTCCCCGCGAGGCCTGCGGGGCGGAGCCCCACGCGCCCGCCAGGGCTCTTCGTCAGACGGCTGCCTTGCGCCGGACGATCTCCTTGATCCAGCTGGGGGCGAACGGCGAGGTGCAGTTCGGCGGCGTGGGGTAGTCCTTCAGGACCTCGAGCCGTTCGCCGATGTCCAGTGCCCGGGCGCGGTGCTCCTCGTGCTCGATGCCGATGGTGGCCAGCGTCTGGTTCATGGCCCACTGCAACCGGCCGGGTGCATCCTTCATCTGCGCCTCGATGGTGTCCAGCAGCCTCGGGAGGTCCAATCCCCCGGACTTCCCCTTCGCCACGCGGTCGCTGGTCAGGGCCCACCCGGCGCTGGCGACCACCGGGTCCGCGTCGTCCATCCAGGCCATCCTCAGGTCTTCGGCGTGGGCGTTCTTCTTGACCACGTAGTTCACCAGCCAGTCCGCCACCTTGGGCGCGCGCGAGGCGCGCAGCATCGAGTCGAGTTCACCGCCGTCGAACTCCTTGGGCCTGCAGATGAGCAGGGACAACAGGCGGGCCGCGGTGTCGTCCGTGGCCCACAGTTCCCGGGCGAGGGGCTGCTGGATCTTCAGCCGCTTGGCGATGGCGCGCAGCTTCGAGAGGTTGACCCCGTGATCGTCGCCGTGCCTTTCGTTCACCGCCCGCATCTTCGGGTCTTCGAGTCCGGCCAGCTCGGCCAGCAGCTCGGCCGTCGTGGACACTGTCGTTTCGGACAAGGCTTCCTCCCGTCGACCGGTGCTTTCCTCCAGTCTACGGCCGCATGGGGAGAAGTCCCCATGGACCGCGGACCACGGATCGGGGAGAGTCGCAGTGGGTGGTCCCGACCCGGCCACCCCACGACGACGTCCGGGGGTGGCCATGGCCTACGCAATCGACAAGGGGCAACTGCACGCAGTCCTCATCGACGTCGCCGCGGATGGGCAATCGCTCCAGCTCGCCGCCCAGGACACCCGGACCGCGGGCGACGATGCCGCCGGCAGCTTCGGGTCGGCGGGCACCGTTTCCGCGGCCTTCACGCGCTTCTGGGCTCCCCGGGACGACGTCGGCCTGCGCGCGGCGAGCCTGGTCTTCCGGAAGGCGGAATCCCTCGCGCAGGCGGCTGCCGCCCTGATCGAAGCCGACGGCAGGATGAACGACAGTGCGGCAGCAGCCCTCCGACGCATCCCCGTCAGCTATGCGCCCAGCGCAGTCCGCCATCCCGGACCGCAGCCGGAGTAGGCGCCATGGAATCCATCGAAGGCTTTCCCGACATCGACGTTCACTGGGATGACCTCAACGACGCCGCGACGGACCTGGGCACGAAGGCGGACATCGCGAAGTCCTACCTCACCGATGCCCAGACCGCGTGGACAGGGGTCCGGGACGCGTACCGCCACGACGAAACCCAGTCGACCGTCCATGCCGCCCTGGACGACCTGACGACGCCCGTCGCCGAGTGGGCCACCGCGCTGTCGTCGGCGAAGACCGCCCTGGAGGATTTCGTCACCACCGGGCGGCCCCTCCAACGCGAATCGGAGGCCCTGGCCGACCTGCTCCCCGGGCTCCGGTCGCAGGTCAGGAGCGACCCGGAGGGCGAGAAGGCCGCCACCACCTCGGAACTGTCCGACTTCAACCGCCGGGCCCGCGCCTTGTCCACGGAGTGGGACACCGCGCAAACCACGGCTGCCGACGCACTCGACGCCATCACGCAGGGCACCGGGGACTCCCTGCCGACGTCGGCGCCCCTCGGCGGGACGACGCTGCCGACGGTTTCCTGGGCGGACTTCACGTCCGGGCTCGACGAGGATTTCGGGGCGGTCGACCCGCGCGACCTGTTGCCCTCGTTGCGGGGTCTCTCGCCGGAGGAGCTGCGGGCGTGGGCCGACGCCAATCCCGAGGCGGCCGCCATCCTGGCAGCCAACCGGCCGATGGGACCCTTCATGCCGGGCTCCCCCGAGCAGGCAATGGCAGCGGTCATGGGCGGCGACGCGCCGCTCACCGCCTCAGGGATCAAGCGGATCCGGTCCACCTGGCTGGGCCTGGAGCCCGGGGACCAGGAAAAGCTCCTGCTGCTCTACCCCGCCGTCTTCGGCAACCTCAATGGCGTTCCCCTGGCCCAACGCGCCACCGCCAACATCGTCACCGTGGCCGGACTCAGGGAGCAGGTCCGCAACCGGCAGGTCGCTCCCGGTCCCGAGCCGGACATCAACGACTACACCGCCGAGGCCTTCTCGGAACCGGGCAACGACCGGGTGCGCGCGTACAGCGCCTACGGCGCCTACCAGGAAGCGCACCGCCGCTGGGAGGAGTCCAAGGCCGCGTACGACGCCCTGGTGCGGCAGGCGGCGGGCCTCGACTACGCCATGGACCACGACACGCAGGTCGTCATGGTCTCCCTCGACGGGGACGGGCGCATCGTGACGATGAAGGGAGCCCCGTCCTCCTCCACCTCGACCGTTTCCACCCTGGTCCCGGGGACGGGGGCGGACCTAGGCAGCCTGGAGGACTACACGGGCAAGCTCGACGCCATCGACGGGACGGCCGGGGGTGACCGGGTGTCCTTCTACTGGCAGGGCACCGACCTGCCGAACGAGATCCCCGACAACGTGACCAGCCGGTACAACGAGGACGGCGGCCCGCTGCTGGCGGCCTTCGACCATGCACTCGACGCCGAGGTGCCCCTGGACGCCCGCAGTACCTACGTCGGCTACAGCGCGGGAGGGTCGCTGCTGGGCACGGGCGAGCGGGAGGGGCTGGACTCGACCAACGTCGTCTACGTAGCTCCGGCCGGCGTCGGGCACGAAGTTGGAAGCCCCTCGGATACGGCCAATCCCGAGGCCAGCCGCTACTGGATCCAGACCCGCGACGACCCGATCGCGTATGCCCAGGCCTTCGGCGGCGGATACCACGGGCCGTCGTTCTGGGAAGGCAGCAACCCCCAGCAGCAGATGGGTGCCATCCGCCTCGAATCCGGGTTCAAGGACCCCAGCGACCCCGGCTCGGTCATTGGCGGGCACACGGACTACTTCTGGGACGGGTCCACGGCTGCCACCAACATCAACGGGGTCATCGAGGGCACCACGGTCAGCCCCTTCGTCGATTACGAACACCACTACGGCTTCGGCTACTCCTCCACGGAATCGCCCCTGGAGGAGCGACCCGAGGACTTCGCCTATGGCAAGCTGGAGACCGTGAGCACCGGAAGCCTGGAAAAGTGAGGTGGCGGACCCCGCGGGCCGGGCGTGCCGCCCTCCTCGCACTGCCGTTGGCCCTCACACCACTCCTGGGAGGTTGTTCCATGAACACGACGCCGGATGCCGCCCAGGCCTCGAGCGCCTCCCAGGCGCTCGGCCAGGACATCGGGGCCGTCCTCACCGGGTTGGTCGAGTCCTCGCGGGACGCCGTCGAACTGGAGATCCGCAAGGCGAGGGAACAGACGTGCCTGCGGCCCGAGGAGCCGGACCCCCAGACCAACACCGCCTGGATCGGTCTGGCCCAGGCCCCGGTCACCTCACGCGCTGCGGCCAACCAGGCGCTGGACCGCATGGACCGGCACCTGCTGGCCGCCTCCTGGGAGAAGCAGAACGAGGTCACCGACGACGCGGCACGGGCCCTGTACTTCCGCAAGGGCGATCTCGGTGCAACGGCCAGGATCGTCGAGGGCGCGGCCCGGCCGACGCTGGAGGTCATCGTCACCTCGCCCTGCACCGGGCAACCCGTCGAGCACCGCATGCAGCGCCTGGAGCTCGACCCGGACCACGGCAAGAACAGCCAGTACTACGACGACTGGAAGTAGCCGGGGCCAACCAACCTGGGCCAACCAACCGGGCCCAACCAGCCTGACCGGAGCAGCCGTACCCACGTCACCGGACCAAAGGAGCCGACATGCCGGGTGGACGACGGCTGCAGCAGGGCCAACGCTGCGAAGTGTGGCTCGCCGACGCGGCCACCGGCGAGCGCGAGCTGGTCCACGCAACGGATGGGCTGCTCCTGGAGGCACCGCATTGGACGCCGGACGGCTGTCGGCTGGTCCTCAACGGCGACGGCCGGCTCTGGACGCTCGACCTGGCGGACCGCCGGCTGGAACCCCTGCCCGCCACCGGGCTGCCCCCGGTGAACAACGACCACGTCCTGGCTACCGATGGCCGCCATCTCCATGCCTCGGCCGACGACGGGCACGTCTACCGGATCGGCCTCCACGGAGGACCGGCCAGCCGGATCACCCTCGACGACGGCTGGTCGCA
>DATNBS010000129.1:0-13724 GCA_035571895.1 Arthrobacter sp. | reverse complement strand
TCGACCAGCGGCCACACCCCGGTGCGCACGCCCTCGACTACCCGGCCCTTGGCCACGACGTCGCGGGCACGCAGCGTGGTGCCGATGACCCGCAGCCGCCGGGTCATCAGCTTCGCCAGGTTCAGCTCGGCCTTCGACCCGCCCTGCAGGGCGATGACGACGAGGCGCCCGTCCTTGGCCAGCACGTCCACGTTCCGGTCCAGGTACTTCGCCCCCATGATGTCCAGGACGACGTCGGCCCCGTGCCCGTCGCTGATTTGCCGCATCCGCTCGACGAAGTCCTCGTCGCGGTAGTTGATCCCCTCGAGGGCGCCGAAGCCGCGGCAGTACTCGATTTTCTCGGCGTTTCCCGCCGTCACGACCACCTTCGCCCCACGCGCGGCGGCCAGCTGGGTGGCCATGGTGCCGATGCCGCCGGCACCGCCGTGGACCAGCAGCCACTCCCCCTCGACCAGGTCGGCCTCCATGAACAGGTTGGACCAGACGGTGCAGGCGACTTCGGGAAGCCCGGCCGCCTCGACCAGGCCGATCCCGGCCGGTACGGGCAGGACCTGGGGCGCGGGTACGGCGACGTATTCGGCATACCCGCCACCGGCGAGCAGCGCACACACCTCGGTGCCGTCGTCGTACCCGGTGACACCGGGGCCGGAGGCGGCGATGGTGCCGGAGACCTCGAGGCCCGGCAGGTCGGAGGCACCGGGCGGCGGCGGGTAGTTGCCCTGGCGCTGGCTGACGTCGGCCCGGTTGATCCCGGCGGCGGCCACGCGGATCAGGACCTCTCCCTCGCCGGGAACCGGGACCGGGCGCTCCACGACGCGGATGACCTCGGGACCGCCCGAGCCGTCGTAGTCGACGGCGCGCATCGTGGCGGGCAGGGTGCTGGAGTTGTTCGGGCTCACGTCCGGGTCCCTTCGCTGGGGTTCTAGGTGTCCTGGCCCGACCCTATCGCGCGGTTTTCCGCGCCGCATGCCCCTCACGTATAGTTCTGGTGTCTGGAAGGTTGTCCGAGCGGCCTAAGGAGCTGGTCTTGAAAACCAGTGTGCGGCAACCCCGCACCAAGGGTTCAAATCCCTTACCTTCCGCGTGGTGAAACGCCGCGACAGGGAAGCCGGCCCCACAGGGGGTCGGCTTCCCTGCTGCGTTTAAGAGGCGGCTGCGTCTTCCCCGGAGAAGAGACCGGGGCAAAGCCGGCGCAGCAGCGCCCCACGCAGCCCGGCGGTGTCCGTCTGCCAGAAGGCCTCCGGGTAGACCGGGCACCGCTGATCGGCCCGGTACGGGCGGCACCGGTGTCGCGGACCATGAAGGGCGCATCGGGGATGCGCACGGAGGGTTTCGTGAAACCGGCCGGTCCCGCGGGCACGAAGCCCAGTCGGGGGTAGAACGCCGGCTCGCCCTCCAGGAACACGAGCGGGCACCCGGCCTGCCGGGCCTCGGCGAGCGCTGCACGGACCAGCTCCTGGCCGATGCCGCGACCCTGCCACGCGGGGTCGACGGCCAACGGCGACAGGACCAGGACGTGGTGGAGCTGGTCGAGCCCGTCGACGTAGGCGCGGGTCATGCCGATGTGCCCGACGAGGGCCGGGGGCGCTGCCGGGCATTCCGGAGCATCGGTGGTTCCCGATGTGGCAGCCGGGGCCTCGGCCACGAGCTCGAACCCGCGCCCGGTGTCCCACCAGGTCCGCAGCACGCCGACCAGGTCGGCGACGGCGCGGCCCTCCGCCGGATCGGCGGCACCGAAGGCCGCCTCGACCACGGCCGCAATGGATCCGTGCTCGGAGCCTATCGGCGGCCTGATCCGCCACGGGGGCCGGTGCCGATGTGCCCGGTGGCGGGGGACTCCTGGTGTTCTGGTGGCATGGGCCGATGCTAACCGGGAGCGGATCAGTCCGTCACCTGCGGTCTACCCAAGTGTCACCTGGACCTGTTTCACTGGTGGGCATCACTCCGAGGTTCAACGACGAACCACCATCAGAGAGGGAACCATCGTGACACCATCACGTACCCGGGCCGGGCTGTGCCTGGCCGCCTGCACCACCCTGGTCGCCGGCACGGCAGTGGCGGGACCCGCCCTGGCCGCACCCGGCGGGGCGACAGCGGCAGGAGGCACCGGCGTCGTCATCAACGAGGCCTACCTGTCCGGCGGCAGCGCCAGCGCCGTCTACCAGGACAAGTTCATCGAGCTCTACAACGGAACGGACGCACCGGTCTCGCTGGACGGCTGGACGCTGCAGTACCGCTCCAGCACCGGCACGGGGACCACCAACACCTCGGTCGGGCTCTCCGGCACCGTGCCCGCGCACGGCTACTTCCTGGTCGGCGGCGGCAGCAACGGCACCTCGGGCGCCGACCTGCCGACCCCCGATCTGTCGACCTCGTTCAACCCGAGCGGAACCAAGGGCACGATCGTGCTCTCCACCCAGGCCGGCGGCCTGGACCTGCCCACGGGCTCGGTCACCGGCAACCCGCAGATCGCCGACCTGCTCGGCTACGGCTCGTCCAACACCTTCGAAACCGCTGCCGCCACGGCGCCGTCCAGCAACTCCGACCCGAAGTCGCTCGAGCGCACCGACCACGCCGACACCGACAACAACGCCGCGGACTTCCACCTCAACGGGGCACCCTCCCCGACGGCTTCCGGCGGGACGGCACCGGACCCGGGCACCGACCCGGATCCCGCCGAACCGGTGGACGTGTCCATCGCCGAGATCCAGGGCACCGGCGACAAGACGCCGCTGGACGGCGATCCGGTCACCACCCGCGGCGTCGTCACCGCCGCGTACCCGACCGGTGGCTACGACGGCTACTACCTCCAGACGCCGGGCACCGGCGGCGATGCCGGAGCCGCGGCCTCCGACGGGGTGTTCGTCTACTCCCCCGACACCGTGAACGAGGTCTCCCTCGGCGACTACGTCGAGGTCACTGGAACGGCCGGGGAATTCTACGGGCTGACCCAGGTCAGCGTCCGGGCCAACGGGGCCACCGTGCTCACCGAACCGGCCGAGGCAGTCAAGCCGCTGACCGTGGCCTGGCCGGCCACCGACGCCGAGCGCGAAGCGTACGAGGGCATGCTCTGGGACCCCTCGGGGACCTGGACACTGGCGGACAACTACGCGCTGAACGGCTACGGGGAACTGGGCCTGGCTTACGGTGCCTCGACGCTGGTTCCCGGCGCGGCGACCCTGCCCCAACCCACCGATGTGGCACCGGCCGGGTCCGACCGCGCGGCCGCCGTCGAGGCGGAGAACCTGGCCCGTTCCGTCACCCTGGACGACGGGTCGACCGCCAACTACCTGGGCGCCGACGCGAACAAGGACATCCCGCTGCCGTACCTGGCCGCCGGGTCCCAGGTCCGGGTCGGGGCGCCGGTGGACTTCATCGGCAACGTCATCCTCGACTACCGGCACGACGCCTGGCGCTTCGAGCCGCTGACCCAGCTGACCGGAGCGAACACCGCCGACCAGCCCGCCGCCTTCGGGGCGACCCGCACCGCGGCCCCCGAGGACGTCGGCGGCGACGTGCGGATCGCGACGTTCAACGTGCTGAACTACTTCACCACCACCGGCGACCAGCTCGCCGGCTGCTCGTACTACACCGACCGGGACGGCAACCCGATCACCGTGCGCAGCGGTTGCGACGCCCGCGGCGCGGCGAACGCCGAGAACCTGGAACGCCAACAGGCCAAGATCGTCGCGGCCATCAACGGCCTGGACGCCGATGTGGTCTCGCTCGAGGAGATCGAGAACTCCGCGGCGTTCGGCATGGACCGCGACACCGCCCTGGCGGCCCTGGTCGACGCGCTGAACGAGGCGGCCCCGAAGCCGGGCAAGGGACACGGCAAGGGTCACGGCAAGGGACCTCAAACCTGGAACTACATCCCGACCCCGGCCTCCGTCCCGGCCGACGAGGACGTCATCCGCACGGCCTTCATCTACCGCAAGGCGACGGTGAAGCCGGTCGGTTCTCCGGTCATCCGGGATGACGAGGCGTTCTCGAACGCCCGGCCGCCGCTGGCGCAGGCCTTCACCCGCGCCCGGGGACCGAAACAGGACCGCTTCGTGGCCATCGTGAACCACTTCAAGTCCAAGGGCTCCGATCCGGAGGACGGGTCCGGCAATGCTGACCGCGGTGACGGGCAAGGCGCCTGGAACGAGGCCCGCGTGGCCCAGGCCGGCGCCTTGGTGGACTTCGCCGAGTCGATGAAGCGCGCAGCCGGCACCGCGAAGGTGGTGCTGACCGGAGACTTCAACTCCTACACCCAGGAGGATCCGATGCAGGTGCTCTATGCCGCCGGGTACACCGATCTCGGCTCGAAGACCGGCAAGCAGTCCTACCTCTTTGATGGGCGCACCGGGTCGCTGGACCACGTGCTGGTCTCCGACGCGGCCGAGCGGGCCGTGACCGGGCAGGACATCTGGGACATCAACGCGGACGAGCCGATCGCGCTGGAGTACAGCCGGTACAACTACAACGCCACCGACTTCTACGCGCCGGACCCGTACCGTGCCTCGGACCACGATCCGCTGGTCGTCGGCCTGGACCTCGCGGGGCCGGGCCGGGGGAAGGGGAAGGGACGGCACTAGCAACCGGCCGTTTCGACCAGAGGGCCGGCGCCCGGCACGATCCACGTGTCCGGGCGCCGGCCCTCGGCGTCTCGGCCGGGGCCAGCCCGTCATGACGTGCTATTGACGATAGTGTGCCTCACACACTATCGTTTCTGCCATGAGCGACGATGACGTCCTGGCCGGACACCTGCAGGAGCTGCGCCGCGGCACCGTGGTGGTGGCCTGCCTGGCCACCCTGACCACGCCGGGGTATGGGTACGCGCTGCTCGACACCTTGGCCAGTGCCGGACTTGCCGTGGACGCCAACACGTTGTATCCGCTGTTGCGTCGGCTCGAAAAGCAGGGCCTGCTCGAAGCGCAGTGGAACACCGAGGAATCCCGGCCCCGGAAGTTCTACCGGACCAGCCCCGCCGGGACCGAGCTGCTGGAGCAGATGCTTCTCGAATGGCAGTCCCTCCACGGCTCCATCACCGCCCTGCGTGGCGGCACCCCCGCATCCCCGACCGACCACTAGGAGCCATCATGGCCACCCTTTCCGAACGCTATGTTGCCGCCGTCTGCCGTGGCGTGCCCGCCGCCGCACGTGCCGACGTCGAACTCGAGGTCGCAGCCGCCGTCGAGGACCTGGTCGCGGCCCGGCGCGAGGACGGCATCGAACCTGCGGCGGCCGAGCGCGAGGCCCTGCTCGAGCTCGGTGATCCGGTCCGCTTGGCCGCGGGGTATTCCGGCCGGCAGCTGCAGTTGATCGGGCCCGGGCTCTACCCGCACTACATCCGGCTCCTAGCCGTCCTGCTGGCAACGATCGTGCCGGTCGTGACGATCGCCGTCCTGCTGGGGACGCTGCTCTCGAACGGGGACCCGGGCGAGACCGCCTCCGCCACCGTCCTGGCCGCACTCTCCACCACGGGCCATGTCCTCTTCTGGACGACCGCGGTCTTCGCCCTGGTCGAGCGCGGCGGAACGACGAGCAGCCCGGTGGACTGGAGCCCCGAGATGCTGCGCGACCTGCCGCAGCCGGGCCCCGCCCGGCTCGGGGACACGGCGGCCTCCATCGTCCTGCAGGCCGGAACCGCGGCCTACCTCGTCTGGCAGCACTTCCGTTCCCCGATCCACGACGCCGACGGACACGCGGTGCCGCTGCTGGACCCGGCGCTGTGGACGTTCTGGCTGCCGTACCTGATCGTGCTGCTCCTGGCCGGAGCGGGCCTGGAGTGGTTGCGCTACCGTGCCCGCGGCTGGACGTGGTCGTTCTTCGCCGCCAACGCCGCCATCGACCTGGCCTTCGCGGTCCCGGTGATCGTCCTGGCCGCTGCGGGATCCCTGTTCAATCCGGCCTTCACGTCCGCCGTCGACTGGTGGCCCGAAGCCGGCGGCCCGCTGGCGGTCATCGTCCTGGTCTGCACTGCAGGCGTGACGCTGTGGGACATCGTCGACACGGCCCGCAAGACCCCGCGGGACCAGCGGGCACTGCGCGAGCTGCGGGCCGGCATCAGTCCAGCTCGGCCATCCTGAGCAGTTCCGCGGCCACGGCGTCCGCATCCCCCAGGGTGCGGGCGCCCTCGTGCCAGCCCGCGCCGGCCTCGGCCGCGATGGCCGTGCCCCACTGGACGCTGGAGAGCTGCAGCCCGAGCACGAAGACCCCGCGGTGCGGCACCCCGCCGCCGTCGACCAACCGGTAGGGCTCCCCGACCACGTCGAACCCCGACCCGTGCACCTGCTCTCCCTCGGAGGTGAGCATGGCCCTCGGTCGTGCCAGGCCATCGGCCTGCAGCTGCGCCAACAGCGGCGAGGCGGTCTGAGCCACCCGGTTGGCCGGCATCATCGCCTCGAACATGTGCCGTGCGGTGACCGGTTCGTCCTGCACCCACGGCGACGAGGCCGCGAAATGCCCGGCCTCCTCGTCGAGCGAGAACACCGGATCCGGCCCGATGAACTGCACGACGCCGGCACGCGCCAGGGCCGCGAGTTCCTCAATGCGCTGCAGCGGCGGCCCGCTGGCGAGCCCCTCCACCAGGGGCTCGAACCAGCGGCCGAGCTCCTCCAGCCGGCTCGCGTCATCGAGCAGGCCCTCGGCCACGAAGCGCTTGACGACGCCGCGGCCGGCGTTCAAGGCGCCGATCGCCATCTTCAGCGGGTCGTCCTCCCCACGCGCCGAGGAGGCGGCATCGGCCTGGAGGAAGTCCAGCACCGCTGCCTGGTAGGCCTCGTGGCCGACGAAGCCGCGGTCGGCAAACGGGTGCCCCAGCCCCGGGACGTCCAGCCAGGTGGCCCCGGGCGCGGCGCGCTCGACCAGTTCCCGGGCCACCGACCGCCAGACCTCCTGACCGTGGACATGCGGTGCATCGAGGATGTCGTCCAGTTCGGCGAGGAACCCGTCCGGGTCGGTGAACCGCTCCGGTTCCACCCGGAGCAACGTCGCGTAGTACGTGCGCAGCACGTCGCGGTGCAGCAGCGGCCAGATGTGGGCGTTGAAACCGACCTTGCCGCTCGGCTCGCCGGGCGCGCCCCCTGCGGCCAGTTCATGGACGGCGTCGAAGCCAAGGTGGCGCAACGACACCGAGCGGGGCAGGTAGGTGTCGATGCACGGTTTGGCCCGGTACGGGGCGCCCCGCCGGGAGGCGGCGTGCAGCCGGGGCTCGCGTCCGCCGGGGCGGTATTCCAGCGCGCGTCCGGGGCCGGCACCGGTGTCCACGAAGCGGCCGCCCCGGCCAACGGTCAGCGCTGTCATGGCGTCGAAGAAGTTCAGCCCCAGTCCCCGCACCAGCACCGGTTCGCCGGCAGGGTAGGCGCCCCAGTCGACGTCGGCCGGCACGTTGGGCTCCTGGTAATGCAACCCGGCAGCGGTGGCTCGCTCCCCCGCGGCCCGCTGCTGCGGGTTCGCCTGGGCGGGGACATGCCCGACGGCCAGCACCACGGCTTCGGCGACGAGTTCGCGGGGGCCCTCGCCGTCCCCGGCGATCCCCTCCCGGGCATTTCCGTCCTGCGGGGTCCCGCCACCCGGGCTTCCGGCTGAGGTGGTGTTTCCGGCGGAGGCGGTGTTCCCGGCGAGGACCAGCCGGTAGCCGTTCGCCTCGCGGTGCAGGGCGACCACCTCGTCGCGGACCACCCGGAACGAGCGGACCGCCGGGTGGGCGGCGAGCCGGTCCCGGACCCGTGTGAAGACATGGCGCAGGTAGGCCCCGTAGAGGGCCCTGCCCGGGAAGCCATCGGAGGCCAGGGCGGCCAGTTCCGCCCGTTCGACGTCGTCCAGGTCGGCCCCGTCGCCTCCGGAGGCCCGGAACTGCTCGAACGTGAGCCCGGCCCCGCCACCGGATCCCCGCGCCGGGGCAACCGTGGGGAACAGCGCCGGGGTGTTCATCAGGTAGTAGCGTGGCTGCCCGGGGGCCCAAACGTGGCCCGGGCCGGGTTCGCAGGGGTCCACCACCGTGATGTCCAGCAGCCGATCCGTCGGTGTCGACTCGGCGTCCGTGGTGGCATCGGGTGCGGCGGCGGCACCAGGCGCGGCACAGCGTGCCTCGAGCCGGGCCAGCAGCCGTTCCAGGGTCGAGGTCCCGCGGGGGCCCGCACCGACGACCACGACGTTGAACGGGGTTGCTGCCACCTGTGCTCCTTCGCTTTGGCTCTGCGGGATCCGCCCGGGATCCCGGGCCCGGGAAACCTGCCGGGGCGCAGGCGGCCGGGGCTTTCCAGCGTACCGCCCGGCACGGGAGGGGACCGGCCGGCTCGTAGACTGTGCCCATGGACAGCACCGCCGACGCCGCACCGGCCCTCCCGGACACCGCAGAACCGCACGATCCCTGGCTGTGGCTGGAGGACATCCACGGCCCCGGGGCGCTGGACTGGGTCAGGGAACGCAACGCCGCCACCGAGGCCATGCTGCATGACGGTGCCTACCGTGCCCTGGAAGCCTCGCTGCTGGAGGTCCTCGACGCGGACGACCGCATCCCGATGCCCACCAAGCACGGAGCCTTCTACTACAACTTCTGGCGCGATGCCGCCCACCCCAAGGGCCTGTGGCGTCGCACCAGCTGGGAGTCCTACCGCTCGGACTCCCCCGACTGGGAGATCCTGCTCGACGTCGATGCCCTCGCTGCGGCCGAGGGGGCCGACTGGGTCTTCGCCGGTGCCGCGCTGCTGCGCCCCGACGACGGCGAACCCTACCGGCGCGCCATCGTGCGCCTGTCCCCCGACGGCGGGGACGCGGTCGAGGTGCGCGAATTCGACCTGGAAGCCGCCCGCTTCGTTCCCGGAGGGTTCGCGCTGCCGACCGCCAAGACCCGGGTCGCCTGGGACGGGCCGGACGCCTGGTACGTTGCCACCGCGTTCGGCGAGGGCTCGCTGACCCGCTCCGGCTACCCGCGCACCATCCGCCGGGTCGAACGCGGCACCGACCCGCAGGCGGCCCCGGAGGTCTTCGCCGTCGACCCCTCGCATGTGTTGGCGCAGGTCTCCGTCGACCAGACCCCCGGGTACCGGCACGTCACCGCCGTCGACGTCATCGACTTCTTCAACACCCGCACCTCGCTGCTGCGCGACGGGCGCTGGGTCCCGGTCGAGGTCCCGACCCACGTGCGGGTGGACATCCACCGCCAGTGGCTGCTGTTCCGGCCGCAGCAGGACTGGGACACCGCAGGCGGCATCGTCCCGGCCGGTTCCCTGGCCGTGGCGCCACTCGACGCATTCCTGGCCGGCGACGCCACGACCACCGCCGTCTTCACCCCGGATGCGGCCACGTCGCTGCAGTCCGCCTCCTTCACCGCCGACCACCTGCTGCTCACCGTGCTGCACGACGTCTCCTCGCGCGTGCTGGTGGCCGACCCGGCTGCCGGCTGGCAACTGCGTCCGCTGGAGCTCGACGGCGACGGGCACCTGGACCTGTCGGTGGGTGCCGTCGACGAGGACGACCCGGAGACGGCCCACGACTACTGGCTCGTCTCCACCGGCTTCCTCACCCCGCCGACCCTCTCCCGGGGCACCCTGGGCGCCGGCGCGCCGCTGGAGGTCAAGTCCTCCCCCGCACGCTTCGATGCCACCGGCCTGGAGGTGCACCAGCACTTCGCCACCAGCGACGACGGCACCCGGGTCCCCTACTTCCAGGTCGCCCCCGCGGATCTGGTGCACGACGGCGGAAACCCGGTGCTCATGAACGGCTACGGTGGCTTTGAAACCAGCATGACGCCGTCGTACTCCGGGGTGGTGGGCCGTGCCTGGCTGCGCCGGGAGGACAACACCGGCCGGGGTGGGGTCTACGTGCTGGCCAACATCCGCGGCGGCGGCGAATACGGGCCGGCCTGGCACCGCGCCGCGCTGCGCCGGAACCGCCACCGCGCCTACGAGGACTTCGCCGCGATCGCCCGCGACCTCGTGGCCCGCGGCGTCACCCGGCCCGAACGCCTGGCCGCCACCGGACGCAGCAACGGCGGCCTGCTGGTGGGGAACATGCTCACCCGCTACCCGGAACTGTTCGGCGCGATCTCCTGCGGGGTGCCGCTGCTGGACATGCGCCGCTATACGCGGCTGTCGGCCGGGCACTCGTGGATCGCCGAATACGGGGACCCGGACGTGCTCGGGGACTGGGAATTCATCCGCGGCTTCTCGCCCTACCACCTGCTCGACGACGCCCTCGCCGCCGGAGCCCGCTTCCCGCGGGCGCTGATCTGGAGCGCGACGAGCGATGACCGGGTGGGCCCGGCCCAGGCCCGCAAGATGGCGGCGAAGATGCTCGCCGCCGACATCCCCGGCATCTGGTACCGCGAGTCGCTGGAGGGCGGCCACGCCGGGGCCTCGGACAACCGGCAAAGCGCCGAGATGCTGGCGACCAGCTAAGAATTCCTCTGGCGCGCTGTCGCCGACGGGACCCGCTTTTGAAATTCGGGGCCGGTTATCGGTAGTCTTGGGGGGCTGCATTGCAGCGCTGGAGACGTGCCAGAGCGGCCGAATGGACTTCACTGCTAATGAAGGGTCGGGGTTAAACTCGACCGGGGGTTCAAATCCCCCCGTCTCCGCTGAAAAACCCCTAGCCCGCTAGGGGTTTTTTTGTGCCTACTTCTGGCCGAAGGCGGTGAGCAGCTGCTCGACCATGTCCACCGGAAGGCCGGTGTGGCGGTGCACGATCTCGGCGGCGCGGCCCACGTCCCCGGAGCGCATGTAGCCCAGGAACCGGCCCTTGTCCTCGCCGGGCAGGTCGCTGGCACTGAACTGCACGTGCCCCTGCGGCCCGTCGCCCTCGAAGCTGAAGTCCGAGATGTTCTCGCCCATCGACGCGGGGTCCCCGTCCACCGGCGCCGTCTCGAGCAGCTGGCGGATGGAGTCGCGTTCGAGTCCCGAGAACTTGGCCAGCAGGTCCGCGGCGCCGTCGAGGTCGTGGTCACGCAGCAGCGACTGGAACTGGTCGAACTCCGCCGGCGGCAGTTCGTCGGTGCCGAATTCGCGCACCTCGCCGTCCTGCTCGGCCGAGATCCGGAAGTTCGAGGTCTTGCGGCTCGCGCCGCTGCCGAATTTCTCCGCCCACTCGTCGGGAATGGTGAACTCCCCGCCGGGATCCTGCAGGTCGCCGGGCTCGGCGGCCGGGTCGGCACCGGGGGCGGCGGAGCCGGAAGCGGGTGCGGGTGCCGGGTGCCCGTTGCGGGCATCGGCGTCGTCCGGTGCCGGGCCGTCCCCGTCCACCGGCCCACCAGTCGCCGGTCCCTGCCCTGTCGCGTCACCGCGCGGCGTCGGTCGGTCCGCCGGTGTCCCGGTCTCGGCCTCGGCGATCGCCTGGGGGTCGCGGTAGACCTGGGGGTGGGCCTCGAGGCTGCGTACCGCGATGATGCTGGCCTTGACGCCCTCACCGGTGGCCGCGCGGTATTCCTGCACCGCGCCCATGAAGTTGCCCTGGGCCAGGTGCCGGTAGACGGCGCGGTGCGCCTCGGCGCTGAGTTGCCCCGCGGCGCGGCGGGCGGATTCGGGGCCGGTGGCAGCGCTCACCTCGGCGCTGGTCTTGCGACGCAGCCGCGCCAGCAGCCACCAGCCCAGGGCGATGAGCAGCAGCGGAACCAAGACCCACAACAACGTCTCCATGGTCCAAGTCTAGGGCGTGGAGCTGCCCCGTCAGCCGGAAACGGCCAGCACGAAGGGCAGGACCGCAGCGGCCCCGGCTTCGCGCAGCACCCGGGTCGCCTCGGTCACGGTCCAGCGGCTGTCGACGTAGTCGTCGACCAGCAGCACCGGCCCCTGCAGCCCCGCCAACTGGGCTGCCAGCTCGGGGCCGACGGCGAGCTGGTCCCAGACGGCGGCGAGACGGAAGGCGCTGTTGCCGCCCGACCCGCCGCGGGGTCCACCATGGGGGTAGTCCAGCGTCCCCAGGTAGGGCAATTGGCCGATCCGGGCGATGCCGGCGGCGAACGACCCGACCAGCTGGGGGCGGGTGCGCGAGGGCATGCCGACCACCGCTGCGGGCCGTTCGGCCCAGTCCCATTCGGCCAGGACCTGGACGCAGGCGCGCAGCATCGCGTCCTCGATGGGCGCGTCGACCACCTGGTCGGCCGAGGTCGCCAGCAGGGTACGCAGGCGGGCGCCCCACCCGAGATCGGTCAGCCGGGCCAGGGCCCGGCCGGGACGTGCCTGGTCCACCGGTTTGATCTTGCCCTTGAGCGGGACCCCGAGGCGATCCATGCCGCCGGGCCACATGGCGCGCGGCTCCAGCTGCACGCCGACGCGGCCCAGCGCGGCTTGGGACCGGTCGCGGGCCTGGTCCCCGATGGAGTCGCTGTACCAGGGGCCGGCGCAGTTGTCGCAGCGCCCGCAGGGCGCGGCCGCCGGATCATCGAGCTCCCGCGAGAGGAACTCCATGCGGCATCCGCTGGTGGTTTCGTAGTCCAGCATCGAATTCTGCTCGTGCACGCGGGCCGCGGCCACCCGGGCATAGCGCTCGGCGTCGTAGCCCCAGGGTTCGCGGGTGCGCACCCAGCCGCCGCCGACCCGTTCGACGGCGCCGTCCACGGCCAGGACCTTGAGCAGCAGTTCCAGCGGGGAGCGGCGCAGGTTCACGCGGGCCTCGAGGGCAGGGACCGAGACGGCACCGCCAGCGGCCTCGAGTTCGGAGAGCACGGCGTGCGCCCGTTCCTCGTCGGGCATCGAGGAAGTGGCGAAGTACCGCCAGATCTCCCGGTCCTCCGGCCCGGGCAGCAGCAGCACGTCGGCGTTGTCGGTGCCGCGGCCGGCACGGCCGACCTGCTGGTAGTACGCCACCGGCGAGCTGGGAGCCCCGACGTGCACGACGAACCCGAGGTCCGGCTTGTCGAAGCCCATGCCCAGCGCGCTCGTGGCGATGAGCGCCTTGACCTGGTTGTCCTTCAGCGCCTGTTCGGAGGCCGCCCGCTCCTCGGGGTCGGTCCGCCCGGTATAGGAGCGCACCTCGTGCCCGGCCTCGCGCAGCAACCGGGTGACGTCCTCGGCCGCCGAGACCGTCAGCGTGTAGATGATGCCGCTGCCGGGCAGGTCGTCCAGGTGGGTCAGCAACCAGGCGAGCTGCATCCGCGGGCTGGGCAGGCGCAGCACGCCCAGCCGCAGCGACTTGCGGGCCAGCGCCCCGCGCAGGGTGAAGACCTCCGCCCCGCCGACCGCCAGTTGTTCCTGCACGTCGTGCACGACGCGCTCGTTCGCCGTGGCGGTGGTGGCCAGCACCGGGACGTTGCCGGGCAGGGCGCCGATCAGGTCGCGGATGCGGCGGTAGTCGGGGCGGAAGTCGTGACCCCAGTCCGATACGCAGTGTGCTTCGTCGACGACGACGAGGCCGGCGTCGCTGGCAAGGGCGGGAAGCACCTGATCGCGAAAGTCGGGGTTGTTCAACCGTTCTGGGCTGACCAGAAGTACGTCGAGTTCGCCGCGGTGGACGCGCCGATGGATGTCGTCCCAGTCGCCGACGTTGCTCGAGTTGATGGTGGCGGCATGAACTCCCGCTCGCTCGGCCGCGGCGACTTGATTGCGCATCAGCGCCAG
Organism: Arthrobacter sp.; assembly: GCA_035571895.1. Lineage (GTDB taxonomy): Bacteria > Actinomycetota > Actinomycetes > Actinomycetales > Micrococcaceae > Arthrobacter_H. Next base: position 183 of record DATNBS010000129.1, on the reverse strand, counting down.
CAGCGGCGAAACGATGACGGTGGCACCGTGCCCGTCGGCGCGTAACAGCTTCGCGGCGATGAAATACACCGCTGATTTGCCCCAGCCGGTGCGCTGCACCACCAGCGCACGCCGCCGCCGCACCACCAGGGCTTCGATAGCCGTCCACTGGTCGTCACGCAGCACAGCGCCGGGACCCGCCAG
>DATNBS010000128.1:0-27170 GCA_035571895.1 Arthrobacter sp. | reverse complement strand
CGAGCCACCACCCCTGGCCGGCCTCCGCAGAGCAGGGCAGGTTGCCCGCCGCACGCGCACTGACGCACCGGCGCGCACCCCGCGGAAACCGTGCCATGCCCGCGTCCCGATCAGCTGACTTTCTCCAGGAGCATCCCCATGTCCACCGTGACCACCCCCGCAACGACCCCCGCGACGAGCGCGCCCATCAGCGAGGCAGATATCTTCACCGCCCACGAGGGCGGTAAGCTCTCCGTCGAATCCACCATGCCGCTCGATTCCAAGCGCGCCCTCTCCATCGCCTACACGCCCGGCGTCGCCCAGGTATCCCGTCCCATCGCCGCCGATCCCGCCAAGCACGCCACCCATACCTGGGCCTCCCGCCTGGTCGCCGTCGTCTCCGACGGCACCGCCGTGCTGGGCCTCGGTAACATCGGCGCCGCCGCCTCGCTGCCGGTCATGGAGGGCAAGTCCGCGCTGTTCAAGAACTTCGGCGGCCTGAACTCCATCCCGCTGGTGCTCGAGACCACCGACGTCGACGAGATCATCGAAACGCTCATCCGCCTGCGTCCCAGCTTCGGGGCCGTCAACCTCGAGGACATCTCCGCCCCGCGCTGCTTCGAACTCGAGGAGCGGCTCATCGAGGCCCTCGACTGCCCGGTGATGCACGACGACCAACACGGCACCGCCGTCGTCGTCCTGGCCGCCCTGACCAACGCCGCCCGCGTGGTCGGCAAGCAGCTGGCCAACCTGCGCGTCGTCGTCTCCGGGGCCGGGGCCGCCGGTATCGCCATCGCCGACATCCTGGTCAACGTCGGTGTCGGCGACGTGGTGCTGCTGGACTCGAAGGGCGTCATCCACCGCGACCGCGACGACCTGAACCCGATCAAGGCCAAGTACGCTGCCATCACCAACCGCGACGGCATCATGGGCGGGGTCCGCGAGGCCCTCGACGGCGCCGACGCCTTCGTCGGCGTCTCCTCCTCCACCGTCCCCGAAGAGGACCTCGCCGGAATGAACGAGGACGCCATCATCTTCGGCCTGTCCAACCCGGACCCGGAGGTCATGCCCGACGTCGCGGCACGGCACGCGGCCGTCGTCGCCACCGGGCGCAGCGACTTCCCGAACCAGATCAACAACGTGCTCGCCTTCCCGGGCATCTTCCGCGGGGCCCTGGACGCCGGTGCCCGCCGGATCACCAGCGAGATGAAGATCGCCGCCGCCCGGGCGATCGCCGAGCTGGCCGCCGAGGACCTGGCACCGGACTTCATCGTCCCCTCCCCGCTGGATCCGCGGGTCGCCGACGCAGTCGCCGCGGCGGTGGCCGCAGCGTCCGGGCAGTAGCACCGGGCACGACGCGCGGGCCGGGCACCTGGGGTGCCGCGCCCGCGCGTCGCGCTGGTGAGGGTGGTGTGGGCTAGTCGTCGTCGGCGGAGTGCATCCGGCGCCGGGCGCTGAGCAGCTCCACCTCCGGCCGGTAGGCGACCAGCCGCTCGATCCCGTCGAGCACCTCGATGACGTGGGCGGCATCCGCGGCGACCAGCCCGGCCGAGACGGAGGACCGGCGGTGCAGGTCCTGCTGGCCGGTCTCCGCCACGGAAACGTCGAAGCGCCGGCGCACCTCGGCCAGCAGGGGACGGACCACCGACCGCTTGGCCTTCAGGGAGTGCACGTCGCCGAGCAACAGGTCGAATTCGATCCAACCGAACCACATGCCCCCATCATCCACTGGTGGGAAGACGCCGACAACGGCCGGCAGCCGGGCCGCGCCGCCGGTGGACACCCCGGCTGGGCGTGTCCTCTGGTCACCCCGGCTGGACACCCAACCACTGGACCGCGGGCCGGGGGCAGGGGCAGAGTGGCGCCATGGCTTCCGAACCGCTCAAGGCACTGGTCCTCGTCTGCACGCTCACCCCTTCGCCCCAGCATTCCAGCAGCGAACTGCTGGGCCGGCAGGTTGCCGCGGAGCTGGCCGCGCACGGCGTGGACAGCGAGGTGCTGCGGATCGTCGACCACGACGTGAAGCCCGGCGTGAAGACCGACATGGGCGCCGGGGATGAATGGCCGGCCATCCGCGAGAAGCTGCTCGCCTCCCAGATCCTGGTCCTCGCCACCCCCATCTGGGTTGGACATCCAGCCAGCCCGGCACAGCAGGTGCTGGAGCGGCTGGACGCCGAGCTCTCGGAGACCGACGACCAGGGTCGTCCCCTCCTCTTCGACAAGGTGGCCATGGTCGCCGTGGTCGGCAACGAGGACGGGGCCCACCACGTCGTGGCCGACCTGTCGCAGGGGCTGGGCGAGGTCGGGTTCACCGTGGCCGGGCAGGGGGCGACCTACTGGGTCGGGGAGGCGATGCACGCCACCGACTACCAGGACCTGGACGAGACCCCGGAAGCCACGGCCAGCGCCACCCGCACCGCCGCCCGGAACACGGCCTACCTGGCGGGGTTGCTGCGCGACCATCCCTATCCCGCGGGCTGACCACCACCGGGCAGCTGCCGGCCCCTCGCTGCGGCGCTCGGGGCCGTCCTGCTGTGGCTGGTCTCCACGGCCGTCAACGAGGTCCTGCATTCCGCCTCGAACGGCCCGCTCGTGGCCGGGCTGCGGCCCCTGCTGCCGGATACCGGCCCACTTTGGGTCGGCGCGTCCGCCGGACCCTGGCAGTACCTGGTTCCCCTCGCCGCCGCGCTGGTGCTCGGCTCGATCCTGTTGGTCCTGCTCCCGGCCGCCTCCAGGTGGGCGCGTGCCGCCGCCCGGGGGCCGGTGTTCTACGGGATCTGGGCGTGCACGGTAGTCGCGGCCGCCCTCCTCGGCGGTGTTTGGGCGCTGGGCGGGATCGCCGTCGACTGGCGCCGGCCGGTTCGACGACCCCGGGCACGCTCCTGGTGGCCCCCTATGCCGGGGCCGACAGGACCCGCCTGCCCGTGAACGGCGCGGGCGAGAGGTTGGGGCTGGACATCGTCGACGGGGGAACGGTGGCGATCACCGCCTGGGCCACGGCCCGCTAGCGCTTCTTCGGCCGGGCCTTCGCCTTGCCCTTGCGGGCGATGGAGCGCAACTGGATGATCCGGGCCGCACCGGCGATGGCCACGACGATGCCGCCGCCGACGGCCGCGACGAACAGGGCCAGCCCCAGCTGCACGGTGCCCTGCATCCCGAAGTACTGCAGCGGGACCGTGTTGGTGTTCTGCGCGATGAAGATGATCAGCAGGACCAGCAGCACCAGTGCCAATACGGTGGCTGTCCACATCACCCCGCTGCGGGTGACGCGCATCGGGTCCTCGGCCGGCGCCCGGCCCGGCTCGGGGCGTCCGGCCACGGTCCCGGTTCCGGAGCTGGTCCCGGTTCCGGCGCCGGTCCCGACACCACCGCGGGTGGTTTCCGCGCCGGGGCGCCCGGAAACGGCCCCACCCACGAGGTCGCCCTCCGCGGGATCGCGGGGGTCCTGCTGGGGTGTCGGGTTCTGCTGCGGGTCCATGGACATGTGCATCCCTTTCCTCGACGTATGGCGGCACGGCCGCCGGAGCCTGGGCACCAGCTTACGGGCCGGGGCCGGATGAGTCTGCCGGATGGGTCAGCCGGATTGGTAGGGTGTGGCTGTATCCGCCCCGAAGGAGCCGCCGTGAACCCGCGTCCGCCACTGCGCACCGCCGTCCTGGGATTCGGCCTGTCCGGCCGTGTTTTCCACACCCCGCTGATCGCCGCGGACGCCGCCTACTCGCTAGAGGCGATCGTCACGGGCCACCCCAAACGCGCCGCGCAGGCCGCCGCCGCCCATCCCGGCGCGGCCATACTGCCCGATGCCGACGCCCTCTGGGCCCGGGCCGCCGACTTCGACGTCGTCGTCCTCGCCACCCCTCCGGCCTCGCACGCTGCCCTGGCCCTGGCGGCCATCGGCCACGGCCTGCACGTGGTGGTCGACAAGCCCTTCGCCACCAGCACCCCCGAGGCGCGCGAGGTCATCGACGCCGCCGCGGCGGCCGGCGTCGTGCTCTCGGTCTTCCAGAACCGCCGGTGGGATGCTGACTTCCTCACGGTGTCCCGGCTGGTGGCGGACGGCTCGCTGGGCGAGGTGCTCACCTTCGAATCGCGGTTCGAACGCTGGAAGCCGGCCGGGCTGCGGGACTGGAAGGACACGGCGGGCCTCGCCGGCGGCGGGGGCGTCCTCTTCGACCTGGGCACCCATGTCATCGACCAGGCGCTGGCCCTGTTCGGCCCGGCGGCCGAGGTCCACGGGCATACCCGGCGGGTCTCCGGTGGTCCCTCCGATGCCGACGAGGACGCCTTCGTGGCCCTCCGGCACGACTCCGGGGTCTGGTCGCACCTCTCGGCCGGCCTGCACTTTGCCGTCCCCGCGCCCCGATTCCGCGTGCTGGGCACCCGGGCCGGCTTCGACGTCTGGGGCCTGGACGGGCAGGAGGCAGCGCTCGACGGCGGGGCCTCACCCCGGGATGCCGGCTTCGGCCAGGTGCCCCGCGGGCAATGGGGCAGGCTGGGAGTGCCCGGTTCCCTAGAGCCGGTGCCCGCGGAGACCGGGGACTACCCGGCGTTCTACCGCGGCTTCGCCGCCGCCGTCCACGGGGAGGCGCCGGTGCCGGTGGATCCGGCCGATGCGCTGGCCACGCTGCAGGTCATCGAGCAGGTCCACGGGCAGTCCAAGCCGGCGAACCGGGCATGAGCGGTGCCGGCCCGCACGAGCACGGCACCGCACGGGATCCGGCCGCGGATCCGGCCACTGCCCCGGACGACGGCCCGAACGACGGCCAGGGCGACGGCGGAACCGGGCCCTCGGTCCTGGTCGTCGGCGGCGGACTGGCCGGGTTCTCCCTGGCCCGGCAGCTGCGCGCACTCGGCCACACCGGGGCGCTGCGCCTCGTCGACCCCGAGGGCCTGCCCTACGACCGCCCGCCCCTGAGCAAGGCCTACCTGCTCGGACAGACGGACCGGACCGGCATCCTGCTCGCCGACGACCAATGGTGCCGAGAGCACGACGTCGCCATCACCACCGGCACCGTGGCCGCCATCGACCCGGACGCCGGGGAAGCCCACCTGGTCGGCGGGAGCGTGTTGCAGGCCGACGTGCTGGTCCTGGCCACCGGCGGCACCGCCCGCCGGCTCGCCATCCCCGGCGGCGACCTGGACACCGTGCTGGAACTGCGCACCCGCGCCGATGCGGACCGGCTGCGCGCCTCCCTGCGCCCTGGACTGCGGCTGGCCGTCATCGGTGCAGGGCTCATCGGGGCGGAGGCCGCCTCGGCCGCCCGTGATCTGGGCGCCGACGTGGTCCTCATCGACCCGGTCGACCCGCCCCTGGTGCCCGCCGTGGGGCCGGACCTGGCCCGCCGGCTGCACGACATGCACGCCGAACGCGGCCTGGAGGCCGTCACCGGGATCCCGACGGCCATCACCCGCGACGCGGACGGGCACACAGTCACCCTGGAGGACGGGCGCATTCTCCGGGCCGATGCCGTCCTGGTCGGCGTCGGCATCACCGCCAACACGGCCCTCGCCGAGGCCGCCGGGCTGGAAACCGACGGCGGCATCATCGTCGATGACCGACAGCGGACCAGCCACCGGCGCGTCTACGCCGTCGGGGACGCCGCCCGGGTGCGCGGCACCGACGGCGTCCTGCGGCGCCGGGCCGAGCACTGGGAAAGCGCGATGAACTCCGGCCACGCCGCTGCGGCCGCCATCGCCGGAGCCGAGCCCCCGGCCCGGGGGGCCAGCTGGTTCTGGTCGGACCGCCACGGGGTCCACGTCGAAGGCGTCGGCTCGATGACGGAGCCGGGGACCACGGTCATCCGGGAGGCCGACGGCGCCCCGGCCATCGCCTTCCGCCTGGATGCCGCGGGCTACCTGGTCGGCTGCGCGGCCATCGACGGCGGACTGGCCGTGCGGGCCGCCCGCCGCATCATCGACCGGCGCATCCGCGTCGATCCCGCGGCGCTGGCCGACCCGACGGTGAACCTGAAGAAGCTGGCGCGCTAGCGTCGCCCGTCGTCCCGGTCCCCGTCCCGGCTGCCGTCCTCGTCGCCACCCCGGCCGTCCTTCCGGCTGGCGCGGCGCAGCGCGCGGCCCTGCTCGACGACGCGCTCCTCCTTCAGCCCGCGCTTGTCGCTCGCGGCGGTGTCGCGCGGGGGCAGCTGCACTGATTCGGCCGCGGGGAGCCCGCCCTGCAGTTCGCGTCCACGCTCCATTTCGGCGTCGAACTCCGCGCCCAGCAGCAGCGAGAGGTTGGCGATCCAGATCCACAGCAGCAGCACGATGACGCCGCCGATGGCACCGTAGGTCTTGTTGTAGTTCCCGAAGTTCGAGACGTAGAAGAAGAACCCGAGGGTGGCGACCGCCAGGATCACCAGCGCCAGGAACGACCCGAGGCTGAGCCACCGGAACTTGGGCTGCTTCACGTTCGGCGTCCCGTAGTAGAGCAGGGCAATGAGCACGACGGCGAAAAGCACCAGCACGGGCCACTTGGCGATGTTCCACACCAGGACCGCGGTCTCCCCGAGGCCGACGGCGTCCCCGATGGCCTGGGCCACCGGACCGGAGACGACCAGCAGGATCGCCATCGCCACGGCCAGCAGGAGCATGATGAGCGTGACCAGCAGCATCAGCGGACGCAGCTTGTAGAACGGGCGGCCCTCGTCGACCTCGTAGATCCGGTTCATGGCCCGTCCGAAGGCGCCCACGTAGCCGGAGGCCGACCACAAGGCGCCCAACAGGCCGACGACGAGGGCCAGCCCGGCGGAGGGGGCGCTGGCCAGCTGCTCGATCGGCTGCCGCAGCGCGTCGGCGACCTGGGGGCTGGCGACCCCCTCGATCATCTGCATGATCGTCTTCACCGTGGATTCGGCCTGCCCGACCACGCCCAGGAGGGACACCAGCGCCAGCAGGGCCGGGAAGATCGACAAGACCGCGTGGTAGGTCAGGGCGGCAGCCAGATCGGTGCACTTGTCCTTCGAGAATTCCGCGATGGTGCGCTTGAAGATGTACTTCCACGCCCGTCCCGAGAGCTGGGGAGGAGCGGTCGGCTTGCGCGAGTCGTCCGGGTGGGGCGCGGCATCCTTCTCGGCGGCGGTGCTCCCGGCCGCCCCGGAGCCCTGGTCCGCTTGACGTCGATTGGACATTGGTACCTCCAGCGAATCTCGGAATGGGGGCATCCCCACGCGGTTCGCAGTCAAGCATGCCCCCCGGGGCTGCACAACCTTTTGGGTCCGGGCCCGGCCCGCACCCGGCCCCGCCACGCCGCCCGCACCCGTCAAGTACATGTCCATTGCAGGACGACGTCCGACCCCCGTTGGACCAGCGGAGCCCGCCGATCAGCTGGGGGGGCTGGGAGCAGGCGGGCATCGACGGGGTCAACGTTACCAACGGGCACCTACCCGACAGCTATCTCGAGTTCAACAAGAGGATCCCCTCCACCCTGCAGCGGGTTGGCCACGACCGCCTATTCGCCGGGCAGCCTGTGCCGCAAGATCTCCGGACACACGGCTGGCCGGTCCCGTCGCCCGGCGCTGTGTGACCGGCACGACGGCGGTGGAACGCCGGGGCGCAGACTCGGTAATGTGGGGGGTATGTCCCTTCGCAACCGCCGCGCCGCGTCCCTGCCCGCCAAACTCTCCCGCTCGTGGCTCCTGGTGAACGCCTCCAAGCCCGAGACGTACGCCGCGGCACTGGCCTCCGAAGCGGACTCCGTCATCTTCGACATGGAAGCGGCCGTCCCGGACGCCGACAAGGCGGCTGCCCGCGACGCCGTCGTCGAGGCCTTGTCCACCGGCATGACCGCCTGGGTGCGCGTGAACGGCATCGAGACCGACTACTGGGCCGACGACCTGGCCGCGTTGTCCAAGACGAAGGGCCTGCGCGGGGTCATGCTGGCCATGACGGAGAAGCCCGAGCAGGTCACCTACACCGCCATGCGCCTGCAGGCCGGTACGCCGGTCCTGGCCCTGATCGAATCCGCCGTCGGCATCGAAAACGCCACGGCGATCGCCTCCGCCCCGGGCACCTTCCGCCTGGCCTTCGGCACCAATGACTTCCGCAAGGACACTGGCGTGTCCGAGGACCCGATGGCGCTGGCCTACGCCCGCGGCAAGCTCGTGGTCGCTTCCCGTGTCGGCCAGCTCCCCGGCGCCATCGACGGCCCGGCCGCCGCTGCGGCGGATCCCGAGGACGTGCACGCCGGTTGCCGCGTCACCGCCTCGATGGGCATGACCGGCAAGCTGAGCCTCTCGCCGGCCCAGGTGGAGGACATCAACAAGGGGCTGTCGCCCAGCACCGATGAACTTTCCTGGGCCCACGAGCTGCTCGAGGCGCACGCGGCCGGTGCCGCGGTCGGCGACGGCTCCTACCTGCCGCGTCTGGCGCGCGCCCAGAAGATCGCCGACCTCGCCGACTCCTACGGACTCTGGAACGCCTAAGCCGGTCCCGGACCGGTTCAGTCCGTGCCGATGCGCCGCCAGAAGATGGCGATGCCGGCGCCGATGAGGATTAGCACGGCCACCCCGGAGGGGATGATCCACGGCGGAATGCCCTGCCCCGCGGGTTCAGCGGCGGAGGAGACGCCGGGATCGGCCGGGGGCGTGGCCGCCCCGGGCTTGGCCCCGGTGCGGGTGGTGAAGCTGAACTCCCCTTGGATGGGGTGCCCGTCGGAGGACACGACGCGCCACTGCACGTTGTAGGTCCCGGCGGGGGTGCCGGGCTGGACCGCCTGCTTGACGACGCGGTTGGTGACGGTCGCTTCGCCGGTGGCCCAGTTCGTGCCGTCGGCATCCACGACGTGGATCTCCGATCCCATGGCGATCGGGATGTTGTCGTAGGTCATCGCAATGTCCTTCGGCATCTTCTCGACCGTGGAACCGGCGTCGGGGTTGGTGGAGATGAGGTTGTCGTGGGCGCTGGCCGCCCCGATCGGGACGAGCAGCGCCAGGAGCACTGCCGCCAGCAAGGACGTGCCGCGTACGGCCGGTCGGCGCAGGCCGCGCCGGGTGGTGTGGTGGTTCATCGTTCGGCTTTCGTGGGGGAGGATGGCCCGCCGCGGGACGGCGGGCCACACTCCGGAGATGGACGTCAGTTCTTGCGGCTGCTGCCAAAGGTGCGGACCAGGGCGATGGCGCCGACCAGCAGGCCGGCCACCCCGATCCACAGCGCGGCGACACCGGTTCCGCCGCCGGTGGAGGTATCCGCCTCCGATGCCTGCGCCGCGTCCGACGATTCGCCGCCGTGCTGGGCATCGCCGGACTCGGTTGGTGCCGCCGTCGTGGTGAATGCGGGGGCGGGGTGCTTCGGTTCCCGGCCATCGGTGCCGGCGGGTTCATCCCACTTCACCACCGAACCGTCGGTGTAGTGCTGGGACGCGGGCAGGACCACCTCGGTTCCCGCAGCCGGCAGCGTCCCCAGGGACACGGTGAACGTCTGGAACTCGTCCTGGCCGATCTGGTGGGCCTTGTCGGCCTTCCAGGTGATGGACGTGGCGGCTTCGGTGACCTTGGTCCCGTGCACCGTGACCGGCTCGTCCAGGGTGTCGTGCTTGACCGTCGCGGTCCAGCCTTCCACCGGCTGGACGCTGACCGAGGTGAACGGGGTGTCCTCGGGCAGGGCCACGGTCAGCTGGTCGGTCTTCGCGGTGTCCGATTCGTTCGGCACGCTGAACGTCGCGTGCGCGTAGGCGCCCTCGGCGGTCTTGTTCGGGTTGACGGTCACATGGGCCGAGGCGATGCCGGTGCCCAGGACCATCAGCCCGGCGGTGGCGGCCGCAGCGGCGGCAGTGGTGAGCAGGCGGTGGCGTGCGGGGGCGGTGTTCTTCGTCGTCATGGGGTTTCCTTTGCGGGGGTGCAGGGGCCGCGCCGGGCGCGGCCGTAGGAGGGGTGGTTCGGGAAACCGGCGGCACAGCCGTCCGGTCGGTCATGTCCCGGTGCGGACCCGCCTGCTTCAGGAAACGGCGGGGGCCGGGAAGGACGACGTCGGGGGGCCACGGAGCCGATCGGCCCGCGCCGGGCAGCGGGTCCGGAGCACCGGCAGGGCGCGGATGGCCTGCAGGCGCGGCGCCGGAGCGGCCAGAACGGGGACGCCGGGCACCCCGGCCAGGGGCCGGAGCCAGGCCACCAGCAGCCAGAGGGCGTCCTCACCCCGGGAGAGGGCGAAGGCGGTGAGCGCGATCGCCAGCACGTGGGCCGCCAGCATCGGCAGTTCCCCTCCGCCGGGATGGGCATGGGCCATCGTCCCGCCACCGGGCACGCAGGAGGCGACGACGGTGGGGCCATGGTGCAGGTGGCCTGCGCCCTGGTGCCCGGAGCCGCCCGTGCAGGTCGGGGACGTCGCGAACCAGGCGAAGGCATGGTGCAGTCCCCATTGGCCCGCCCCCAGGAAGGCGAGCAGTGTCCGCATCCCCAGACGTCGGCCGGCCAGCAGCGTGACGGGCACGTTGATGAGCGCGCCGAGCAGGACCAGCACGGGCAGGGCGGGCAGCGGGCCGCCACCGAGGACGTGGGCCGCTGCGGCCAGGCAGAGCACGGTGGTGGTCACCGCCGCTGAGCGCCAGAGGCGCAGGGGTGCCGCTGCGGTGCGCATGGATCCCCTTTCGCCGGATGGCTGCCGGTGCAGCCCCCACCAAACTACCGAACGCGTCCCGCCTGCACCGAATCGGGGAAGCGCACCGGCCGGCCCCGGGTGGGCCACTGGTCAGGTCCGGCCCCGTCCCGGTCAGGAGTCGACGAGGACCCCATCCTCGTCGGCGTGGAGCATGGCACCGGGACGGAAGGAGACCCCGCCGAACTCGACGACGGCGTCGACCTCCCCGGCCCCGGCCTTGGCCGACTTGCGCGGGTTCGAACCCAGCGCCTTGACGCCAAGGTCCAGGCCGGCCAGGGCGACCCGGTCGCGGATGACGCCGTGGATGACGACGCCGGCCCACCCGTTGGCAACGGCCGCGGCGGCGATCATGTCGCCCATGAGCGCCGACTCCTGGTTTCCGCCCCCGTCGACGACCAGCACGGCACCGTCGCCCGGGGTGTTCAGCAGCTGCTTGACCAGCCCGTTGTCGCGGTGGCAGCGCACGGTGCGGACGGGACCGGCAAAGCGCTTCCGGCCGCCCAGGTCCTGCAGGGGCAGGGAGAGGGATTGCAGGGTCTCGTCGTCGTCGTACAGGTCGCAGGTGGTGAAGGACATGGCCCCAGCATAGGCGGGGCGGAAGGAGAAAGCCGTCACAAAATGTCCTCCTCGAAACATCAGACGTCTAATGTCTAACGTATGCCCCCTTCGACACCACCTCCGGCGACCCCTGCCCTCCCGCCCGATGCCCCGGCAGCCGGCCACGCAGCCGAGCACGCGGCCGAGCCGGCCCCCGCCCCGGTCCCGGAGCAGGCCCTGGAGGCCGTGGTGCGGACCCGGTTCGTCGTCGTCCTCGGGGTGGTCGCCGTCGTCCTGGTGGGGTTGAACCTGCGCGCCGGCATCGCCAGCGCCGCGGCACTTTTCCACGACCTCCAGGTGGTGCTGGGCTACGGGCCGCTGGTCGCCGCGGTCCTGCCCTCGATCCCCACCCTGACCTTTGCCTTCGCCGGTGCCGCGACCTCATGGCTGGTGCGCCGCATGGGCGTGGAGCGCACCATCCTGCTGGCCCTGGCGGTCCTCGCCGCCGGCCTGGCCGTACGCGCCATGCCCTCCGTGGGGATGCTGCTGCTGGGCACCGTGGCCGGGATGTGCGGCATCGCGCTGTGCAACGTGGCCATGCCCTCGTTCATCCGCGAGCACTACGCCCACCGGACCTCGCTGCTGACCGGCACCTACACGATCACCATGTCGCTCGGTGCCACGGCGGCCTCCGCGCTCGGGGTGCCGTTGGCGCTCCAGCTGCAGTCCCCGACGCTGGGCCTGGCCGCCTGGTCGCTGCTGGCCGCGGTGTCGGCACTGGTCTTCCTCCCGCTGGCCCTGGGCAGCCGCCGGCCGGCGGTACGCCGGGAGGACTCCACCGGGTTGTCGCCGCTGCAGGTGCTGCGCACCCGCCGGGGCCTGCTGATCACCGGCCTGTTCACCGTCCAGGCCTTGCTGGCCTACTCCCTGATCAGCTGGCTGCCGGTCATCCTGATCTCCCGCGGCATGGACCCGGCGCTGGCCGGGCTGCTGCTGGCGGGCATGCAACTGGTGACGATCCCGTTCACGCTCGTCCTGCTGCCGCTGGCCGCCCGCCCGCACGGACTGCGCTGGGCGTTCATGCTGTGCTGCGTGACGGTGATGGCCGGGCTGGCCGGGTTGGCGCTGCTGCCGCTGTCCGCCTCGATGCTGGCCGTCCTCTTCCTGGGTCTGGGGATCTCGGTGTTCCCGCTGGTGCTCGTGGTCATCAGCCGCAGCGGCCGGGACGCCGCGGAGACCACGGCGATCTCCACCGTGGCGCAGTCGGTCGGCTACCTCGTGGCAACGATCGGCCCGTTCGGCGTCGGCCTGCTCCACGGCCTCACCGGTGCCTGGGACCTCCCGCTGTGGATGCTCCTGGCCGTGGCCGCGGCGCAGCTGCTGCTGTGTCTGGCCCTGACCTCGGGGACCCCGGAGCGCCCTGACCGTCCCGGCGGCCGGCGGCAACGGCGGGTGGCGGCATGACCACGACCCCCCGGACCCCGCTGGCCCAGGAGGTCACCGCCGCGCTGCGCACCGCCATCGCCTCCGGGGAATGGCCGATCGGCGAGCGCATCCCGGCCGAGCCCGCCTTGGTGGAGCGGTTCGCGGTCTCCCGCGGGACCCTGCGCGAGGCCATTAAGGCGTTGTCCCACGCTGGCATGCTGGAGGTGCGGCGCGGCGACGGGACGTACGTGCGCACCAGCAGCGAGATGCAGGGGACGGTCCAGCAGGCCTACGCCCGGCACACCGACGAGGACGTCCTGCAGGTCCGCTTCGCCCTGGACGCGCAGGCAGCCCGCCTGGCCGGCACCGCGGCCACCGCGGCGGACCTGGAGGCGATGCGCGGGCACCTGGCCGAGCGCCGGCGCGCCTGGGCGGTGCAGGACATCGAGGCCTGGATCGCCGCCGACTGGGCCTTCCACCTCGCCGTGGCCCGCGCGTCGGGCAACGGCCTGCTCGTCGAGCTCTACGCCAGCTTCGGCGACGTGTTCCACGGGACGAAGCTGGCCCAACGGCTCCGCGACGGATTCGACGGCTGCCGGGCGGCCGGCCACGAGGAACTGGTCGAGGCCATTGCGGCCGGCGACGGCGAAGCCGCGGCACGGAGCACGACGGCGAACCTCACCTACTGCCTCGGCTTCGCCGGGTCCTGAGCCCCTTCGGCCCGCCGCCCCGCGTGGACGCGGGGGCGTGGGGACCACCTGGCCTGCCGTCCGGCACATCCCGGGGCGCTCTCGGGGATGGCGTCCGCCTGGTGTCAGGCCGGGATGTCCCGGCCCCCGTCGGCCGATTCCACTTAGTCCAAGGCTGCCGCTGGATCCTCCTCATCAGGCAGGGCCCCTGCTCCGCGGGGGAGGTTGTCGCAGTTGTAAGTGGACACGGCCATGGCGGCGTTGGACTGGTTCAGCGCGTACCTCACCGTGTGCTCGTTGCGGCTGCCGCAGATCAGGATCCCCACAGGGGGGCGTGCAAGGGGCGCCGCAGCTTGTCACCGTCCAGGGCAACGTAGAACTGCAGCCTCCCCGCCCATTCTGGTTGGAACTTCCCGGATTTCAGCTCCACCACGACATAGCGCAGCTGCTCGACATGGTGCCGGGAGAAGTTCGAGGGGGCAGAGCTGGTGCGCTCGCGGGTTTGGTTCATGATTATGTTCATCAACACGTTCCGGGACCAACCATGGTCCACGGCCGCCGCGGCGGTGTCGAGCTTGTCGATCGGACCATGATGTGTCCCCAAGGCATTTGTGCAGCAGGCTGCTGAACAATTGGCCCATAGTTCCAGAGGGCCGCGAAGGAGCGCATGTAGTGTGGTGCTGCGTGAAGGCCGGTCATTTCCGGGAATTCGTGGCGCAGGTCCTCGGACGCTCCAGAGCAGGTAGTTGCGCGCCACGGGGCGGGTGCGGAACAGGGTGATGCCCGCGATGACGTAGAGCAGGAACCGAGGGTAGCGCCTCTTCTGGTTATGCGTTGACCGAAAGCGCTGCAGGGGCTGGGGCACGGGTGTCCCGAAGCGTGAAAGGAGAGCCAGCTCGCCGGGAAGATGACCGGCTATCCCGGGAGTTGGTCTTGTTGGCGGTTGATGTAGGTCGCCATCCCGGGCACGGTGAACGCTATTTTCCCGTGTTCCGGGGAATAGACAAGGCCTTTGGAGATGAGCGTGGACCGAGTCGGTCCCAGGCTCTGGATCTTCTTGCCAAGTCGGGTGGCGATGTCTCCGCTGGTGGAGGGCCCGTCCCCGTCCACGGCCATTGCGCTGAGGTACTGGCGCTCCGCCGGGGTGGCGCGGTCCCAACGGGAGGGGAAGAATCCGGAATCAAGTCGTGCCCGTCCTAGTTCTCCCGCTGCCCGCGCATTCGACATCGAGAATGGCGAAGCGGTGGCAACCGTCCACATGGCGCTACCGAATTCCTGGATGAAGTAGGGGTAGCGGCCCGATTCCTGCAGAAGGATCTCCAGCGCAGCCGGTTCGTAGGACTGGCCCATCTGCTTGGCCGGTCCTTCCATCGACTCACGGGCATCCTCGGCAGGCAACCGCCCAATGGTGCGGTACTCGAAGAGCCGCTCGGCGTAGCTGCGCACATCCGCCAACCGCGCGGGGAGGTTCGGCAGCCCGGCACCAATGACAAAGAAGGGCAGTTCCCGCTGGCCTGCCGCATGCTGGACCGTGACGAGGGCCTCGAGAAGGTCATGGTCGAGGTCCTGCATTTCGTCGATGAAGACGACGAGGGCCTTGTGGTCCGGGCGAATGGCCAAGGCCATATCTTCCACGACGTCTTGCAGGTCCATTTCCAGGACACCGGCAGACGCCCTGCCCAAATCCCTTTCGACCCCGAAAGAAAACCCTGTCACCCCGAGCGCGGCGTTGAAGGACGAGACCGTTGCCAGCATTTGGCCCACCTGCTTTGTGGCAGCGCGGGTCTTGTAACGAAGCGAATTCTTCGCCAGGCCGTTGGCCAGGGCCTGGCGTGCGGCCTTGGCTCCGTGGGCGCCGGGTCGGGCCTCGAACTGGATGGTGAGCCACCCATGGTGTTCTGCCATTCCCCGCAACCGGTTCAGAAGAACGGTTTTGCCGACGCCGCGCAAGCCACTGAGGACGATCGGCCGGGCATGTAGCGAAAGCTTGGTCCGCGCGATCAGCGTGTCGAAGGCAGCGATGTCGGCATCGCGGCCGGCAAGCACACGCGGTGCCACTCCGGATCCGGGGCTATAGGGGTTCAGTTCGGGCTCCACGCGTACCGTCTAGCTATGTATAGGCCCGTATTGGATTTCTTTATACTTCCCTATACAACGCTAGAAGTAGAGCTTCCAACTGCTGCTGACAAAGACACCGTGCTTCCCCGGAGGAACAGGTCGAATCGCTGATCGAGGCCACCTTGCGGGCGTCATACCCCCTGACCAGGCTCAGGCCCATGGCCGAACACCGCGCGTTCTTCTGGAAGGTGCGACGGGCCGTGCGTGCCTGAAAGGCAGCCCGGACAGCCTGGAAAACGCCCGACCAACTACCTGTTCATCGCGGGAAGCCCCTGGGCGGGGTGCCGGCCCCTTTAGCGATTTTCCTGTGGTTGTTCATGAAGAGTGCCAAAGCGATGGCGACAGCTCCGATGGCGTAGGCGGGCTTGAGCCCGGAAAGCATATCGAGGTACAAGTGGACTCCTCGAAGGGGCCGCGATGCTGGTCTTCCTCATGGGGTCCCTTCGGCGCAGAGGAGGCCCCGGAATATCCCTTCCAAACACTGAGCGCCTAAAAGCAATCACCGCGGGAAGCAACCGCTACGCCACTTCCACGGACTTGACCGAGAGGAAGCCCCGCCAGATGTGCGTCGCGAAGTTCATGGATCATGCCTAGCTCGGCACATCGATGGTGGGTCTCTTAGACGCCCGCGCCCCCGCCCCCAGGTCGATTTTGTTGGCCGGGCGGGAACGTAGCGCACGCGAACAGTTCCCCGGAGGAACCCCCGGTCCTAGGCTGGCCGCGGGCGGACTGCCCGCGAACCGGCCACGGCCGGGGTGAGGGAAGATGGCGCGCACGGAACTACCCGCCCCGGTCGTCCGGCCGGGGTCGGAGAAGGACCGGCGCGGTGGCCCGCCACCCCCCCTGCACGGCCTGCAGCGCGACCTCGAGGCCCGCGTGGACGGCGAGGTCCGCTTCGATGCCGGCTCGCGCGGGGCCTACTCGACCGACGCTTCCAACTACCGGCAGGTGCCGCTGGGCGTCGTCGTCCCCCGCACCGTGGAGGCCGCCACCGAGGCCATGCTGGTATGCCGCGACCACGGCGCCGTGGTGCTGCCCCGCGGCGGCGGGACGAGCCTGGGTGGGCAGGGCACCAACGCCGCCGTGGTGATCGACTGCTCGAAGTACCTCACCGCCCTGCTCTCCGTGGACCCCGTCGAGCGGACCTGCTGGGTGGAACCCGGGATCGTCCTGGACGACCTGAATGAGCAGCTGGCACCCCACGGGCTGGGCTTCGGCCCCCGGCCGGCCACGCACAACCACTGCACGCTCGGCGGGATGATCGGCGACAACTCCTGCGGGTCCACCGCCCAACGCACCGGCAAGACCGTGGACAACGTGCTGGCCCTGGAGGTCATGCTGCCCGACGGCACGCACCTGGAGCTAGCCGAGACCCCGCCGGAGGACCTGCAGCGGATCCTCGCCCACGGCGGCCGCCCCGCCGAGATCCACCGCCAGCTGCGCGACCTGGTCACCCTCTATGGCGACGGCATCCGCAGCCAGTTCCCCCGGATCCCACGCCGGGTCTCCGGCTACAACCTCGATTCCCTGCTGCCCGAATTCGGGTTCAACCCCGCCCGCGCCCTCGTCGGGACCGAGGGGACCTGCGTGCTGGTGCTGCGCGCCAAGCTGCAGCTGATGCCGGTCGTGCCGGCCACCGCGGCCGTCCTGCTCGGCTACGCGGACCTGGGCAGCAGCGGCGACGACGTGCCCACGGTGCTGGAGCACGCCCCGGTGGCCCTGGAGGGATTCGACCAGCGGATCATCTCCTACCAGGGGGCCAAGCACCTCAACAGCGCGGCCATCGAACGGTTTCCGGAGGGCCCGGAGGCGTGGCTGCTGGTCCAGTTCGGGGCCGACACCGCCGCCGCGGCCCGCCGGAAGGCCGCCGGCTTCGCGGACGCGGCCCGCCACTTCGACACCGGCCCCACCATCAGCATGTACGACGACGAGGCCCAGCAGGAGCAGCTGTGGCAGATCCGCGAGGCCGCCCTGGGCACGGCCGCCCACGTCCCGGGCCTGCCCACCATGTGGCCGGGCTGGGAGGATTCGGCCGTGCCCCCGGACCGGCTCGGCGAGTATCTGCGCGGGCTGCGCGGGTTGTACGAGGAGTTCGGCTACGGCGACGCCTCGATCTACGGGCACTTCGGACAGGGCTGCGTGCACAGCCGGATCCCGTTCGATCTCACCAGCGAGGAGGGGATCGCCGCGTTCCGGGCGTTCATGGACCGCGCGGCGCGCTTCGTCGTCTCCCTCGGCGGCTCGCTCTCCGGCGAACACGGCGACGGCCAGGCCCGCGCCGAACTGCTCCCGCTCATGTACGGCCCCGACCTCATCACCGCATTCGCCCGGTTCAAGGCGGTCTTCGATCCCGGCAACCGGATGAACCCCGGCATGATGGCCGCCCCCTACCGCATCGACGAGAACCTGCGCCTCGGGACCGGCTACCAACCACGGCAGCTGGAGACCCACTTCTCCTACCCCGACGACGGCGGGATCGAGCAGGGCCAGGCCGGCGGCCGGCAGGGCCTGCATCTGGCCGAACTGCTGGCCGCTGCCCTGCACGGCGACGAGGCGGCGGGCATGGCACCCGAGGACGCCTACGGACAACGTCTCCGGGCCCCGCGCCTGGGCCCCGTCATCGTCCTCGGCGTCGCCGCGGCGGCGGGGACCGCCGGCCTCCGGCGCCTGCTGCGCGGTGGCCTGCCCGGCAGGACCCGGGCCTAGACGACGACGTTGCGCTGGGCCCCCAGGCCCTCGATCGAGGTCTCCAGCACGTCGCCGGCCTTCAACCAGGGGTGCCGTCCCGCCTCGTTCCGCCGCCCCAGGGCCACCCCGGCCGGGGTTCCGGTGAGGATGAGGTCCCCGGGGGCCAACGTGACCATCGTGGAGAGGTAGGAGACCAGGGCGGCCGGGCCGAACACCAGGTCCGCGGTGGAGTCCTCCTGGACGGTTTCGCCGTTGACTTGCGTGCGGATCCGCGCCCCGGCGGGGAACTCGTCGGCGGTGACCAGGAACGGCCCGACCGGCGTCGAGGCTTCCCAGGCCTTGCCCTGCATCCATTCGGTGGTCCGTCCCTGCCAGCCGCGCATCGAGACGTCGTTGGCGACCGCGTAGCCGGCGATGTGGTTGGCGGCGTCCTCTTCGGCGATCCGCCGGCCGGCGGTGCCGATGACGATGGCCAGTTCGCCTTCCCAGTCCAGCCGGTGGTCCTCCGGCGGGACGGTGAGGGGATCGGCCGGGCCGGTGAGCGAGCGGGCGAACTTGGTGAAGACCGTGGGGTAGTCCGGCAGCTCCTGGCCGGTCTCCAGGATGTGGTTGCGGTAGTTCAGCCCGATGCAGAAGACCTTTTCGGGCGCCGGAACGAGGGTGGCGAAGTCGGCGTCGGCCACCTGCACGACGGCGGAGCGGCCCCGGGCTGTCCGGGCCTCCTCGAGTGCCGCGGCCCGGGTGGCCCCGTCGGCGGCCAGGAAGGCCCCGACGTCCGCGAAACCGGCCAGCTCGTGGGCGGTGTCGCCCTGCACGAGCGCGGCGTACGTCTGCTGTGCCGCCCCGGGACGGCGGATGGTTGCAAGTTTCATGGCACCATCCCACCACATGCCGGGGCGGCACCGCGTGGCGTTACGCCGGGCGCCGGGCCGGGTACCTGGCCGCAGCCACCTCGGCGGCCGTCGGGTAGGCCGCCTGCGTGCCCTTGTGCGTGGCCGCGAGGGCGGCGGCGACGGAGGCGAACGCCGCCGCGTCGGCCAGGCGCTCGCCCGCGGCCAGCCGGGTGGCGATGGCACCGGTGAACGCGTCGCCGGCGCCGGTGGTGTCCACGGCGCGCACCCGGGTGGGGGCGATCCGCGTGATGGGGGCACCGGCGTCGTCCTCCTGGTCCAGCACCACGGAACCGTGGGCACCCAGGGTGACCACCACGCGGTCCAGGCCGCGCGCGGCGAACCGTTCGGCCACTGGCGCCCAGGCGCCGACCGGGTCATCGGGGCCGGGGATGCCGGCGCCGTCGAGGAACTGCGAGGCCTCGTGCGCGTTGACCAGCAGCACCCCGGTGGCCGCGGCCAACTCCGGGGTGATGGGGGCATAGGGGGAGAGGTTCAGGACCACTGTGGCACCGGCGTCGTGCCCGGCGCGGGCGGCGGCGACGACCGTCTCCGGGGCGACCTCCAGGCACAGGCAGACCACCGAGGCACCGGCGAACAGGCCCGCAGCGGCCGCGATGTCGGCGGGGCCGACGGCGCCGTTGGCCCCGGGGGAGATGACGATGCTGTTCTCGCCCGCGGCATCCACGGTGATCAGGGCGACCCCGGTCTCGACGCCGTCGACGGTGCGCACGGCGGTGGTGTCCACGCCAGCATCGGAGCAGGAGGCCAGCAGCAGCGAACCGTTCGCGTCGTCTCCGACCGCACCGAGCAGGGCGACGTCCGCGCCGAGCCGGCCGGCGGCGACCGCCTGGTTGGCGCTCTTACCGCCGGGGTTCACGCCGAAACCCGAGCCCTGCAGGGTCTCCCCGGGACCGGGCAGGCGCTCGGTGTAGATCGTCAGGTCCGCGTTCAGCGACCCGACGACGACGATGCGCCCGACCGCGGCGCGGTTCGCCGGCCTCGCGGTGGAGTTTCCCGCGGCGTTTTCCGTGTCCGGGGTGCTCATGCGGTGACCTCCGCGTCGACGGGCTTCGGGATCAGCAGGGAGGCGGCCAGGGCGGCGAGGGTGATGACCAGGCCCGTGACGATGACCGCCGTGTAGGAGGCGGAGGCCCCCAGCGAGGCGGTGCCCACCAGCACGGCCGGCAGGACCAGGAAGCTCAGCCCCGCGCCGAGGTTGAAGGCGCCGGCGTTCATGCCCGGCAGGAAGCCCGGGTTGCCCGGGGGCGAGAGGACCACGCCGAGGCCGTTGAGCATGATGTTCGCGGTGCCGGCGTACATGATGCCCAGCAGCGCAGTGCCGACGACCATCAGCGGCAGGTTGTCCAGGCCCAGGAACAGGATGACCAGCAGGGAGACCACGGAGCCGATCATGCCGATGCGCAGCACCCGGGTGTAGCCCAGTACGGGGGCCAACCGGCCGCTGACCGGGCCGAAGATCCAGCCGAGCAGGGCGTACGGGGTGAGGATCAGCAGGGCGGTTTCGGTGGGTCCGACGCCGAAGCCCGGCGCGGCGGCCTGCACGTAGGCGGGCACGATCCCGTTGATGACGGCGAAGATGCCGGTCATGGTCAGGATGGTGGTCAGCAGCGGTGCCCAGGTGGAGCGCTGGCGCAGGTGCACGACCTGGACCATCGGTTCCCGGGTGCGCTTCTCGGTGGCCCAGAACGCGGCGAACGCGGCGATCGCCACGACCAGCAGGACCAGGGCGAGCACCAGCGTGGACGTCGAGTAGGCGCCCACCAGCCCGGCGCCCTCGTTCAGGGCGGTCAGCAGGGCGCCGACGGCGATGACGATGAAGACGACCCCGCGCCAGTCCATGGACGTGCCGGCCTGCGGCTTGGTCTCGTCCGTCTTCCACCACACGGCGGCGGCGGCCAGGACGGCGAGGACGACCATGAACCAGAAGATGCTGCGGAACCCGAAGTTCTCGGCCAGGTACCCTCCCAGGAACGAGTCCACGCCGGCGACGCCGCCGTTGACGGCGAGGATCAGGCCCATCATGGTGCCGTACCGGCGCTGGTCGGTGACGGCCGAGCGCAGCATGATCAGGCACATCGGCACGGTGGGCCCGGAAATGCCCTGGATGATGCGCCCGGCGAAGAGCCAGCCGATGTTCGGGGCCAGCGCGGCGACGACGGAGCCCACGGCGGTGAGCACCAGCATGATGACCAGGATCCGCTTGCGGCCCACGATGTCGCTCAGCCGCGGCAGGAACAGCGAGAACAGGGCGGCGGTCGTGAAGAACCAGGTCTGCGACAGGCCGATGGCGGCCTGGTCGGTATGCAGCTCCTCGCCCATGGTGACCAGGGCGGGGCTGAGCATGGAGGCGTTGAGCTGGAAGGCGACGCAGGCCGCCAGCAGCGCGAACAGCAGGGTTCCGGTGCCGCCGGTGGCGGCGGTGCGGGGCGCGGAGGTGGTGCTCATCGTGCGGCCACCTGGCCCATGGACGCGGCGGAATCGGAATCGGCGGAATCGGAATCGGACGCTGCGGCGTCGGAGGCGGCGATCCCGTCGGCGGCGGCCTCCGGGTTCGTGGGCAGGTCGACTTCGCCGATCCGCTCGAGGGCGTCGGTGACGAGGTCCCAGAAGCGGGCGTGGTCCAGGTCGACGGCGACCGAGGTGTGGCAGTCCTCCGGGGCCGGGGCGCGGAAGTCGGCGACGGTCATGCCCAGGGTCAGCGTGCCGGCCAGCTCGATATCGACCGGGACCTTGCGGGTGGACACGATGGACGGGTCGATGACGTAGGCGACGGCGCAGGGGTCGTGCACCGGCGGGAAGTCGAAGCCCTGGGCGTCCTGGTAGGTCGCCTTGAAGAAGTCCATCAGTTCGCGGACGAACCGGGCCGGTCCGGTGCCCACTGCCTCGATCTGCGCGACGACCTCGTCGGTGGCCAGCGCCTGGTGGGTCAGGTCCAGCCCGACCATGACCACCGGCCACGGCTCGTTGAACACGATGTGGGCGGCCTCGGGGTCGATGATGATGTTGAATTCGGCCACGGCGCTCCAGTTGCCCACGTGGTAACCGCCGCCCATGAGCACGACCTCGCGGACGCGTTCGACGATGCGCGGTTCCTTGCGGGCGGCCATCGCGATGTTCGTCAGCCCGCCGGTGGGGACCAGGGTGACGGTGCCGGGCTCGTGCGCCATGACCGTCTCGATGATCAGGTCCACCGCGTGCCGGGGGTCCAGCTCGATGGCGGAATCGGGTTGGGCGGGGCCGTCCATGCCGGATTCGCCGTGGATGTCGGGGGCGTTCTCGATGGTGCGCACCAGCGGGCGGTCGCAGCCGGCGGCGAAGGGGACGCCGGTGATGCCGGCGATCGTCCCGACCGCCAGCGCGTTCCGGGTGACCTTGGCCAGCGTCTGGTTGCCGACGACGGTGGTGACCGCCAGCAGCTCGATGTCGGGGCTGCCGTGCGCCAGCAGGATGGCCACGGCGTCGTCGTGCCCGGGGTCGCAGTCGAGGATGATCTTGCGGGGGCCGTCGGTCGGGGGATGTACGCCCATGTTTTTCTCCACGTCATTGGGGTCGCCGGTCGGGTCCGGCGGATCAGGGGGTTTCAGGACGATTCTGCACCCCGCACGCGCTCACGTCAAACGCTTAACGTCGCAGGGCACGACGGCGGGGTCAAGCGCTTGATGCCCTGGCTCGTCCCGGGCGCGCACTCGGTAGGATGGAACGATGGAACCCGCCGACGCCCCAGCCAGCCCGCAGCGTGCCGGGACCGTGGCCCCCCGCCGCGTCACTGCGGCCCTGGTGGCCGAACGGGCCGGAGTCTCCACGGCGACCGTCTCCCTGGTGGCCAACGGCAAATCCGCCGGCCGCGTGTCCGCCGCGAACGAGGAGCGCGTCCGGGCGGCCATCCGCGACCTGGGCTACGTCGTGGACGGCATCGGCTCCTCGCTCTCGCGCGGGGTGAGCTCCACGGTCATCCTCGTCGCCCCCGACATCTCCAACCCCTTCTTCGCGCGCGTGATCGCCGGTGTCCGGGCTGCCCTCGGCGCCGACTTCCAGCTGCTGCTCTCCGTCACCGACGCCGGCCGGTTCCCCAGCGCGGCGGAAACCGGCAAGCTGCTCTCGCTGCGCCCGGCCGGGTTGCTGGTCGATGCCCCCGACGAGGCCTTCCTGGAGGAGCTCGCCGCGCCCGGACCGGTGGTCCTGCTCGACGCCCCCGGGGTCGGCCACGGCATGCCGGCGGTGGACCTGGACGTCGCCGGCGGTGCCCGCGAGCTGGCGGCCCATCTGGCCGGGCAGGGACACCGCCGCGTTGCCTACGTCGACGGGATCACCGGCGCGACGACCTTCGGATTGCGCCGCGCGGCATTCCTCGAGGAGGCGACCGCCCGCGGGATGGAGGTTCCCCCCATCGGCCGGGTGGCCACGACCATCGACGTGGGTGCCGCAGCCGCTGAATTCGCCACCTCGTGGCCCGCCTGGCAGCGGGAGGGGATCTCCGCCGTCGTCTGTGCCACCGACACCCATGCGTACGGCATCCTGCAGGAGGCCCGGGTGGCCGGGCTCCGGGTCCCCGGTGAGCTGGCCGTGGCCGGGTTCGACGACCTGCCCTACTCGCAGACCAGCAATCCCGCGCTGACCAGTGTGCACCTTCCCGCCGAGGAGCTGGGCCGCCATGCCGCCGAACAGCTGCTGAAGCTCATCGCGGGGGAGGCGCTCGGCGAACACCGCCCCACCCTGGCGACGTCGCTCCGGGTTCGCGGGTCGACGGCCTCCTGAGGCAGCCGGGACCGCGGGCCTTCCCCACCGGTCCGGGGCGTGCTATCCTCCGGCCCGTGGAACGCCAAATCCTCGACTGGCTGGTCGACTCGGATCCGTCGCTACGGTGGCAGGTGGAACGTGACCTGCTGGGGGTTCCGGACGGCCAATGGCGCGCCACCCGCTCCCGGGTGGCCACGGAAGGCTTCGGCGCCCGACTGCTGGAACTGCAGGATGCCGACGGCCAGTGGGCCGGCGGAGCCTACTTTCCCGGCGACTTCGACCATAGCTGGCCGGAGGCCCACGAGGGTGGCGGGCAGCCGTGGACGGCAACGACCTGGAGCCTGAACGCCCTGCGCGGGTTCGGCCTGGACCCCCAAGCGCTGTCGGGCACCGCGGATCGCCTCGCGGTGAATTCACGGTGGGAATACGACAACCTGCCGTACTGGGGCGGGGAGGTCGACTGCTGCATCAACTCGTGGACGCTCTCCAACGGGCTGTGGCTCGGAGCAGACGTTGATGGCCTCGTGGACTGGTTCCTGGAGCACCAGCTGCCCGACGGAGGTTGGAACTGTGCATGGGTGGACGGCTCCACGCGCTCGTCATTCCACTCGACCCTGAATTCGCTGGAGGGCCTGCTGGACTACCAGCTGGCGACAGGCGATGCCGAGCGCGTGCGGCGGGCTCGGGACAGGGCCGAGGAGTACCTGCTGGTCCGCGGCCTGTTCCGACGCCTGTCCACCGGCGAGGACGTCGCGTCGTGGGTGGCGCATTTCGCCTACCCGTTCCGCTGGTTCTACAGCGTGCTGCGCGCCGCCGATTATTTCCGGGCGGCCTCCCGTGCGGACGGGACGCCCCCCGATCCCCGCCTGGCGGAGGCGGTCGGCCGCATCCGCGACGCCCGGCAGCCGGACGGCACCTGGCTCCAGGAGCGACGCCACCCGGGCAGTGTGTGGTTCGAGATCGACGTCGAGCCGGGGCAGCCCTCCCCGTGGCTCACGTTCCACGCGCTGCGCGTGCTCGAGTGGTGGGATGCCGCTGCCGTGCGCTCCTCCTAGGGGAAGGCGAAGCGCGGCACGACCACGACCGAAAGTGTCCCGCTACCCGACCATTGCCGGGCGGAGACGGGTCCGTGGGCCCTTGTGCCCCGCGGAGTACCGAGCGTACCGTGGCCGCAGACAGCGATATGGCGTCTGGCCATATGGCAACCACGATTCAAGGGGGACCTATTCATGACAGTTGTTCTTTCCGCCGTCCGCCTCTTCTTCGTCGTCGTGGTGGTGTGTGCCCTGGTCGCCTTGGGCATGGTGGCCTTCGGCAGCGCCGGGGTCCAGCTGCACCACGACAACTTGAACCGCTGGTCCGGCCTGATCGGCCTGCTGCTGGTCGGCTCCGCCGCGCCGGCCGCCCTGGGGCTGGTCTCCCCGAAGTGGATCCTGGGCACCCCGCTGGCGCTCGGCCTGGCCGTCGTCCCGCTGGTGGCCCTGGTGATCGTCCAGTGGTCCGACGTCATGAGCCGGACCGCCCAGGTCTGGGCGCTCATCGGCGCGGTGGGTGCCCTGCTGGCGGTGCTCTCGCTCCCGGCCGTCGGCTTCGGCATGCGCCACCAGCGCCGCCGCGCCTGACCCCGCGGGCCTCGTTCCCTCCACGGCCTTTCTCCACGGCCGGCACGGCGTTCCCGCGGGCAATCAGTGCTCGTCGAGCCGGACTGCCGACCCCTGCTGAAGAGCAGTGAAAAGCACGGCCAGCCCGGCCGAGACCGTCGTGACCAATCCGACGATGATGGGCCAAAGGCGCCTCGACCCGGCCGGGGCATCACGGGTTTCCCGGAACGCCCACGTCACCGGATTGCCGCCGAGCAGCGGGTGGTGTGGTCGGCCTGGGGGATGCTGCGTCCATCGTCGTCGTGCATTGCGCGCTCCTTGCCTCGGGGGCCTCAAGCGAACCCTGCCCCGGGACCAAGGACCCTAGACATGGTTAAACGGGTGTTTAGCATCTTGAACATGCGTTCAACTGACGCGGAGGTGACCACCCGGGCACGGATCCGGGATGCCGCCATCACGCTCTTCGGCCAGCGCGGATTCGCCGCCGGCACGGTGCGCGACATCGCCGCCCGGGCCGGCGTCAGCCCCGGCCTGGTCATCCACCACTTCGGCAGCAAGGCCGCGCTGCGCAGAGCCTGCGACGCCCACGTGCTGGACACGGCGCGGGCCACCGCCGCGTCAAGCAACGACCCCGGCCTGCTGCGCGACGGGCTCGCCGAATACCTGGCCCGGCCGGACGAGCATGCCCGCGAACTGGCCTACATCCGCCGGTCGGTCATCGACGACTCCGCCGCCGGGGACGCCTTCTTCGATGCCTACGTCCGCCTCACCGAGCAGATCCTGGCCGACGGCGTCCGCGCCGGCACCATGCGCCCGGTCGGGGACCCGCTGGCCACCGCCGCCTGGATGGTCGCCAACTCCCTGGGCCTGCTCGTGCTCGGCCGCCACGTCGCCCGCAGCCTGGGCCACGAGGAGTTCGGCACCGGGACCGTCAACCGCGTCGCCGGCCCCGCCGTCGAGCTCTACACGCATCCGCTCTACACGGATGACTCCTTCCTGCAGGCCACGCGCGACGTGGTCTCCGATGCCGCCACCGGGAGATAGCGCCATGGACAACGCCATCGAGGTCACGGGCCTGGTCAAGAGCTACGGCACCCGAGAGGTCCTGCACGGGATCGACTTCGCGGTGCCCCGCGGGCAGGTCTTCGGCGTCATCGGCCCCAACGGTGCCGGCAAGACCACCGTCATGCGCTGCCTGCTGGACATCATCCGCCCCAGCGCCGGCCGGCTCTCGGTCCTGGGCACCGAACCCCGCCGGGCCGGACCCGAGATCCGCCGCCGCATCGGCTACCTGCCCGGCGAACTCGCCCTCGAGGGCCGCACCACCGGCCGCCGCCTGCTGGGCCACCTCGCCGACATCAGCGGCCCCGTCCCCGCCGGCCACATCGACGCGCTCGCCGAACGCCTGGGCGTCGACCTCGACCGCCAAGCCCGCCGCCTCTCCAAGGGCAACAAGCAGAAGCTCGGCATCATCCAGGCGTTCATGCACGACCCGGAACTGCTCGTGCTCGACGAACCCACCAGCGGCCTGGACCCGTTGATGCAGCAGGAGTTCCTGCGGCTCGTCCGCGAGGCCCGCGACGCCGGCCAGACCGTCTTCCTCTCCTCACACGTCATCAGCGAAATCCAGCAGGCGGCGGACACCGTGGCGATCCTGCGCGCCGGCCGCATCGCCACCATCTCCACGGTCGCCGCCCTGCGCGAGACCGCCGTCAGCCGGCTGCGGGTGCAGACGCACCTGTCGCCCGAGCGCGCCGCCCAGCTCCTCGGCGCCCTCCCGGGCGTGGGCAACCTGCGCGTGGAGACCATGCACGATGCCGGCGGCTCGCCCGTGTGCCAGGCCTCGGCCGAGTGGGCGGGGCCGGTGGCCGATCTCGTCGACGTGCTGCCGA
>DATNBS010000127.1:0-3501 GCA_035571895.1 Arthrobacter sp. | reverse complement strand
CCTGCACACCCTGGTGGGGATGGTGCTGTTCGTGATCTGGCCGTTCACCCGGCTGGTCCACGCCTTCACCGCCCCGCTGCACTACATCTTCCGCCCCTACATCGTCTACCGCTCCCGCGACCGCCAGCACGGCAGCACGCCGGTGCGCCGCGGCTGGTCCGGCGTGGGGTTGGCGGACCGCGAGCGCGACCGGCGGTAACAGGGCAGAGAGACCCGGGAAGCGCGCCGGGCAGGGGCACGGGTCGCCTTCGAGAGCCGTGGAATCGGGTTCCTTGACGTGGGACGCAGTTCCACTTCACACTGATGTGACACAGCTCATGTTCCAGCCCCGATCCGAGGAGCGACGATGTTCGCCACCCTGTCCGTCGCCGCCATCCTGGCGGAGTCCGCCCGCCGCTTCGCGGACCGCCCCGCGGTCACGCTCGGCGGGGAATCCACCAGCTACGCGCAACTGTGGGACCAGACCCGCGCGTATGCCGGGGCCCTGCGCGAAGCCGGGGTGGGGCCCGGATCGCGCGTGGCGGTCCTGATCCCCAACGTCACCGACTTCGCCCGCACCTACTACGCCGTGCTGGCGCTCGGCGGGACGGTCGTGCCGATCCACGCATTGCTCAAGCGGCACGAGATCGAGTACATCCTGCACGACGCCGAGGCCGGCCTGTTCGTCTGCGCCGCACCACTGCTGGGGGAGGGCGGGCCCGCGGCCGCAGCCGCCGGGGTCGGCGTCGTGACGGTCCTGGCACCGGCGGGGGAGGGAGCCAACCGGCTCGAGGACCTCGCGGTGGACGCAGACCCGATCGACACGTACCGCCCCATGCAGCCCGACGACATCGCGACGATCCTCTACACCTCCGGCACCACGGGCAAGCCCAAGGGCGCCCTGGGCAGCCACGTCGCCCTGCTCGAGCAGGTCAACGTCCTGCTGACCAGCACCTTTGACTTCCGCGAGGGCGACCGCGTCTTCGGCGGCCTGCCGCTGTTCCACACCTTCGGCCAGACCGTCGTGCTGAACACCGGCCTGCGCGCCGGCGCCGAGATCATGCTCCTGCCCAAGTTCACCCCGGCCGGGGCGCTGGACATGGTGCTCGACGACGGGATCAACATCTTCTGCGGGGTCCCCACCATGTACCTCGGGCTCCTGCAGGCCTTCCGCGACCGCCCGGACAAGCCGACCGCGCTGCGCTACGCCGTCTCCGGCGGGGCCTCGCTGCCGCTGGCCGCCCTGGAGGCGTTCGAGCAGCACTTCGGCTCGAAGGTCTACGAGGGGTACGGGCTCACGGAGACCTCCCCGGTCGCCACCTTCAACCACGTCGGGCGCGACCCGGTGCCGGGCTCGGTCGGGACCCCGATCTGGGGCGTCGAGGTGGAGATCGCCCGTCCCGAGGTCCCCGATGCCATCGAGCTGCTGCCCCACGGCGAACTCGGCGAACTCGTCGTCCGCGGGCACAACCTCTTCTCCGGCTACCTCCACCGGCCCGAGGCCACGGCAGAGGCCGTGGTCGAGGGCTGGTTCCGCACCGGCGACCTCGGCACCAAGGACGACGACGGCTACCTGCGGATCATGGACCGCAAGAAGGACATGATCCTGCGCAACGGCTACAACGTCTACCCGCGCGAGGTCGAGGAGTACCTCATGGGCCACCCCGGAATCGCCAACGTCGCGGTCTTCGGCATCGACGACGAAGCCCACGGCCAGGAGATCGTCGCCGCCGTCTCGCTCGAGCCCGGCAGCGACCTGACCGAGGAGGACATCCGGGACTATGCCGCCGACGGGCTGGCGGCCTACAAGTACCCGCGCATCGTGCACCTGGTCGGCGACTTCCCGGTCGGCCCCAGCGGCAAGATCCTCAAGCGCGAGCTCGTGGCCCGGTACCAGCGCGGCTGAACGGCCCCGGTCAGCGGAACCGGCGCTGGCGGGCCACCGGAAAGCGTTCGCGGGCGACCGCGGCCTGGCGGGGATCGAGGTCGACGAGCAGCAGGCCGGCCGCTGCACCCAGCTCCCCGGCGACCTCGCCAAGCGGGCCGATCACCGTGCTGTGTCCCACGGAGATCGGTGCCGCCTGGCAGGCCGCGACGACGAAGCACCCGTTCTCGATGGCCCGGGCCGTCGAGAGGACCTGCCACTGCCGGGTCTTGCCCGTCCCCGGCACCCAGGAGGCGCACACCACCAGCACGTCGGCCCCGGCGTCGGCGAGGGCGCGGGACTGTTCGGGGAAGCGCAGGTCGTAGCAGGCCTGCAGCCCGAAGCGTACGCCGTCGAGTTCGAAGGCCACCGGGGCGGCGTCCGGCGCCGGCTGGATGTAGGCCGATTCGGCGTACCCCTGGGCGTCGAAGAGGTGGATCTTCCGGTAGGCGGCCAGGCGGCGGCCCGTGCCATCGAGGGCCACCAGCGTGTTGTATGCCTGCCCCGGCAGGTCGCCGGCCTCCACCATGCCGGCAACCAGGGCGATGCGGTGCCTCGCGGCGCTCCGGGCCAGGGCCGTGCAGATCGGACCGTCGAGGGGCTCGGCGACCCCGGGGAAGGTGGCGTCCACGATCTTCTTCTCGTACGTGGCGTACTCCGGCAGGACGAGCAGCCGGGCGCCGTCCCCCGCGGCGCGCGCTGCGAGGGCGTCGATGGCGCGCAGGTTGGCGCGGACGTCGTGCCCCGAGGCCATCTGGCCCACGGCGATGCGCATGCGGTGGCTCCTTTCGCGGGGCCCGGGGAAGGTCCCGGCCCGTCTCCTAGACTGCCACCTCTTCGGTGGATTTCATCTCCGGGGGTGCCATGCGGAAGCCACGGGTAATGACGGCCAGCACCACCACGCCCCACGGCCAGCCAGATCAGGCCCAGCGTCAGGGCGTGCACGTCCAGCTGCGACAGCAGGAAGGCGCAGATGACGGCCCCGATCGCGGGGACCACCACCCAGCTGACGACGTTCAGGTGCCGTCCGGCCCGCGCCTCGCGGACGTAGTGGAAGACCACGGAGACGTTGACCAGGGTGAAGGCGGTGAAGGCCCCGAAGTTGATGAACGACGTCGACGTGGCCACGTCCATGAAGATGGCGATCAGGCCCACCGCACCGGCAATGAGCAGGTTCAGCACGGGGGTGTGGAACCGGGCGTTGAGCCGGCCGAACACCGCCTTTGGCAGGACGGAGTCGCGGCCCATCGCGTAGAGCAGGCGCGAGGCGCTGGCCTGGGCGGCGAGCCCGGAGGCGAACTGCGCCACGACCAGCCCGGCCAGGAAGACCGCGCCGAAGAACGTCCCGCCGATCTGCAGGGCGATCGAGCTGGCCGCGGAGGAGGAGTCCTCGAACACGCCGCCCGGGTGGACCAGCTGCGTCGTGTAGGAGACCAGGACGAAGATCCCGCCGCCGATCAGGGCGATGAGCATGATTGACCGCGGCATGGTCTTGCGCGGTTCGATCGTCTCCTCGGTCAGCGTGGTGACGGCGTCGAAGCCCAGGAACGAATAGGCGGCGATCGCGGCCCCGGCGGTGATGGTGCCGAAGCTGGACA
>DATNBS010000126.1:0-11528 GCA_035571895.1 Arthrobacter sp. | reverse complement strand
CTCGCTGAACATCACCTCGGCCACCATGGACTCCGCCCTGCTGGACCTGCCCTGGCATATCCGCCTGGAGGACTGGCCGGCCCGGAACCTCGCCGCCCTCCCCCGCGGCATCTCCCGGCACGTGGTGCGCTTCGCGCTGCTGCGCGAGTCGGTCATCGCAGTGAAGGAGACCGGGGAGCACATCGCCCGGCACGAGTACCACATGCTGCGCAAGCTCAACCGGCTCGGGGTGCCCTGCGTGGAACCGGTCGCCGTCATCACCGGGCGCGCCGACGAATCCGGCGGTGAGTTGGACCCGGTGCTGGTCACCCGGCACCTGAAGTACTCGCTGCCCTACCGCGCCCTGTTCTCCCAGCGGCTGCGCCGCAAGACCCTCCACCGGCTCATCGACGCCCAGGCGCTGCTGCTGGTCCGGCTGCACCTGGTCGGCTTCTACTGGGGCGATGTCTCGCTGTCCAACACGCTCTTCCGCCGCGACGCGGAGTCCTTCGCCGCCTACCTGGTCGACGCCGAGACCGGCGAGCTCTACCCCGCGTTGTCGGAGGGGCAGCGCGAATACGACCTGGAGATCGCCCGGGTGAACATCGCCGGCGAGCTGATGGACCTGATGGAGGCCGGGCTCATCGAGGACAGCGTGGACCCGCTGGCCACCAGCGAGCAGATCATGGACAGCTACCACGGGCTGTGGCAGGAACTGACCGGACAGGACGCCTTCGACCTGGGCGAACGCTGGCGCGTGGACGAGCGCATCCGCCGGCTGAACAAGCTCGGCTTCGACGTCGACGAGATCTCCCTGCGCACCACCGCCGACGGCACGCAGCTGCAGATCCAGCCCAAGGTCGTCGACGCCGGGCACCACCAGCGTCGGCTGCTGCGGCTGACCGGGCTGGACGTCCAGGAGTTCCAGGCCCGCCGGCTGCTCAACGACATCGACGCCTACCGCGCCCGCAAGCACCCCGAGCTCGACGAGGAGATCAACGCCGCCCTGTGGGTGCGCGATGTCTTCCAGCGCATCACCGAGGCCATCCCCCGCGAGCTGCACGGCAAGCTCGAACCGGCCCAGCTGGTCCACGAGGTCCTCGAGCACCGCTGGTTCATCTCCGAGCGCCGCGGCAGCAACGTCCCGCTGGCAGAGACCATCGAGTCCTACATCGACACCGTGCTGCGCCACCGCCGCGACGAGGCCGCCATCATGCTCAATCCCCCCTCGGAGGTCCTGGAGGTCATCGACCTCACCCGGCACGACGACGACTGACGCGCCGCGGCCCCCACCCTGCCTGCGGGTGGGGGCCGCGGCGTGCCGGTCCGCGGGGTGTGCCTCCGTTGCCGCGACCCGCGGCTACCGCTACCCGAGCCAGACCCACCGGATGATCAGCAGGGCCGCCAGCAGGTAGAGGATCCAGTGCGCGTCCCTGATCCGGCCCGAGCAGATCTTGATCAGCGCGTAGGCCACCAGCCCGATGGCGACGCCCTCGGCGATCGAGAAGGTCAGCGGCATGACGATGATGGTCAGGAACGCGGGAAGCGACTCGGAGATGTCCGCCCAGTCGATGTGGCGGGCACCCTCCATCATCAGCGCCCCGACGAGGATCAGCGCCGGTGCCGTGGCCGAGGCCGGCACGGCGGCGATGACCGGGGAGAAGAACATGGCCAGGCCGAAGAACCCGGCGACCGTCACGGCGGTGAGCCCGGTGCGCCCTCCCTCCTCGACGCCCGCCGCCGACTCGACGTAGGCGGTGGTGGTCGAGGTGCCCAGGGCGGCACCGCTGAGCGCGGCCAGCCCGTCCATGGAGAACAGGGTCTTCGCCCGGGGCATCTCCCCGTCCGTGCCGATCATGCCCGAGCGCTGGCTCAGGCCGGTGAGGGTTCCGGTCGCATCGAAGAAGTCGACGAAGAAGAACGTGAACACCACCGAGAGCAGGCCCGCCGACAATGCCCCGCCGATGTCGAGGTGGAAGGCCAGGTCGCTGGGCCAGATCGGCAGCTGGACGATCGAGCCGCCGAATCCGCCGAAGGCCGTGAACGTGCCCTCGTCGGTGCCGGGGTAGACCGGCAGGCGGGTGATCATGGCGATGAGCGTCGTGGCGACGATCCCCAGCAGGATCGCCGCCTTGACCCGCAGTTTCATGAGCACGGCGATGATCAGCAATCCGAGCAGGCCCAGCCAGACGTGCGGTTGCGTGATGTCCCCGATGCCGACGAGCGTGGCGTCGTTGCCCACGACGAATCCCGTGTTCTTCATCCCCAGGAAGGCCAGGAAGGCGCCGATGCCCGCGGTGATCGCGTATTTCATGCTCATGGACAGGGCCCGGGCGATCGCCTGGCGGGCGCCGAGGACGCTGAGGATGATGAACAGGACACCCGAGATGAACACGGCCCCCAGGGCCGTCTCCCACCGGTACCCCATGCCGAGGACCACCGTGTAGGAGAAGAACGCGTTCAGGCCCATGCCCGGCGCCTGGGCGAAGGGATAGCGGGCGATCAGGCCCATGTACAGCGAGCCGAGGATCGCCGCCATGCAGGTGACCATGACCAGCTGGGTGAACAGGTTGGACACGTCGGGCATCTGCCCGGCCATGGCGTCGTTGAGCACGCTCGGGTTGACGAAGATGACGTAGCTCATCGCCAGGAACGTGGTGAGGCCGGCCCGGAGTTCGGTGCCGTAGCTCGAACCCAGCCGGGTGATGCCGAAGTACCGGTCAACCACTCCGCGCCGGGTGGAGGTGGCTTGTGGCGGCTTGGGGGCCGCTCGCTTTGGCGTATTGGTACTCATTGCTCTCCTTTGAGCAGGTGTGGTCCACGAGGGTGTGGGGCACTGGGTTGAGAGGTGGCGACGACCTCCAGGGTCGTGTGGTGCTTCAGGTCGTGGCAACCGCGGGTATGGCCCACGGCACCACCCATCCAGACGCGGCTGATGTCCGCGCTCGTCCCGTTGGCGAAGACCGCGGCAAGGGCGCGTTCGGCGCTGGCTGCATGCCGCAGGATGGCGTGGAGGGGGCTTGCGGGGGGCGGACTGACCTCGATCGCGTCGAAGGTCGCACCGACGCCGAGGTATCCGACCTCGGAATGGCCCAGGGCCAGTGCACCGGCGCGGGTGGCCAAATACAGTAGATGTGCTGGCCCCAGGGCCAGGCCGTCGGGCTGCAGTTGCTGGTGGAAGTACGCCTGCAGGCCTTCCTTGAAGTGGCTGAAGCCGGTTCCGGCCCCGACGTCGGATCCGAGGGATACCCGTACCCCGGCGTCCAGATGCCGGCGCAGCGGGAACAGGCCGCTGCCCAGCGAGGAGTTCGACGAGGGGCAGTGCGCCACGGAGGTTCCGGTGTCCGCGAGTCGGGCCAATTCCGCATCGGTCGGGTGGACGTTGTGTGCCAGCAGGCTGCGCGGCCCGAGCAGGCCGTGCTGGTCGTAGACATCGCTGTAGCTCGACGACGACGGGAACAGCGACGCCACAACCGCGATTTCGGCCAAGTTCTCGTTCACATGCGAGGTGAAGAACAGGTCGGGTGCGCTCTCCAGGGTCTGGCGGCAGGAGTCGAGCAACCCGGGGCTTGACGAGAGGGCGAACCGCGGGGTGACCGCGTACCGCAGCTTGCCTTTCCCATGCCAGGCCCCGATGAGCCCGGCGGCCTCGCTGGCTGCCCGTTCCGGGGTGGTGTGCAGGTCCCCGCGCAGCTCCCGGTCCGCGACGACCAGTCCCGCGGTCATCCGCAGCGCCGACCGGTCCGCGGCACGGAACAAGGCGTCGGTGGCGGTGGCGAAGTGGGCGCCGAAGACCAGCGCCGTCGTCGTCCCGGCACCGATGAGACCGTCCACGAACTCGCCGGCGACCGTTGCGGCGTGGGACGCATCGGCCATGCGGGCTTCTTCCGGCAGCGCGCACCGGTCGAGCCACTCCAGCAGGGGCATGCCGAGCCCACCGATGATCCGCTGTTGCGGGTAGTGCACGTGCGTGTCGAC
The DNA here is from genome assembly GCA_035571895.1 of Arthrobacter sp. Lineage (GTDB taxonomy): Bacteria > Actinomycetota > Actinomycetes > Actinomycetales > Micrococcaceae > Arthrobacter_H. The sequence goes on along the minus strand of DATNBS010000126.1, from coordinate 7,571 downwards.
CAGGCCCGGGAGCAGCAGCCCGTCCACGATGGTGACGGGTGCCGCGGGATGGAGTCGTTGGGCTTCGGCTAGGGAGCCGCGGAAGGTGATGGTGCCGTCGACGACGGCGAGCGCGCACTCCTCGGCACGCAGCACGCCGTTGGCGAAGGGGTCATCGGGTGTATCGAGGATCCGGCCGTGGAAGATCTCCGCCGGCGGGGAGGTGTCGTGTGTCATGGGGTGGCTTTCTGGAAGATGCGTGTCAGGTCGGCGGCGACGCTGAGGGCGATGACCGCCGGGTGCTTTCCGGTGAAGTCGGGCGCGCCGATGGGGCACTGGATCCGGTCGATGGTCGATTCCGGGTGGCCTTCGGCCGCGAGCTTCTTGCGGAACCGGGCCCATTTGGCCGAGGAGCCGATGACGCCGATGCTGGCAAATCCGCCCCGCCGGAGGGCGGCATCGCACAGGATGAGGTCCTCGGCATGGTCGTGGGTGAGGATCAGGACGTGCGCGTCGTCGGGCAGGGTGGCGATCAGGGTCTCCGGGGCCGGCAGGGTGTGCACGTGCACGGAGGCGGGGCCGGTGGCCAGGGTGGCGGCCAGGGTGTCGTCGACGATGCCGCGTCGGGAATCGGCCAGGTGGAGGGTGACCTCGTTCCGGCTGAGGATGCGTGCCAGTTCCTGGCCGACGTGTCCGGCGCCGAAGACGGCGACGGTGGGCCGACGGCCGATCGGTTCCAGGAGCACCCGGACGGTGCCGCCGCAGCACTGGGTTCCGTAGGCGACCCGGGCGTGTTCGTTAAGCCCGAATTCGGCTTCCGCCATCGCGTCGGCCCCGGCGGCCAGCATGGTGCGGGCGCGCTCGACCACCGTGGCCTCCATGTTCCCGCCGCCGATGCTGCCTGAGCTGCTGTCTGCGGTGACGAACATCTTCGCCCCGGCCTCGCGGGGCGAATGCCCACGGACCTCGATGATGGTCGCCAGGATCCCTGCGGTGCCGGTGGAGCGGGCGCTGGTGAGACCGGTGAGCCAGTCCATGATCCGTCACCCCGGTCAATCGGCCGCGAAGGCCGAGGCGGCGGCCGGCTTGCGGGCCTGGTCGAGCGCCCAGTACACGGCCTCGGCGGTGGCCGGGGAGGGCAGTTCGACCTGGCGTCCGGGCTCGCCGAAGGCCGCCGCCGCGGCCCGCAGTGCCTCGCGGACCGCGATCGCGAGCATGAGCGGTGGTTCGCCGACGGCCTTGGATCCGTAGACGCTGCCGTCGTCTGTGGGGTGCACGTACAGGTCGACGTTGAAGACCTGCGGCAGTTCCGAGAACGAGGGCAGCTTGTAGGTGCTCGCGGCTTGGGTCAGCAGTTTGCCCCGGTGTGGTCCGTCACCGGTGTCCCAGCGCAGGTCCTCCTGGGTCAGCCAGCCGGCACCCTGGACGAAGGCCCCCTCGATCTGGCCGAGGTCGATCAACGGCGAGAGCGAGCTGCCGACGTCGTGCAGCAGGTCCACGCGGCGCGTGGTGTACGCGCCGGTGTAGCCGTCGACCTCGACCTCGGCGACCGCGACACCGCGGGAGTAGTACTTGAAGGCGTTGCCCTGGTAGGTGGCCGGGTCGAAGTGGAGCCCTTCGGTGCGGTAGTAGCCGGTGGCGGACAAGGACACCCGTTGTTGGTAGGCGGTCTCGACGAGTTCGTCCCAGCCCACGGTCTTGCCGGTGCCCAGGCCGCTGACGGTGTCGCCGCTGATGCGCACGTCGTTGGCGTTGACGCCGAGCAGCCCGGCGGCCACCGGCGCCAGCCGGTCGAGGATGATCTCGCAGGCGTTCTTCACAGCGCCGCCGTTCAGGTCGGAACCGGTCGAGGCGGAGGTGGCAGAGGTGTTGGGGACCTTGTCGGTGCGGGTCGGGGCCAGGCGGACGCGGCGCAACGGCAGGCCGAGCGCGGTGGCGGCGACCTGCAGCATCTTCATGTGCAGGCCCTGGCCCATCTCCGTGCCGCCGTGGCTGACCAGCACGGATCCATCCCGGTAGACCAACACGAGGGCGCCGGCCTGGTTCAGGACCGGCTTGTTGAATGAGACGCCGAACTTCACCGGGGTGATGGCCAGGCCCCGCTTGGTGTGCTCGTGTGCGGCGTTGAAGGCCTCGACATCGTCCAGCCGGGCCCGGTAGTTGCTGGTTTCCTGAAGCCTGTCCCACATGTCGTTCATGCGCGAGGCCTGGCTGACGACCTGCCCGTAGGGGGTGGTCTGTCCCGGGGCGTAGAAGTTGCGGCGACGGATCTCCTCCTGGCTGATCCCCAGCTTCGTGGCCGCCTGGCCGAGCAGGTCCTCGGTGATGATCATCCCCGAGGGGGCGCCGAAGCCGCGGAATGCCGTGTGCGAGGTCTTGTTGGTGCGGGCGATCCGGCCGGTGACGTGCACGTTGGGCAGATAGTAGGCGTTGTCCACGTGGCACAGCGCCCGGCTGACCACGGCGGGCGAAAGGTCGACGCTGAAGCCGCCGTCGGCGGTCACCACGGCCTTGTAGGCCAGGATGTGCCCCTCATCGTCCAGTCCGGCCTCCCAGGTGGCGTGGAATCCGCCGCGTTTGCCGGTCATGGTCAGGTCCTGGGTGCGGTTCAGGCGCACGCTGACCGGTCGGCCGGTCAACACGGCACCCAGGGCGGCGACCGAGGCGTACGGGTTCGCGTTCGTCTCCTTGCCGCCGAAACCACCTCCCATGCGCAGGCACTGGACCGTGACCTGGCTGGAGGGGATCCCCAGCACGCGGGCGGCGACTTCCTGGGTGTGGCTCGGGGCCTGGGTCGAGGACTGGATGAAGACCTGCCCGCTTTCGTCCACGGTGGCGAAGGAGGTCTGGGTTTCCAGGTAGAAGTGCTCCTGGCCCTGGATGTCGATCCCGCCGCTGAGGCGGTGCGGGGCCGCCGCGAGGGCCGCGTCGGCGTCGCCGCGCCGCAGGGTGGCCTGGGGCCCCTGGAACTGCCCGGCGGCGATGGCCTCCTGGGTGGTGATGACCGAGGGCAGTTCCGTGTAGGAGACCTCGATGGCCTCGCTGGCCAGCCGGGCCTGCTCGAGGGTGTCGGCGAGCACCCAGGCGACGGCTTGCCCGTGGAACTGCACCTCGTCCGGGAAAAGGGGCTCGTCGCCGAGTTCGCCGTAGTCGTTGATGCCGGGGACGTCGGCGGCAGTGAGCACGCGGGCCACCCCGGGCATCGTCCGGGCGACGGAGGCGTCGAGGGTGTCGATCCGGGCGTGGGCGGCGAAGACCTGCAACGGCCAGGCATGCAGGACGCGGGCCGAGCGGTGGGGCAGGTCGTCGGTGTACAGGGCGCGGCCGGTGACGTGCTCCCAGGCCGCATCGTGCGGCATGATCACGCCGGCGACGCTGTCCTCGGGGATGTCGGCCAGGGGGCGAGACGAAAAGGGGTTCATGATGCTGCCTCCTCGTGGAAGCGACGAATGGATTGGGCGAGCGTGGCGGCGCGGTACCGGGCCGTGGCCCGGTGGTCGGACATCGGGGTCCCCTCCGCCTCCATGACCGCTGCGGCTGCCTCGAAGGCCTCGGCGCTCCAGCGTTGGCCGATGAGGGCCGCTTCGGTGTTCCGGGCGCGGATCGTCGTGGCGGCGGCGCCGCCCACGCCGATGCGGATCTCGGTGATGGTCCCGTCGGTCACGCGGGCGGCAATGGCCACCGCGACCGAGGAGATGTCGTCGAACTTGCGTTTGGCGACCTTGTAGAAGCGGCCCAGCGGCAGCACCGGCGTCGGGATGCGCACGGCGAGGATGATCTCGTCGGGTGCGCGCAGGCTCTGCCGGTAGCCGGTGAAGTAGTCGGCCAGGGCGACCGTGCGCTGTCCACGCGGTGAGACAAGGAGCAGGTCGGCGTCGAGGGCCAGGAGGGCGGGCGCCGTGTCGCCGATGGGCGAGCCGGTGCCGAGGTTCCCGCCGATGGTGGCGGCGTTGCGGATCAGCTGCGAGGCGAACAGCGGGAAGAGTTCGTCGAGTAGCGGGACCGCCCCCTCGAGGCGGCGTTGGACCTCGGACAAGGTCAGGGCCGCGCCGATCTCGATGTGGTCGTCGGCGACCTCGAAGCGGCGCAATTCGTCCAAGTGGTCGATCGCGATGGTCAGCGGGGCGCGGCGGTGCTTGATCGTCAGCTCGACGCCCCAGTCGGTGGATCCGGCCAGCAGCACCGCCTCCGGCGTGCCGGCCAGGAGGCCCAGGGCCTCGTCCAGGTCAACCGGGCGGACGAAGGCGCTCTCCCGGGTCCCGAGGCGGACGGGCGAGCTGGCCGGGGCGGGCCGGTCACGGCGTTGGGCGAGAGGATCCGAGGGATCGGCCTCCCCCAGGGCGAAGGCGGCGTCCCGGATGGGCCGGTAGCCGGTGCACCGGCACAGGTTCCCCGACAGCGCGTGGAGGTCAAATCCGTTGGGCCCGACGTCCGGTTCGTGCCCGGGGGTCGATTCGTAGCGGGTCGCCGGTTCGACCTGCGCCTCGGGCTCGCCTGCGGTCCGGGCCGGCAACCAGGACTCCAGCCGCCGGGTCTCCTCGTCGGCGACGATCGACCAGGGCAGTTCGTTGCCGGATGGCACCACCTGCGCGGTGGAGACGATGTCCGAGGTCGTGGAGGCGGCTCCGCAGCCACCGGTCCCGCAGCCGCATCCGGTCCGTTCCTTGCGGTAGTACTCGGCGGCCATGGAGCAGACGAAGCCCGGGGTGCAGAAGCCGCACTGGGAGCCGCCGCGCAGGGCCATCTCCTGTTGCACGGGATGCAGCCTCTCGGTGCCGGCCAGTCCTTCGGCCGTGTAGATCTCCTGCCCGGCGAGCGCGGCGGCGGGAACCAGGCAGGAGTTGATCGAGGTCCAGCGTGTCCCGCCTTCGCCATCGGCCCGGGCGACCATCACGGCGCAGGCACCGCATTCGCCTTCCGCGCAGCCCTCCTTCGGGCCGGTGATCCCGCTGCCGCGGAGCCACTGCAGGGTGGTCGTGTGCGGGGCGACGTCCGCCAGGGACATCTCGCTACCGTTGACGGTCATGGCCGTGGTGGCCGCGCCCGCAAGGGTCTGGTGTGTGGATTCGGTCATGGTGAACGCTCCTCCGGCCCGTTCGGCAACGACACCATTGCGACGCGTGCAGCGTCGTTGCGGCATGGTTGAGGCCGACGGGGTCGGGAGAGCCGCACCAGGTTATCCATGCGAACAGGCAGCGGGTCTTGTGACGCAGCTTACACACGAAATCCGGTTGATGGAAGTTTTTTTCCAGAAAGAATCCGGGGCTCCGGGTCGTCCCGTGGCGCATGTCCCGCCGGTAGGCCTGGCGCACGACAACGGGAACCCGGGCTGTCCGCGCCCGCGGGCCGTCAGTCCAGTCGGTGCAGATCGTCGGGGGCGTCCACGTCGCCGCCATCGGACCGGTCGGAGCAGTCCACGACATCCAGGCGAGCCGCCTGGCCGGCGAGGTACGCGCGCGCCCCGGTATCGCCGTGGGCGACGGCCCGGACCGCCGGCAGGTCATCCGGGCCGAAGAGCACCGGATGCCCGCGCCGCACTGCGGCGCCGCCGGGCTCCCGCTCCCGGAACCCGGCGGCGGTGATGCGCCCGGGCCGGTGGGCTGCCAGCAGCCGGCGGACCGTGGCGGCATCGAGTCCCGGTTGGTCGACCAGCGCGACCAGTGCACCGTGCCCGCTCGGCACGGCGTCCAGTCCACGGCGCAGCGAGCCTCCCATCCCTTGCTCCCAGCCCTCGTTCTCCACCAGCAGGTACCCCGCCAAGCCGGGCAGCGTCCTGGCGCTGGCCGCCCCGGCGCCGAGCACGACGGCAACCGGCGTGCACCCGCCAGCAGCCAGGACGCCTGCCAGGTACTCGACCAACGTTGCCCCATCGGCCCGCCGCAGCAGCGCCTTCGGCCCCCGCCCCAGTCGCGAGCCGTTCCCCGCGGCGAGCAGGACGCCCGCCACGGGAGGCGTTGGCGCGTTCACGGAATGCCCCGCTGCGCCGCACACGGCACCGTGAGCCCGGGGAGGGCGAAGGCCGCGGCGGAAAGCGCCTCTCCTGCCAGGACGACGCCGGTGCCGGGCTTCCGCTGGGCGGTGACGGTTCCGTGGCTCCACAGCAGGCGTGGTCCGTCGGTTCCCACAAAGCCCACGTCCGGTTGGCCGATCCGCACATGGTGGTCGACGTCGCGGAACAGCACCACCAGCACGCTTTCGGAAACGCCCTCGCGGACAAAGGCGAGCGTGCCGTCGCGGGCGTGGACCCACCGCAACCCCCCGCTGGCCAGCACTGGGTGGTCGCGGCGCAACGTGGACAGCCCGGCATAGAGGCCGCGCAGGTCGGCCGGGATGCGGGACGGGTCGTGCCACGGCATGGGGGTGCGCGAGTTCTCGCCGTTGAACCCCTCGAGTCCGAACTCATCGCCCATGAACACCATCGGGACGCCGGGGAGGGTGAACTGCAGGGCGGCGGCCAACGGCTGGGCACCGGGGAGGATGGCGCTGGCCGCCCGCGCGGTGTCGTGCGTGTCGATGGCGTTGAGGTTGGCCAGCCGCACCCGCCAGGGAAAGGCGGCCGCGAAGTCCAGGTGGGTGGCCAGGAAGTCCTCGGCCCCGATCCGGTCCGGTCCGCGCTGCGGCAACCCGAAGTAGTCGGGCCACCCCTGGGCGAGGGTATTGCCGCGCGCGTCCTTCAGCGTTCCGGCCTCCGGGTCCCGGGGGCGGGCCAGCCACTCCCAGAGCGGGCGGGTGAAGTTGGCGTAGGTCATGGCCCCCTGCCAGGTGTCGCCTTGGAAGTCGGGTGCGGCGTCGGAGGTCGATTCGGCGATGAGGAGGGCCTGCGGGTTGATGGTGTGGATCCGGTCGCGGATGAGGGCGGCGATTTCGTGGTTGAAGTCGTCGGCGCCGGCACGGCCGGTCATGTTTCCGACGTCGATCCGCCAGCCGTCCAGGTTGAAGGGCGGCAGCAGCCAGCGGGCGACCATCGAGTCATCAGCCAGGATGAACCGGTCGCGTAGTCCTGGGGAGCGCCAGTTGAATTTGGGCAGGGATTCGACGCCGAGCCAGGCCAGGTAGCGCGTGTTCGCTTCGCTGAAGTAGTAGAAATCGGATTCGGGGGCGTCCGGGGTGCGGTAGGCGGCACGGAACCATTCGTGGGCGTCGCCCGAGTGGTTGGCGGTCAAGTCCCCCACTACCCGAAGCCCCCGGGCGTGGACCTCTTCGACGAGTCGAATGAGGGCCTCGTCGCCGCCAAGCAGCGGGTCGATGCCGGTGAACGAGGCGGCGTCGTAACGGTGGTTTGACCGGGCGGGGAACATCGGCGTCAGGTACAGCACCGTGGCACCGATTGCCTCGAGGTGGTCCAAGTGGTCCCGGACGCCGTCCAGATCGCCGCCGAAGTACTGGTAGGGGGTGTCGGGGCCACGGCCAATGACGGTGCTGGTGTCCCAGTCGGCGGGGATGGCCCAGTCGGGCAGCGTGCGGTCGGCGGCGCCCGTGGAGCGGGCGAAGCGGTCCGGGAACACCTGGTACATGACGGAGCGGTGGATCCATTCGGGATTGGGCGTGGTCGCGCAGAGGCGGAAGTCCTGCGCGTCGGGCACATCTCGGAC
>DATNBS010000125.1:0-8802 GCA_035571895.1 Arthrobacter sp. | reverse complement strand
GGCAGCAGGGCCAGGCCCTGGGGTTCGTTGAACGCCGCGGTCCCGGCGGTGCCGTCGGCGTGGCCGCGCTCCCCCGAGCCGATGGTGCGGATCACGGTGGACAGGTCGCCGTCGAGCTGGACCAGGCGGTGGTGCCCGGAGTCCCCGACCAGGAAGGTGCCGTCGGCCAGGGCCAGGACCTTGCCGGGGAAGCGCAGGTCGCCCTCGCGGGCCGGCGGGGCAACGTACGGGCCGTCGCCGCGGTTCAGCGTGCCCTTGGCCTCGTGTTCGGCCACCAGTTCCTCGACCAGGGACTCCAGGCCCGCGGCATGGCCCTCGCCGGAGAGGTGGGCGGCGATGTAGCCCTCGGGGTCCACGACCACCAGGGTCGGCCAGGCCCGCGCCGAATAGGCCTGCCAAGTGTCCAGCTCGGGATCGTCCAGCACGGGATGGGCGATCTCGTAGCGCTCGACGGCCGCCGCGAGCGCGACGGGGTCGGCCTCGTGCTCGAACTTCGGGGAGTGGACGCCGACGATGACCAGCAGGTCGGAGTACTTCTCCTCCAGCGGGCGCAGCTCATCGAGCACGTGCAGGCAGTTGATGCAGCAGAAGGTCCAGAAATCCAGGATGACGATCTTGCCGCGCAGGTCGCCCAGCCCCAGTTGCCTGCCCCCGGTGTTCAGCCAATTGCGGCCCACCAGGTCGGAGGCCCGCACCTTGTAGGCGGCCCGGACGGACTCGGTGGCGGTGGAATCTGCACTCATGAAACGGCTCCCGTGGGTTGTCGGCTGACGTAAGGGTCTCAACCCCATTATGGACGGGAATGTTCCCGTCCCGCGGACGGATGACGGCGTACGACGACGGCTCAGGCGAGGTCGTCCAGGGTGGCGGTGAGGATGCCCTCGGCCATCTGGGCGAACTTCCCGTCGTCGAGCCCGCTGGTGGCGATGAACGAGACCATGGCGACATGGCCGTTCCGCTCGCCGATGAGCACCAGGGCCTGCTGCTGCAGGTCGCTGCCCTGCGAGGCCCGGCTCCATAGCAGTGCCGAGTCGACGTCCTTCGACTGCACCTTCGGAGCCGTGCTGCGCAACGGGACATCGGACCCGGAGATCGACAGGGTCACGTCGGCGCAGTCGCCCAGCATCTGCTCCACGGTCGCGTAGTGGTCCTCCAGGGCGGCCCGGTCGGTGATCCGGGCGACCTCGATCGAGCCGGTCGCCTCCACCCCCTGGGCGGCGAAGTCGGTGCGGGCCGCGTCCTGGCCGAGTTGCGCCGGGGACCAGTTCAGCTGCTGGACGGCGGTGCGGCAGCCGGCCGGATCCACGGTGGCCCCCTCCAACGTGTCCTGGGGCGCGGCGCGTAGTGCCTCCAGGTCCTGCGCGGTGGCGACGGCCGCGAGCGTGAAGTTGTAGGAGGTGGCGCGCTGGATGCCGGCGGCGACGGCCTCCGCCGACGGTCCCGTTGGCGCCGGGCTCTGTGCCGAGGGGTCCTGAGCGGCAGGATCCTGTGCTGCCGCGCTCCCCGGTGAAGCGGATCCGGATGCGCCGTGGGGGTTGGAGGACGCCGCCTGTTGCCCGTCGTCGGCGGAGCTGCAGCTGGTCACGGCGATGACGATGGCGATGATGACCACCAGCAGGGCCAGCCAGCGCGCGACGAGCAGGGCCGTCTTCTGGGAGCGGACGCCGGGGGGCGGTGTCCTGCCCGGGGGCTTAGCGGCCACTGCGCTCGATCCTCCGGTCCTGTTCCTTCAGCTGCGAGAACATCGCGTTGTACGCCTCCAGTTCGGCGTCGTTGTCGCGTTCGGCCTGGCGGTCGCTCCGGGCGGCTTCCCGGGAGTCGGAGCGGCTCCACGTCAACACCACCCCGAGCGCCAGCATCAGCGTGGGCACCTCGCCGATCCCCCACATGGCGCCGGCGCCGAGGCGTTGGTCCTCCAGGGGCGAGATGCCCCAGGGCCGGCCCATGTTGCCGAACCAGCTGGCCTGGATCAGCTGTTCGCTGCCCATGAGCGAGACGCCGTAGAACGCGTGGAAGCTCATCGTGGCCAGCAGCAGCACCAGCCGGATGGGGTAGGGCACGGCGCGGCAGGGGGTCCCCGTCGATCATGTTCAGGGCAAAGATGTAGCCGGTGAGCACGAAGTGCAGGTTCATCAGCTCGTGTCCGGTGTGCTCGGCCATCGCGAAGTGGAACAGGTCGGTCGAGTAGAACAGGATGATCGACCCGGCGAAGTTCACCCCGGCGAAGATGGGGTGCGTGACGATCTTGGAGAACCACGAGTGGATGCCTGCCAAGAGCCATTCGCGGGGTCCCCGCGTGCCGTCGGTGCGGCTGGGCAGGGCCTTCAGCGCCAGGGTCATCGGCATCCCGAGGACCAGGAAGAACGGCACGACCATGGTCAGCGCCATGTGCCCGACCATGTGCATCGAGAACAGGACCTGGCCGTAGACGGCCGGGGCACCCGAGGTGATGTAGTAGAGCGCCGCCAGCCCGACGAACCAGGACACGGTGCGCGGCACCGACCAGGAGTCGCCGCGGCGGCGCAACGTGTGCGCGCCCTTGAGGTAGGCGACTGCCAGGAAGATGATGACGGCCAGCCACAGCCAGTCCACCCGCCAGACCGTCAGCCAGCTGGAGGGCACCAGCTCGGGGGGCAGGTCGTAGCCGGTGAGGATGCGCGCGGGAGTGGCCTCGGGGGGAAGCACTTCGGGGATCGGGGGCTGCGTGCGCGCCAGGGCGGTCGCCACCGCCATGGTGGAAGCCATGAGGAGCGTTTCCCCGGCGACGATGCGCCAGGCGGTCGCCGTCGCCGACGCCGTCCCGGTGAGCAGCCGCGGGACGGCCCACTGCCGGTGGGCCAGTCCCAGGGCACCCAGTGCCAGCGTCAGCACGGCCTTGACCATCACCAGGACGCCGTAGCCGCTGAGCATCTGGGACCAGTGGTCCATGCGGACCATCGCGCTGATCACCCCGGAGGCGAAGACCGTGAAGAACGCGATGGTGGCCAGGCCGGAGAAGCGCTGGAGGACGACGCCGGCCAGCACCGGGCGCGTGGAGCGGTAGCGTCCCGGGGCTGCCGCCCCGAGCAACGGGGCGACGCAGGCCAGCACGGCGATGCCGCCGACCCACAGGCAGATCCCGAACAGGTGCAGCAGGATGGCGTTCGTGGCGCCCCAGTGGTCGTCGCCGCCGGCCGCGTGGCCGATCAGCGAGAGCGGGATGATGCCGAACAGGGAGAACACCGCGCTGAGCCCCACGCCGACGGGCGAACGGACCACGAAGGCCAGGGAGCTCACCACGGCGGCGATGACGATCATCCACGACCAGGCCTGGCCCAGCGAGATGTTCAGGATGTAGTCCTTCATCGAATCCGTATAGGCCGCATCCAGGGAGAGCGGGAGGCCGGCGACATCGGAGAAGGTCAGGACCAGCACGGCGACCGCGGCGAGCGTCCACACGATGGCGGCCCCGGCCGCCACGTTCATGGCCCGGGCGAAAGCCGGGTGTTCGGCACCTCCGTCGGTGTCGTGGGCTCCCTTGCGGGCACGGTGAGGCTTCGTCGAGCGGGGCAGCACGGTCGCGGCGAACACCAGGGCACCAATGGCCACGGCCATGGAGGTGTGGTGGATCAGGGTGGCGATGGGCAGCGACCAGCGGGTGAAGGCCCCGGGGTCCCCGAGTTCGGTGCCCTGCGCGGCCCCGGAGAACTCGAGGGCAATGACCAGGACGAGCAAGGCGACGGGGATGGCGGGAATCAGCAGGATCTGCCATAGCCGCGAGGTTCCCCGGCGCGCGTCGGGCGACGCGGGGGCGGGGGGCGTCGGCGCAGCCGCGTCCCGGCCGGACAATACGCTGCGACTCACTGCTTCAACCCTGCTTCCATGCCTTTCATTCTCTCACTTCGGGCCGGCCGCGGACGGTGCCGGTGGCCCGGCTCACGCCCGCTGGCGCCCTGCCTCCCGGCTACTGGTCGCCAGCGCCCTGGCGGCGGGCCTTGGCGAAGACGATCACTGCGGCCGCGACGACCGCCACGGCGATGATGATCCAGAGGGCAGCGGTCGGCAGGCCGCCGGCGGCATCGTCCTGCTGGGAGGCTGGTGCCGAACCGGTCATGGAGGGCTGGCCCTGGTCGGTCCCGGGCGCCGTCGAGGCGGTGGCGGGCGCTCGGCTGGAGGGGGCGGACGAGCTGCTGGGCGTCGTCGCGGCGCCTTCGTCCACGGTGAAGCCGAGGGCCTTCTGGTTGGTGCTGCTCCCCTCGATCGGGTGGCCGTCGCTGGAGACGACGCGCCACGTGAGCGTGTAGCTGCCGGCGGGCAGGGCCTGCCCGAAATCGACGGTCAACTCGTTGCCGCTGACGGAGGCCTCGGCGTCGTGCTGCACCCCCTGGGCATCCTCGAGGCTGACCTCGCTCCCGATCGGCTTGAGCTGGCCGCTGAAGCTGAGCTCCACGGAGTCCAGCGTCCCGGTGACCGTGGCCCCGTTCTCGGGGGTGGTTCCGATGAGCGAATCGTGGGCCGAGGCCGTCGGGGCGGCCACGAGGGCCAGTGCGGTCAGCAGGGCCGCGGCGGCTGCGGACAGGACTGCCCGGCTCGCCGCGCCGAGGCCGGGCCGTGTGGCGGCCGGAACAGCCTGGGCCGTGCTGGCGGGAACTGTGGAGGGGTGCATGCTCTTCCTTCTGGTCCGAGGGGCTGCCCGGCGGGGACGGCGGCCATCGGGTCGGGAGCCGGGGCCGGGCGCGCGCACCTGCAATTCTACGCCAGGTAGAACCCTTCGCCGGGGCCCCACGGCAGAAAGGAACGAGGGCCCGTTCCGCCGGTAGCGGAACGGACCCTCGGATCCACGAACGGGGATCTACTTCTTGGAGACCGCGGCCTTCAGCTTGGAGCCGGCGGTCAGCTTCACGGAGTGGCCGGCCGGGATCTGGATGCTCTCTCCGGTCTGCGGGTTGCGGCCCGTGCGGGCGGCGCGGTCGGTGCGCTCGACGGCGAGCCAGCCCGGGATGGACACCTTCTCGCCCTGGGAGACCTGCTCGACGAAGGTCTCGAAGACCGAATCCAGCACGGCGTTCACGGCCACCTGGGAGTTGCCCGTCTTCTCGGCGACAGCTGCAACGAGTTCACTACGATTCAAAGCCAATGTTTTTCCTCCTGGACTGTCATCTGCCCGGCCGAATCCGGCCGGGTTGCCCTGCGGTTGCGGGGACTACTGAGAAGGAAACTACCAGCCCCCACCGACTGACACGCCCAGTTTCACGGTGTTTGGCTGGAATTTTTTGGTTTTTCCCCGGATTTTGGCGGTTTTCGGGTGCTGCTGGCCGTTTTCCTGGCCGGGGCGGCTGGTTGCGCCCGCAGGGGACATGGACCTTGAGGACCCCGTGAAGGGGCCGCTATTCTGGCCGGGGAGCCCGATGCGAGGTGGTGGCCACCATGGGACAAATGCCCTCCCCCGAGCACGATGCCGCGCGTCTGCACGCGGCCCGCTACCGCGACGCCCACGACGCCGACCAGGCGCCGCCGCCGGTGGACGACTACGAACAGCGTTCCGGGGCGGCCTTCCGCGCCCGGGCCGGCGAGGCCGGCATCGCCGCACAGGGCCCTGCGGAGGCGCCGCCGGTCTTCCATGCCACCGACGAGGCCTGGGAGATCGCCAACCCCAGCATCGACCGGGCGATCGCCCGCGGCGACTTCGACCAACTGGCCTACGCCGGCAAGCCGCTTCCGTCGCTCTCCTCCACCGATCCCGACTGGTGGCTGAAGTCGCTCATGCAGCGCGAGCAGATCAGCGGGGTGGGGCCCCCGGCCCTGCTGCTGCGGACCGAGGACGCCGCCCTGGATGACACCCTCGACGCCCTGCCCGTGGAAGCCCAGGTCCGCGAGGCGGTCACCGACTTCAACGCCCGCATCCGCGAGGCCCGCCGCCAACTCCTCGGCGGCCCACCGGTCATCACCGCCCTGCGCGATCCCGACGTGGAAGTCGACCGCTGGCGTCAGCGCCGCACCGCGGCCGGCCCCGCCCCGTGCGCCGTTGCCCCACCGGAGGAGCCGGCGGTCCGGCCCGGCCGCTGGCGCCGCCTCTGGGCCTGGCTGGTGGCGCCGACGAAGTAGCCCGTCGGGCGGTGCCCGGCCGTTAACGCCCGAGGGCCCCCTCCGTTGCCGGAAGGGACCCTCGGGGAAAACCGCTGGTGGTTGCCAGGACGGCTGGTTACCAGGACGACTTGGTGATGCCCGGAAGTTCGCCACGGTGGGCCATGTCGCGGAAGCGGACACGGGAGATCCCGAACTTCTGGAACGTGCCGCGCGGGCGGCCGTCGATCGAGTCGCGGTTGCGCACGCGCACCGGGGAGGCGTTGCGGGGCAGCTTCTGCAGGCCCAGGCGGGCCTCTTCGCGGGCCTCGTCGGTCGCGTTTTCGTCGACCAGGGTCTTCTTCAGCTCGGCACGCTTCGCGGCGTAGCGCTCCACGATGACCTTGCGCTGCTCGTTGCGAGCAATCTTGGACTTCTTAGCCATGTGTTTAGCGCTCCTCTCGGAATTCGACGTGCTTGCGGACAACCGGGTCGTACTTCTTCAGGACCATGCGGTCCGGGTTGTTACGACGGTTCTTGCGGGTCACGTAGGTGAACCCGGTCCCGGCAGTCGACTTCAGCTTGATGATGGGGCGTACATCCTGTGCTTTTGCCATGTTAGAGCTTCACACCCTTCGCCAGCAGGTCGGCGACCACGCGGTCGATGCCGCGGACGTCGATGGTCTTGATGCCCTTGGCCGACAGGGTCAGCGTGACATTGCGGCGCAGGGACGGAACCCAGTAGCGCTTCTTCTGGATGTTCGGATCGAACCGACGCTTGTTGCGGCGGTGCGAGTGGGAGATGCTGTGTCCGAAGTTCGGAACTGCACCGGTCACCTGGCATACAGCTGCCATGATCACTCCTCAGTAGTAGTAAATATTGGCGGTACTCGATAAAACAGGCCACAGCGCGGTGTTGCTGCCCCTGAACCTGCGTTGAAGAGTCCCGCCACCAGTTGTGACACCGTTATTACTGCGACGTGCGAAGGTAACCAGGCTGGGTGAGAACCAACCGAAGCGCCTTACTTGCGCGAAAGACGGTGAATACAGCGTCCCGGTTGAGCATTTTTCCCTACTCGGCTGGTCCGCGTTATTCGGTTTACGGGTAACCACGCCCCCGGAACGGCCTGCCCCTGGCGGGGCACGCCACGACGAGCGCGCGACTTAACGCGATACCATCCTAATCCCCGGGGGGCCGAAACCAAAATGCCGGGTACGACGCCGGGGCCCCGGTTCCGGGGCGGCTCGCCGTGGCCCCACCCGGGACGGCCCCAGGACCTGCGGACGGGCTGGTCAGCGGAAGATCCAGTGCTCCGGGTCCATGCGGGCCACGACCTTGCGGCCGATCCGGGCCAGGTCGGCGACGTCCTCCTCGCTCAGCCCGTCGAAGATCATCCGGCGCACCGAGGCCACGTGCTCGGGGGCCAGGCCCACCAGCATCTCCATGCCCTCGTCGCGCAGGTGCGCCACGGTGACCCGGGCATCCACGGGGCTTTGCGAGCGTTCGACCCAACCGCGGCCCTCGAGCTTCTTGACGACGTGGCTCAGGCGGGACAGCGAGGAGTTCGTGCGTCCGGCCAGCTCGCTCATGGGCAGCAGGTGGTCGTCGGCCTCGGAGAGCATGGCCAGGACGTTGTAGTCGAAGAGCGTGATCCTCGCCTGCCGGTGCAGGTCGCTGTCCAGCAGGCTCGGCAGCTGCATCGACACGGCCATCAGGGCCAGCCAGCATTCGCGTTCCTCGGGCGACAGCCAGCGGGTTTCGGTCATGGGTCCCATGATCTCACATGCGGTTTCGTGCCACCCGGAGCGCGGGGTCGGTGTGGCCGAGCACACCGGGGCACCCCTTGCCCGGGCAGCGTAGCCTAGGGGGACAGCGTGTGGGCCCCGTCCTGCGGCGGTCCCGGTACCGGTGTACCGCGCGGCCGGCGGCACGCCGAGGTCACAGGGGAGTGTCCATGGGCGCCACCGATCAGAGCACCAGCATCGACGAGAAGACGGCCCGGGCGGTGGCCGAGGCCGCGCGGGACGCCGGCACGGACCGACCCAGCTTCGCCCAGGGCCTCTACCTGGGCAGGGTGGACTTCGGACTCATCCAGCCGCACCCCCGCCCCTCCCCCGAGGAGACGGCGCGCGGGGAGGCCTTTCTGGAGAAGCTGCGTGCCGCAGTCGTGCATTTCGACGGCCGGCGCATCGAACGCGAGGCGCGCATCCCCGACGAGTACATCGCCACGATGGCCGACCTGGGGGTCTTCGGGATGAAGATCCCCCTCGAGTACGGCGGCCTGGAGTTGTCGCTGGCCTACTACGGGCGGGCGCTGATGCTGCTGGGCACGATCAGCCCGAGCATCGGGGCCCTGGTCTCGGCCCACCAGTCCATCGGGGTGCCCGAACCGGTGAAGATGTTCGGCACCGCGGAGCAGAAACAACGGTTCCTGCCCCGCTGCGCCGCAGGGGCGATCACCGCGTTCCTGCTCACCGAGAACGACGTCGGCTCGGACCCGGCCAGGCTGGGCACCACGGCGACGCGGTCCGAGGACGGGGACTCCTACGTGCTGGAGGGGGCCAAGCTGTGGACGACCAACGGTGCCGTGGCCGAGCTGGTCGTGGTCATGGCCCGCGTGCTGCCCCATGCCGGGCCCGACGGAACGGAGGTCCCCGGCGGGATCAGCGCCTTCGTCGTCGAGGCCGACAGCGAGGGCATGGTGGTCGAGAACCGCAACGCCTTCATGGGCCTGCGCGGCATCGAGAACGGGGTGACCC
>DATNBS010000124.1:0-5988 GCA_035571895.1 Arthrobacter sp. | reverse complement strand
GGCGGCCTGGGTGTCGATGTTGGCGTAGGTCCACTCCGAGGGGTGGGCGTTGCGCTTGATCGCGGCGTTCTCGGCGGGCAGGCCGAAGGAATCCCAGCCGATGGGATGGAGCACGTCGTATCCGAGCTGGCGCCAGTAGCGGGCCACGACGTCGCCCATGGCGAAGGCCTCGGCATGGCCCATGTGCAGGTCACCGGACGGGTAGGGGAACATGTCCAGCACGTAGCGGCGCTCGGCCGAGCCGTCGTCCTTCGGGGTGAAGACCCCCAGTTCCTCCCACACGGGCTCCCACCGGGCTTCAAGGTCCCTGAAGCTGTAGCTGGTGCCGGTGTCCGGGGTTCCGGGTGCCTCTGTGCTCACGATGTGTTCGCCTTCTGGTTGTGCCGAAGTGGTGGGTCAAGCAGTTCCGGCGTCCACCGCCGGTCCACCGGGGGCCGGTCGCGGAAGCCGAACACGAAAAAGCCCCTTGGCATGCAAGGGGCAGCCGGGGAGATGTTCCCGGCTAGGAAAGACGTAGGACTGCTGACATGGGGCCAGTCTACAGCACGCCCGGGCCCCGCCACCGCAGGGTGGCGGGGCCCGGAGGGGGCACCGGGAGCCCTACTGCACGTCGTCGTCGACCCAGTCGAAGGTCTTCGTCACGGCTTTCTTCCACAGCCGCAGCTGGCGCCCGCGTTCCTCCTGCGCCATGGCCGGCTCCCACCGGGTGTCTTCGGCCCACTTGCTGCGCAGCTCGTCGCGGTCCTTCCAGAAGCCCACGGCCAGCCCTGCCGCGTAGGCGGCTCCCAGCGCCGTCGTCTCGATGATCTCCGGGCGCACGACCGGGACGCCGATCACGTCGGCCTGGAACTGCATGAGCCCGGCATTGGCGACCATGCCGCCGTCGACCCGCAGTTCGGTCAGCGGCACCCCGGCGTCGGCGTTGACGGCGTCGAGGACCTCGCGGGTCTGGAATGCGGTGGCCTCCATGGCGGCCCGGGCGATGTGGGAGCGGTTGGCGAAGCGGGTGAGCCCGACGATGGCGCCACGGGCATCGGGACGCCAGTAGGGGGCGAACAGGCCGGAGAAGGCCGGGACGATGTAGACCCCGCCGTTGTTCTCCGCCTGCGCCGCGAGATCCTCGACCTCGGCGGCGGAGGAGATCATGCCGATGTTGTCCCGCAGCCACTGCACGAGCGACCCGGCCACCGCGATCGAGCCCTCCAGCGCATACACGGGCTTCTCGCCGGCCACCTGGTAGGCCACGGTGGTGAGCAGGCCATTGGAGGACTTCACGATCTCCTCCCCGGTGTTGAAGATCAGGAAGCAACCGGTGCCATAGGTGTTCTTCGCCTCGCCGGCCCGGAATGCCGCCTGCCCGAAGGTGGCGGCCTGCTGGTCTCCGAGGATGCCGGCGACCGGCACCTCGCGCAGCAGCTGGTTGGTGTGGACGGTGCCGTAGACCTCCGAGGAGGACCTGATCCGGGGCATCATCGAGACCGGGACCCCGAAGTCGGCCAGGATCCCCTCGTCCCACGTCAGCTTCTCGAGGTCCATGAACATCGTGCGGGACGCGTTCGTGACATCGGTGATGTGGATGCCGCCGTCGGTGCCGCCGGTGAGGTTCCAGGTCACCCAGGTATCGGTGTTGCCAAAGAGCAGGTCGCCCGCCTCGGCGCGCTCGCGCACCCCCTCGACGTTGTCCAGGATCCACTTGATCTTGGTGCCGGAGAAATAGGGGGCCAGGGGCAGGCCTACGCGGTCCTTGTACCGGTCCCCACCGCCGTCGGCGGAAAGTTCGTCGACGATGTTCTGGGTCCGGGTGTCCTGCCAGACGATGGCGTTGTACACGGGTTGACCGGTGTTCTTGTCCCAGACGACGGTTGTCTCGCGCTGGTTGGTGATGCCGACCGCGGCGATGTCGTGCCGGGTCAGGTTGGCCTTGGAGAGGGCGCTGCCGACGACTTCGCGGACATTGGTCCAGATTTCCGTGGCGTCGTGCTCGACCCACCCGGCCTTCGGGAAGATCTGCTCGTGTTCCTTCTGCCCGACGGAGACGATGGCCCCGTCGTGGTCGAAGATGATGGCCCGCGAACTCGTGGTGCCCTGGTCGATGGCGATGATGTGTTGTGCCATGGTGCCTGCCTTCGTGATGGTGATGCTGGATCGGACGATGGCGTCCGGGCCTGGCCCGGATACCGCGGGGCCGGACCTAGAGGCCGGCGAAGAGCGCTGCTCCCACCAAGCCGCCCAGGGCGCCGCCGATCAGCGGTCCGACCACGGGTACCCAGGCATAGCTCCAGTCGCTGGGTCCCTTGCCCTTGATGGGCAGCACCGCATGGGCGATGCGGGGACCCAGGTCACGGGCGGGGTTGATCGCGTAGCCCGTGGGCCCGCCCAGGGAGGCGCCGATGCCGACCACGAGCAGGGCGACCGCCAAGGGGCCCAGCCCGTTGGGCGTCAAGCCGAATCCGGCGATAACGAACACGAGGACGAAGGTCGCGATGATTTCGGTCAGTAGGTTCCAGCCCTTGCTGCGGATCGCCGGTCCGGTGGAGAAGACACCGAGTTTTGCCGCCGGGTCCTCTTCGGCGTCGAAATGCTGCTTGTAGGAGAGGTAGGCCAGGCAGGCGCCGAGGAACGCCCCGATCATCTGGGCGGCAAAGTAGAGCAGCGTGTTCGCGAACGTCTTGTCGATGCCCGGTGCGTACTCTGTGACATGGGGGTTGACCAGCAGCCCGACGGTGACCGCCGGGTTCAGGTGGGCCCCCGAAGTCGCCGCCACCCAGACACCGGCGAAGACGCCCAGCCCCCAGCCGAAGTTGACCATCAGGAAATTGCCGTTGTTTCCCTTGGCCTTGGCGAGCGCGGCGTTGGCGACCACGCCACAGCCGAGCAGCATGAGTAGCATCGTGCCGAGTGCTTCGGCGCTGAACGCTTGCAGAGACATCGTTGACTCCTAGGTTGAGTGGTGATGCGGGGCATCGTGTCGTGCTCCCGCGGCATTCCGGCTCTCCGGCCCGGGCCGGTGCGGAAATCGTGGGGCCGGGTGGGCGGCCGCCCACCCGGCGGAGGTGCGGCTAGGCGGCCGCCGGGGTGAAGTCCACGCCGTGTTCTTCGGACAGGACCCGGAGGGTGTCGGCGCGTTCGGCCGCGGTCCGGTCGGCATCCCAGCCGAGCACCGGGGCCACGAGGTCGGCGCACTCGCCGACCAGGTCGGCGGTGACGAGGCCGCGGAAGGCCAGCGAGGTCCGGCGGATGAACACGTCCACCAGGCGTCCGACCTGTTCCCGGCGCGCCATGTGGGCGAGTTCGTCGACGCTGAGTTCGGTGCAGTGGCGCAGCAGTGTGTCGGACGGGCCGGCGGCGTCCAGGACCTCGTCGGCGCGGGTGCCGTACCGTTCGAGCAGCACGCCCAGCCGGTCGCGCGTGGCCCGGTGGGACCGTGCGGTGATCCACTGTTCGCGTTCCACGTCGTTGCGCGGGTAGTCGACTCCGCCCCCGATGGCCAGGGCGCTGGTATCAGGTCCGGCGGTGCGCCCTAGGACCGCGAGTACCTCGCCACCCAGCTGTTCGCCGAGGGCGCGGAAGGTGGTCCACTTGCCGCCAACCAGGCTGAGCGTGGTCGTACCGTGGGCTCCGCTGCGCTTCTCGACGCGGTAGTCGCGGGAGACAAAGCCCGGCTGGGTGTCGTCGTGGCGCGGCAGGGGCCGCACGCCCGAGAACCGGTAGACGATCTCGTCTCGGGCGACGGCGACGCCCGGGAAGACGTGGTTGATGAGGTCGAAGAAGTAGTCGACTTCCTCGGGGGTGCAGCGCGCCGGCTGGGACATGTCGGCGTCGATGTCCGTGGTGCCCACCAGCACCCGGTCCCCCAGGGGGTAGACCAGTACGATGCGCCCGTCGCTGTGTTCGAAGAAGATCTCCCGTCCCCCGCAGGCGGCGAGCAGCTCCGGGCTGTCCAGCACGATGTGCGAGCCCTTCGTCCCGCCCATGAAGGAGCTCGGCTGGCCCAGCGCGTCGTTGGTCGCATCGACCCAGGCCCCGGTGGCGTTGACGATGACCGGTGCCGTGAAGCCGAATTCCTCCCCGGTGAGCTCATCGCGCAGCCGGGCCACGCCGTCGTGCTCGGAGACCAGGGAGAGGTAGTTGGAGGCGCGGGAGTCGGGGTTGGCGGCCAGGCCGTCGTGCAGCACGTCCAGGGTCAGCCGCTCGGGGTTGTGGACGGAGGCATCGAAGTAGGTGGCCGCGTACTTCACGTCGGGTCGCAGGGCGGGCAGCTCGGCCAGGGCGCGGCGCCGGCCGTGGAAACGGTGCCGTTCGGTGAGGCGTCCGGAGCCGGCGAAGGCGTCGTACATCAGCAGCCCGGCCTTGATCAGCAGCGCGCCGCGTTCCTGGGGCTTGGAGTTGCGGTGGGTCAGGAATCGGGCGGGGGCGCTGAGGATGCCGGAGAACGTGGAGAAGATGGGGATGGTGGTGCGCAGCGGCTTGACGTAGTGCGGGGCGATCGCCAGCAGGGTGTTGCGTTCCTGGACGGATTCGCGGACCAGGCGGAATTCCCCGTTCTCCAGGTAGCGGATGCCGCCGTGGATCATGTGGGAGGACGCGCCGGAGGCACCCTGGCAGTAGTCGCCGCGTTCGACCAGGGCGACGTCGATGCCCTGCAGGGCGAGGTAGCGGAAGGTCGCGACGCCGTTGATGCCGCCGCCGACGACGAGGACCTGGGCCTGGGGGCGGTCGCGGAGGGCGGCGACGGCGGGACGGGTGGCTTGTGTGGATTGCACTCGGATCGGTCCTTTGCTGCGCGGTGGTGCTGGTGTCCCCGGAATCGGGGTTCTGCCCAGTAGTCTGGTGATGACGGAACATTGCAGTCAATTGGATTGCACATATGTGCAGAACGGAGGGTGGACCATGGGCAGTGGCGGGGATCACGACGACTGGAGCGGGCCGAACGGTGAACCGAACGTGCACAGCGCCCCCCGCCGCGGGGCCGACCGGCGCGAGCGCGACGCACTGCGGGCGGCCCAGCTCTACTACGTGCAGGACCTGACCATGGAGGCCATCGCCCGGGACCTGGGCGTCTCGCGTTCCACGGTCTCCCGCCTGCTTTCGCTGGCCAAACGCACCGGGCTGGTGAAGATCGAGCTGGACCCCCCACGGGGGCGGGCGACGTCGCTGGTCCGCGACCTCGAGGCCCGGTACGGCGTGCGCGCCCAGGTGGTCCCCACCGACGGGTCCCTCGGCGAGGCCGAGGTGCTGGAACGCGTCGCCGCGCACGCCGCCCACGTGGTGCAGCCGCTGATCTCCTCCGGCATGACAGTGGGGCTGGCGTGGGGGTCGACGTTGAGCGCGCTGAGCAAGCACCTGGTGCACAAGCCCACCCACGACACCGTGTTCGTCCAGCTCAACGGGGCCGCCAACCCGCTGACCACCGGCATCTCCTACGCCAGCGACATCCTGTTCAGGTTCGGCACGGCCTTCACCGCGCGCGTGGAGCAATTCCCGGTCCCCGCCTTCTTCGACCGGGCCGAAACCCGGGCCGCGATGTGGCAGGAACGCTCGGTGGTCCGCGTGCTGGACACCCACCGGGAGATCCGCCTGGCCATCTTCGGCCTGGGCTCGATCGACGCGGCAGTGCCCAGCCAGATCTACCGCGGAGGCTACGTCAGCACCCAGGAGGCCCGTGCCCTGCGCGAGCAGGGGGTCGTCGGTGACGTGGCCACGGTGTTCTACCGCAGCGACGGCAGCGACGACGACATCGCCATGAACGAGCGCTCCACCGGACCGCGGCTGGCCGACCTGCGCCGCATCCCGCAACGCCTGGCGGTGGTCGCCGGACGCGGCAAGCTGGGGGCGCTGCGCGGGGCGCTGGAGGGACGGCTGATGACCGACCTGGTCGTCGACGAGGGCACCGCCTGGCGGCTGCTGCGCTGAGGTCCCCGGCGGGACCGATAGGCTCGAGCCCATGAGCGACTACCCCGCCTACCGCACGCCCTGGACGACCCGCCA
>DATNBS010000123.1:0-8428 GCA_035571895.1 Arthrobacter sp. | reverse complement strand
TGGCCGCTGCTAGCCGGGATCCTCATCGGGCTGGGCGCCTCGATGAAGGTGTATCCGATCCTGTTCCTGGGCGTGGTGCTGGTGCTGGCCCTGCGGACCGGGCGGTGGCGACCGCTGCTGCTGGTCGGGGCGGGCACCGCCGGCGCCTGGCTGGTGGTGAACCTGCCCTTCATGCTCGCCAACTTCGCCTCGTGGAGCTACTTCCTGGAGTTCACCCGCGACCGCGGGGCCGGGTTGTCCTCGCTGTGGCATGCCTGGAACGTCACCGCCTCGGTGCTGCCCGGTGCGCCGCAATTCACCCCGGAGGTGATCAACGTCGCCGGGTTCTGGCTCTTCGCGGGCAGCTGCGCGGGGATCTGCGTGCTGGGCCTGCTGGCACCCCGGCGTCCACGGGTGGCCTCGCTGCTGTTCCTGGTGGTGGCTGCCTTCGTCCTGTTCAACAAGGTCTACTCCCCGCAATTCGTCGTCTGGCTGGTCCCGCTGGCCGCGCTGGCCTGGCCGCGGTGGCGCGACTTCCTGGCCTGGCAGCTGGTCGAGGCGTTGCACTTCTGGGCCATCTGGATGTACCTCTACTCCGGCAGCACCGACGTCAAGGCGCAGAACACCTTCCCCGAGGCCTTCTACGTGCTGGCCGTCGCGGGGCACATGGCCGCCACCGCCTACCTCGTGTACCGGGTGGCGCGCAGCGTCTGGGATCCGGGGACCGATCCGGTCCGCCGCGTCGGCCAGGAGGACCCGCAGGCCGGACCCTTCGCCGGGGCCGAACGAGACCCGCTGCCGCGCCTGCCCTGGATTGGGCGGCCGCTGCGCCACGACGGGTCGGAGCCTCTCCACCAAACGGTGGATCCGTCGTCGTCCGCTGCACCCTAGCGTGGAGGACGTGGACGGGGTGGATGACGTGAACGCGCCGGCGGGGCCGGGCGCCGGCGGCGTCGTGCTGCGTGTGCTGCGGGTCGCGCTGCACGTGGGCTTCGCGCTGCTGCTGGCCGTCGGCGTCGTGCGCGTGCTGTCCACCGACACGACGCCGGCCACGCGCGCCTGCTCGCTCGCCCTGGCCGCGGTGCTCGCCGCGGTCTACCTGCTGGGCACGCTGTGGGAAAACCGGCACGCCCGCGGCCTGGCCCCGGATCCCGGCCGGTTCCCGCGGCTGTGGCTGGGACTGGTCGTCGTGCTCTGGCTGGCGCTGATGGCCCTGCATCCCGATTTCAGCTGGTTGGCGTTCCCGCTGTTCTTCCTGCACCTGCACCTGCTGCGCACCCGCACCGCGCTGCTGGCCATCGGCGGCCTGACGGCGGTGGTCATCGGCACGCAGTGGGCCCACGCCGGGTCGCCGTCGCTGGCCGCGGCGGTCGGGCCCGTGGTCGGCGCGGCGTTCGCGGTGGTCATGGGCTTCGCCTACCGGGCCCTCTACGAGGAGGGCGTGAACCAGCGCCGGGCCCTGGACGAACTGCGCCGCACCCGCACCGCGCTGGCCACCGAGCAGCACCGGGCCGGCGTGCTGGCCGAACGCGAACGGCTCGCCCGCGACATCCACGACACGCTCGCCCAGGGCCTCTCCAGCATCGTGCTGGTCTCCCGCTCGGCCCGGGCGGCACTGGAGGCCGGGGACACCGCGTTGGCCGCCGAGCGCCTGGAGACGGTGGCGGACACCGCGTCGGAGAACCTGGAAGAGGCCCGGGACTTCGTGCGCGGCCTCTCCGCAGGGAACGCCGAAGCCGCCGCCGGGGCCGTGGCCTGGCGGTTCACCCGGCTGTGCGCGGCAACCGAACGCACCGCCCGCGCCGCCGGGAGCCAGCTGGACTGCCGCTTCCGCGAGGACGGGGAGCCGCAGGCGCTGCCCACCGACGTCTCGTCGGCGCTGCTGCGCGCCGCCCAGTCCTGCCTGGCCAACGTGCTGGCCCACGCCGGCGCCTCCCGCGCGGTGGTCAGCCTGGGCTACCTGGCCGGGGAGATCACCCTGGACGTGTACGACGACGGTGCCGGCTTCGACCCCGCGTCGGTGCCGTCCAGCCCCCGCCCCGACGGGACGGGGTTCGGGCTGGCCGGGCTCTCCGCCCGCATCGGCGCCCTCGGCGGCAGCGTCGAGATCGAATCGGCCCCAGGGGAGGGCACGGTCGTGGCCGTGCGGATCCCCCTGGACTGGAGGATGGCCCTGGAGGACGGACATGGATGAGCTGAACCTGTTGCTGGTCGACGACCACCCCGTGGTACGGGCCGGGCTGAAGGCGGTGCTGACCGACCAGGCGGGCCTGCACGTGCTGGCGGAGGCAGCCGATGGGGCGACGGCGATCGCCCAGCTGCAGCGGCTGCAGACCCTCGGCGAACGCATCGACGTCGTCCTGATGGACCTGCAGATGGACGGGATGGACGGCGTGGAGGCCACCGGGAGGATCCGCGCTGCGGGGGGACCGCCGGTGCTCATCCTCACGACGTACGACTCCGACACCGACATCCGAGCCGCCCTGGACGCCGGGGCGGCCGGCTACCTGCTCAAGGACGCGCCCCTGGACCGGCTCACCGCCGCCGTCGGCGATGCCGCCCGCGGCCGTCGGGTCCTCTCCGACGAGGTCGCCGCGCGCATGGACCCGGCCGGCCGCAACGCTGCCACCGGGTTGAGCCCCCGCGAGCTCGAGCTGCTGGGCCTGCTCGCCCGCGGGCTGGCCAACCGCCAGATCGCCCGGGAGCTGTTCATCTCCGAATCGACGGTGAAGACCCACCTGATCCACATCTACTCCAAGCTCGGTGTCGACACCCGCACCGCAGCCATCGACCGGGCGCGGTCGCTGCGGCTCATCCGGTAGGGCAGTGTCCGGGTCGCCGCCGTCGTCCTGAAGTCGTACGCCGCCGGCGGAGAAGATCATCCGCTGGGGCGGCGACGGCGCCGGGGGCGGTGCGTAGCGTGGAAGGCATGATCCAGGCAACCTCTCTCGCCAAGAACTACGGCGCCAAACGCGCGGTGGACGATATCTCCTTCACCGTCCAGCCCGGCAAGGTCACCGGTTTCCTGGGGCCCAACGGCGCCGGGAAATCCACCACCATGCGCATGATCATGGGGCTCGACCGCCCCAGCTCGGGGTCCGTCACCGTCAACGGACGCCCCTACGCCGGGCACCGCGCCCCGATCCGCGAGGTCGGCGCGCTGCTGGAGGCCAAGGCCGTGCACAAGTCGCGCTCGGCCCGGAACCACCTGCGCGTGCTGGCAGCCACCCACGGGATCGGCAACCGCCGGGTCGACGAGGTCATCGACCTGACCGGCCTGGCCTCCGTCGCCCGCAAACGGGTCGGAGGCTTCTCCCTGGGCATGGGCCAGCGGCTGGGCATCGCCGCGGCCCTGCTGGGCGACCCGCACACCCTGATCCTCGACGAACCGGTCAACGGGCTCGATCCCGAAGGCGTGCTGTGGGTGCGCAACATGGCCAAGGACCTCGCCGCCGAGGGGCGGACAGTGTTCCTCTCCTCGCACCTGATGAGCGAGATGTCGCTGACCGCCGACCACCTGATCGTCATCGGCCGCGGCCGCCTGCTGGCCGACGCACCGATGGCCGACGTCCTCTCGGGCACCGGCGCCGCCCGGACCCGCGTGCGCACCGACACGCCGGCCGAGCTGGCCAACGCCCTGGCCGCCCCGGAGGTCTCCGTCACCACCACGGGCCCGGACACCCTGGAGATACTGGGGGTCTCCCCGCGCGACATCGCCCGGCGGGCCCTGGATGCGCGGCTGCTCGTCTTCGAGCTCACCCCGCTGCAGGCCTCCCTCGAGGACGCCTACATGGACATGACCCGGGACGAGGTCGAATACCACTCCGGCCCCGTGGCCGGTCCCGAAGCACCCCGTGAACCCGGAAGGCGGGCCAGCAAATGAGCACCGACACCCACACGGCGCAAACGTCCCCGCGGGCGCGCACCACCACCGGCAAGGGGACCTCCTTCGGGCGGACCTTGGCCGCCGAGTACCGCAAGTTCTCCACCGTCCCCTCCTCGCTGGTCCTGCTGCTGACGACCCTGGCGGTCATGGTCGGGATCGGCGCCCTGGCCGCATGGGGGATCGGCTCCATGACAGAGTCCATGGCCAACGACCCGGAGGCCGCGGCGGCCATGGGCGGGGACCCCTCCGGCATGGCCGACTCGATCGCCTCCTCCGGCATCATGCTCGCCCAGCTGATCGTCGGGTCCCTGGCCGTGCTGGTCATGAGCTCCGAATTCACCACCGGAATGGCCCGGGCGACCTTCTCCGCCGTGCCGAAGCGGTTCCCCGTGGTGCTGGCCAAGGCACTCCTGGTCGCCGTGATGGCCGTCGTCGTCACCGTGGTCTCCACGCTCATCTCGGCCCTGGTAATCACCCCGATCCTCTCCAGCTACTCGATGGAGCAGGACCTGGCCTCCGAGGCATTCCAGCGCAATCTGTGGTTCGGCGCCGCCTACGTGGCCGTCGTGGCGCTGTTGGGCATGGCGCTGGGCGGTTTGCTGCGCAACTCCGCCGGCGCGATCGTCACCTTGGTCGGCATCATCTTCGTGCTGCCGATGGTGCTGAGCTTCTTCGCCAACGACTTCATCAGCGATGCCAAGCGGTTCCTGCCCGATGCCGCCTACAGCAACCTCATCGCCACCGTCGCCCCGGACGGCGGGCTCGAACACTGGCAGGCGGGCCTGACGCTGGGGCTGTGGGCGCTCATCCCACTGCTGGCCACCCTGTTCGTCATCCAGCGCCGCGACGTCTAGGACCGGCGGTACACCAGACCACCGCGGGTGGTGGCGGAACGAACGGCCGCCACCACCCGCGGTTCGACCCGTCCCGGCAGCCGCCGGGCGGGCACCCCGCCGGCCCGTTCCCGAAAGCTAAGCTGGCATCATGAGCAGTGAACCGCAGGGGGAGGGTCCGGAGGTACCGGGGCCGACCTTCGCCGAGCTCACCGAGAAGCGCCGCGGCCCCATCCGCCGCTTCATGCGGGCACACCGCCCCCTCATGGACGTGCTGCTGGCCCTCGGCTACTTCCTGGCGACCACCCCGGCGGGCCTGGAGTCGGCAGCCAACGGCCGCTGGGCACCGTGGGTGGGCGTCATCGGGATCACGCTGCTGCTCACCCTCCGCCGGCGGTGGCCGATGCTGGTGCTGGGGCTTGTCTTCCTGCTGGAGATCGGCATGCAGCTGGTCGACCCGTACTTCTCGGCCACCAGCGTGGCCGTCTGGCTGGTCCTGTATACGACCGCCACGTTATATTCCAGCAAGCGCATGTTCCTGATGACCGGGCTGATCAGCGCCATGCAGTTGCTGGTGCAGTTCGCCGTAGTCCTGCCGGCCTTCCACGCCCCCGAGGCCGCCGGCCGGTTCCTGCTCGACGGGGTGCCGGAGGCCGGGATCTTCATCTGGATGACGGCCGCGCTGACGGTGCTCTCCAACCTCGCGGTCGTCGGCATCGGCGCCGCCGTGCGCAACAACCGCCTGCACGACGCCGAACTGGCCAACTGGGGCGCCCGCGTCCAGCGGCTGGCCCAGGTCGCCGAACGCAACCGGATCGCCCGCGAGATGCACGACGTCGTGGCCCACTCCCTGTCGGTGATGATCGCCCTGTCCGACGGGGCCCGGGTGGTCCTGCAACGGGACCCCGCCCGCGCCTCCGAGGTGCTCGGCGAGCTCTCCTCCACCGGACGCGGTGCCCTGGCCGACATGCGCCGGGTGATCGGTGTCCTGCGCGACGGAAGCAACGCACCCCTGGCGCCCCAACCGGCGTCGTCCTCGCTGGTCGACATGCTGGAGGGGTTCCGGGTCGCCGGGCTGCCCCTGCAGGTCACCCACACCGGCCCGGCACTGCCCGGGGACGCGGCCTTCCAGCTGACGACCTACCGGATCGTGCAGGAATCGCTGACCAACGTGCTGCGCTACGGACGCGGGGTGACCCGCGTGCTCGTGGACCTCTCCCGCGACGGGGACACCGTGCGGATCAAGGTCACCGACAACGGCCAGCTCGTCGAGGCGCACCGGGACGCCATCGGCAGCGGGCAGGGGCTCAAGGGCATGGGCGAACGCGCCGCCATCTACGGCGGCTCCGTCTACGCCGGGCCCGGCCCGCGCGGCGGCTGGGTCGTCCACGCCATCCTCACCGTCCCGGAACAGGCAGCAGAGAACCACAAACCCCAGGGGGAAACCGCACGATGAACGACACGACACCGGCACCGGAGCGCGAACGCCGACCCGGGGACCCGATCCGCCTGCTGCTCGTGGACGACCAGCCGCTGCTGCGCATGGGGTTCCGGCTCATCCTCGAGGGCGAGGACGACCTCGAGATCGCCGGGGAGGCCTCCGACGGCGAGGAGGCCGTGGCGCTGGCCGCCGAGACCTCCCCCGACGTGGTGCTCATGGACGTGCGGATGCCCCGGATGGACGGCATCGAGGCCACCCGGCGCATCGCCGAAGAGGTCCCGTGCGCCAAGACCATCATCCTGACCACATTCGACCTGGACGAGTATGCCTTCGCCGGTTTGCAGGCCGGGGCGTCGGCCTTCCTGCTCAAGGACGTGGCCCCGGCCGAACTGGTCAACGCCGTCCGGCTGGTCGCCAGCGGCGACGCCGTGGTAGCCCCGCGGATCACCGCCCGCCTGCTGGAGACCTACGTCCGCCGCCCCGGTGCCGGCGCGCCGGGCACCGGCCCCGGCGTCGCCGGGGCAAACGGGCAACCGGGTGACGGGAGCCCGGCGGGGGCACCGCCGTCGTCCCCGGCCCCGGAACGCGACCCCCTGCTCCAGGACCTGACCCCCCGCGAGCTCGAGGTCCTCGGGGCGATTTCCGAGGGGCTCTCCAACGCCGAGATCGCCCACCGCTTCTTCCTCTCGGAGGCGACGGTGAAGACCCACGTGCGCCGCATCCTGACCAAGCTGCACCTGCGCGACCGCGTGCAGGCCGTGGTCTACGCCTACGAAACCGGGCTCGTGGTGCCCAGCCAGGGCCTGGACTACTAGGGGCAGCCGTGAACATCGAAATGCTGCGCAGCCCCTGGTTCATGCTCGCCGTCGTGCTCATCGCCTCCGGGGCGTTCCTGACCGTCCTGCTGCACCTGGTCCCGGCCGGGGTGGTGCTGATGGGCCTGGGCGTGGCGGCGGTGGCATTTGCCGTTTACCGCCACGGCGGGTGGAATGGCAGGAGCCGCGGCTGAACCGCGGACCGCCCACGCACCCCGAGGATGGACATGGCCACGCCCACAGCACTCGAATACGTCAAGGACCTGGGCGGCTTCGTCGCCGCATCGCCCTCCAGCTTCCACGCGGCGGCCGAGGCCGCCCGGCGCCTGGACGCCGCCGGGTTCACCGCCCAGGCCGAGGCCGAGGCCTGGGACGCCACCCCCGGCGGGCACTACGCGGTCCGCGACGGCGCGGTCATCGCCTGGCACGTGCCGGAATCCGCCACGGCCACCACCGGCTTCCACATCCTGGGTTCGCACACCGACTCCCCCGGTTTCAAGCTCAAGCCGAAGCCGACCACCGGCCGCGAGGGCTGGCTGCAGGCCGGCGTCGAGGTCTACGGCGGACCGCTGCTGAACTCCTGGCTGGACCGCGAGCTCATCCTCGCCGGACGCCTGGTCACCGCCGACGGGGCCGAGCACCTGGTGCGCACCGGTCCGCTGCTGCGCATCCCCCAGCTGGCGATCCACCTGGACCGCGCCGTCAACGACGGGCTCACCCTGGACAAGCAGGCCCACGCGAACCCGGTCTGGGGGCTCGGCACCCCCTCCGAGGCCGACCTGCTGGCCGTCCTCGCCGCCGATGCGGGGATCGACCCCGCGGCGATCACCGGCTACGACATCACCACCACCATCGCCCAGGCCCCGGAGGTCTTCGGCTCCGACGACGTGTTCCTGGCCTCCGCGCGGCTGGACAACCTCTCCTCGGTGCACGCCTCGCTGCGGGCGCTGACCGCCCATGCCGGGTCCGCCGGGGCGGCCGCGTCCCCGCATATCGCGGTGATGGCGGCCTTCGACCACGAGGAGGTCGGCTCGGCCTCCCGCTCCGGGGCCTCCGGACCGTTCCTGCAGGATGTGCTCGAACGCATCGTCGACGCCGCCGGCGGCGGGGTGCAGGAACGGGCGCGGGCCTTCGCCGGTTCGGTCTGCGTCTCCGCCGACGCCGGGCATGCCGTCCACCCGAACTACCCCGAACGCCACGACCCGGCCAACCGCCCGGTCCTCGGCGGCGGCCCGCTGCTGAAGATCAACGCCAACCAGCGCTACACCACCGACGCGCTCGGCTCGGCGCTCTGGACCCGCACCTGCGCGGCGGCCGGCGTGCCGTGGCAGCCGTTCGTCTCGAACAACGCGGTGCCCTGCGGCTCGACGATCGGCCCGCTGACCGCCACTCGGATCGGCATCCCCACCCTCGACGTGGGGACGCCCGTACTCTCCATGCACTCCGCGCGCGAGCTATGTCACGTGGACGATCC
>DATNBS010000122.1:0-8693 GCA_035571895.1 Arthrobacter sp. | reverse complement strand
CCCGGTCCGGCGCCGCCTTCCGCATGCCCGGACCCGTGCACGAGCCGCAGACACCCGGACGGGTGTGCCGCCGTCGTTCCCCGGATCACATCGGCTACCACAAGTACATAGGACTTTGATATAAATATCCTATGCAAACCCCTGCAGGAGAGACCGACGACGCGCAGGACTCCGACGTCGCCCGGATGCTCGAGGAGCTGTTCCGCCTCTCCCGCCGGATCAGCCCGACCAGCGCCTATTCACTGACCGTGTACTCCGCGCTGGCCTCGCTGAGCCGGCACGGCGACGCCCGGCTGACCGAGCTGGCCGCCTACGAGGGCGTCAGCCAGCCCACGATGACCCAGGCGGTCGGCCGGCTCAAGCGCGATGGGCTCGTCGCCCAGGTTCCCGACCCCCGCGACGGCCGCGCCGTGCTGATCAGCATCACCGACGCGGGCCATGCCGCCCTGGACGAACGGCGCCGCACCCGTGCCGGACGCGTCGCCCACCTCCTGGACCGCCTCGACCCGGCCGACCGGCAGGCGATCGTCGCGGCGACCGGCGCCCTGCGCAAGCTCGCCGAGACCGTCCCGGACCGGCGCCCGGACGCGCAGGGCAACTAACCAACCACACCACCCGATGGGAGCACCGATGAGCGGAGCACCAACAGCCGGCCAGCCCAAGGCGGCCAGCCCCTTCAAACAACCCAAGGCCGTCTACGCCCTGGCCTTCGCCTGCGTGGTGTCCTTCATGGGCATCGGTCTGGTCGACCCGATCCTGCCGGCGATCTCCTCGGAGCTGGACGCCTCCCCCAGCCAGGTCACCATGCTCTTCACCAGCTACCTGCTGGTCACCGCCGTCGCCATGCTCTTCACCGGCTGGATCTCCAGCCACATCGGCGCCAAGCGCACGCTGATCTACGGCCTGTCCATCATCGTGGTCTTCTCCGCGCTGGCCGGCTTCTCCGAATCCATCGGCGGGATCGTCGGCTTCCGCGCCGGCTGGGGCGTGGGCAATGCGATGTTCATCGCGACCTCGCTGGCGGTCATCGTGGCCTCGGCCTCCGGCGGCTTCGTCGGCGCGATCGTCCTCTACGAGGCGGCGCTGGGCCTGGGCATGGCCACCGGCCCGCTGCTGGGCGGGCTGCTGGGCAACATCAGCTGGCGCGGGCCGTTCCTGGGCGTCGCCGGGCTGATGCTCATCGCCCTGGTCGCCACCATCACCATGGTCGCCCCGACGCCGAAACCGGCCCGCAAGACCAGCATCGTGGCCCCCCTGAAGGCGCTGAAGCACCGCGGCCTGCTGACCATGTCGCTGATGGCCCTGTGCTACAACTGGGCGTTCTTCACGGTCCTGGGCTACGCGCCGTTCCCGATGGGGCTGGACGCGATCCACCTGGGCTACGTCTTCTTCGGCTGGGGCGTGCTGGTCGCCATCTTCTCCGTCTTCGGCGCCCCCTGGCTGCAGCGCACGCTGGGCATCGCCGGCACCCTGTACCTGAACCTGGCGCTGTTCACCGTCACGATCCTGGTCATCGGCATCTGGGTCCACCACCCCTCCGTGCTGATCCCCGCGGTCATCGCCACCGGCATCTTCATCGGCGTGAACAACACCGTCACCACCCAGGCCGTCATGACCGTCTCCCCGGTCGAACGCCCCGTCGCCTCGGCAGCCTACGGGTTCGTGCGCTTCATCGGCGGCGGCCTGGCGCCGCTGGCCGCCGGCCAGCTCGTCGAGCACTTCAACATGCACGTGCCGTTCATCATCGGCGCCGGCGCCCTGCTGATCGGGCTGGCGATCCTGGCCTCCGGCCACAAGCTGCTGCGCCAGGCCGAGGAGGCCCAGGCCGCCGACACGGCAGCCGCCGCCGGAACCACCCCGGGCGCGGTCCCCGCATGCCCGACCACCCGGGACATCGTCCGGGTCGAGCACGCCGCCTCCGCGGCCCTCGATGCCCCGGTCGAGGGCGAGGTCGTCGCCGCCATCGACTCCACCGGAACCGGAAGCCGCGTCGTGGACAAGGCCCTGCGCGTCGCCGCCGCCCAGCACCTGAAGGTGCACGTGGTGCACGCCCTCGAATCGGCCGTCGCCAGCGACACCGCGCTCGACGGCGAGGACGCCACCGCCGCCGCCGCGGCCGTCTCCGCCCAGCTCGACCGCCTCGTCGAGGCCGGGGTCCCCGCCGCCGGCTACATCCTGCTCACCGGCCCCGGCCGCCCGGCCGACCACGCCGGCGCCGGGCACGCCGTCGCGTCCTACGCGAACCGGATCAACGCCCGGTCCCTGGTCATCGGCGCACCCACCCATGGTGGGCTCTCGGCCCTGATGGATGCCTCCGCCACCCAGGAAATCTGGCGGACCGCCCGCACGGACGTGAGCATCGTGACACCCGAGGCCACGGTACCGCTGAACGGCTGACCCGGCCCGTCCCGGAATCCAGCACCGCGGCCCGCCCCGACCTCCCGTCGGGGCGGGCCCCTGGCGTCCCGGGGCGGTGCGGCCGGCGAGGACCACCAACGGTCGCAACAATCCCGCTCAGCGGTCGCCCGCAGCACGCTCTCGCAGCACGTCTCGCAGCAAACTGTCGGGCCCCGCTGCTAGATTCGAGAACGACGACGCCGGGAACCTTCCGGGCGCGGAATGGGGGTGTGGATGTTCCTGCTGGACACCGAGCAGGCCGGACCGGCCGGACCAGACGGACCAGACGGCACCCTGGTCTTTTCCGCCTCGGACCTGGTGATCGCCAGCGAGTGCGAATTCCAGAGCCTGTACCGCCTGGACGTGCAGCTCAAGCGCCGCCCGAAGCCCGTCTTCGAGGACGACGCCATGGCAGAGCGCGCCGCCGAGCTCGGCGACGTGCACGAACAACGCGTCCTGGCCCAGCTGCTCACAGCCCACGGGCCCTGGGACGGTGAACGCGGCACCGGCGTCCGGCAGATCGACAAGGCCTCGCCCCGGATGGATCGTGCCGCACTCGAGCGCCTGGCCGCCGACACCACCGAGGCACTCACGCGCGGAGCCGACGTCGTCTTCCAGGCCACCTTCTTCGACGGCGAGTTCCTCGGCTTCGCCGACTTCATCGTCCGCGATGCCGACGGCCGCTACGCCGTCTGGGACTCGAAGCTGGCCCGCCATGCCAAGGTCACCGCGCTGCTGCAGCTGGCCGCCTACGGGGACCAGCTCGAACGCCTCGGCTTCGCCCCCTCCCCCGTGGCCACCCTGGTCCTGGGAAACCTCCAGCACAGCGAGCACCCCCTGCCCGACCTGCTGCCCGCCTACCGCGAACGCCGCGACCGCTTCCGCCGGCTCACCGCCGCGCACCGCGCCGACCCCGCGCCGGTCGAATGGGGCCGGGAGGACATCAGCGCCTGCGGCCGGTGCGACTACTGCACCGAACAGGTCACCGCACACGACGACCTGCTGCTCATCGGCGGCATGACCGTGGCCCGGCGCCGCAAGCTCATCGCGTCCGGGATCACCACCATGCACCAGTTCGCCCGCCAACCCGCCCCTGCCGGGGAGCACCCGGAGTCGGCCCTGGGCCGGCTGCGCGACCAGGCCCGCGCACAAACCGGGCTGCTCGACTTCGACGGCACCGTCGACGCCGGCGACCACCCGGTGTCCTACCGCCTCCAGCCGGGGCACACCATCGGTTCGCTGCCGCCGGCCAGCGAGGGGGACATCTTCTTCGACTTCGAGGGCGACCCGCTCTGGCAGGACCCGGAAACCGGAAGCTGGGGCATCGAATACCTCTTCGGCGTCATCGAACACGACACCGGCACCCCGGTGTTCCGCCCGTTCTGGGCGCATTCGCGGGCCGGTGAGAAGCGCGCGTTCCTGGACTTCCTGGCCTACGTCGAGGAACGCCGCCTCCGGCGGCCGGACCTGCATGTCTACCACTACGCCGCCTACGAGAAGTCGGCGCTGCGCAATCTCTCGACCACCCACACCGCCGGCGAGGACACCGTGGACGCCTGGCTGCGCGAGGGGCTGCTGGTCGACCTGTTCGACACCGTGCGGCACTCGCTGCGGATCTCCGAGCGCTCCTATTCGATCAAGAAGCTCGAGCCGCTCTACATGGGCGGGAACCTGCGCGGCGGCGACGTCAAGGACGCCGGCGCCTCCGTGGTCGCCTACGCCCACTACTGTGCCGCCCTCGAAACCGGCCAGCCGGACGAGGCCGCGCGGATCCTGGACTCCATCGCCGACTACAACGAATACGACTGCCTCTCCACGCTGCGGCTGCGCGACTGGCTGCTCGACCTGGCCACCGACCGCCCGGCCACCGGCACCGGAACCGGGGAACCGGGCCCGCACACCGGGAGCGCCACCGCCGTCGTACCCGGGACCGAGGCACCTGCCACCGACGCCCCGGCCACCGGTGCCTACCAGCCCAGCGCGGAGGAGCTCGCCCTCCAGGCCTACCTCCAGCTCGATACCGACTTCTCGGCGCTGGACGACGGTGCCCGCGAACGCGCCCGGGCCGACCACGCCGCGGTGGCCATGGTCGCCGCGGCCACCGGCTACCACCGCCGCGAGGACAAGCAGTTCTGGTGGGGCCACTTCGACCGGCTCGAGTCCCCGGTCGACGACTGGTCCGGCACCCGCGACGTCTTCCTCGTGGACTCGGCCGAGGTCCTCGAGGACTGGGCCACCCCGCCACGGGCCAGGACCCAGCGCCGAGTGCTGGAGCTGACCGGCACCGTCTCGGACGGAACCGACCTGCGCCCCGGCAGCTCCTGGTTCCGCATGTACGACGCCCCCGTCCCCGAGGGCGCGGATGTCGCCCTGGACGCCGAGGGGCTGCCGCTGCCACGGGCCCGCGGCGGGATCTTCGACACCGTCGTGGAGACCGTGGAGACGCGCGGGGAGACCACCGTGCTCACGGTCGTGGAGAAGTCCTCCGGCCGCATCGCCCCCTACCCGCAAACCCCCATGGCGTTGACCCCCGGCAAGCCGGTCATGACCGTCTCCATCCGGCAGTCGTTGGCCGAGCTGGCCCGCGAGGTCGGGTCCCGCCTCGCGGTCCCCCCGCCCCCGGGGCACGACGGCGGTGCCCCACCGGTGCTGCGCCAGGCACCGCCGCTGCCGCGGCACCCCGGGATCGACATCCTGCGCCGCCGGCCACCGCGCCTGGCGACCCTGGACCGGTTGCCGGCCGTGCAGCCCGGCGCAGGGGGCCGCGGCGACTACATCGCCGCGATCACCGGGGCCGTGGCCGACCTGGACCGCTCCTACCTGGCCGTGCAGGGCCCGCCCGGCACGGGCAAGACCCACGTCGGATCACACGTCATCGCCGCCCTGGTAGCCCGCGGCTGGAAGATCGGCGTCGTCGGCCAATCCCATGCCGTCGTGGAGAACATGCTCACCGCTGCCATCACCAAGGCAGGACTCGACCCGGACCGGGTCGGCAAGAAGCCCAAGGACGCCTCCGTGCCCCACGCATGGAAGGTCACCGACGAGAAGAAGTTCGCCGCACTCCTGGAGTCCCCCGAAGGGGCGCTCGTCGGCGGGACCGCATGGACGATGACCGGGCGGCAGATCCCGGCCGGTTCGCTGGACCTGCTGGTCATCGACGAGGCCGGGCAGTTCTCGCTGGCGAACACGCTGGCCGTCTCCCGGGCGGCGGCCCGCCTGCTGCTGCTCGGCGATCCGCGCCAGCTGCCCCAGGTCACCCAGGGGACCCACCCGGAGCCGGTCGACGAATCGGCCCTGGGCTGGCTCTCCTAGGGCTCGGCCACCCTCCCGGAGGAGCTGGGCTACTTCCTCGCCGACTCCTGGCGCATGCACCCCGACCTGTGCCGGAAGGTCTCCAGGCTCAGCTATGCCGGCCGGCTCGCCGCCGCCCCGGCTGCCGCGCTGCGCCGGCTCGACGGCGCGGCCCCCGGCGTGGAGACCATCCCGGTGGACCACCACGGCAACGCGACCTCCAGCCCCGAGGAGGCCGATGAAGTTATCGCCCAGGTCCGCCGCCATCTGGGCCTGCGCTGGGACGACGGCGGGCAGGGCCCCATCCGCCCCCTGCGGCAGGAGGACATCCTGGTCGTCGCCGCCTACAACGCCCAGGTCAACCTGGTCCGCGAGCGCCTCGATGCCGCCGGGTTCACCGGGGTCCGCGTGGGCACCGTCGACCGTTTCCAAGGCCAGGAGGCACCGGTCGTGCTGGTGAGCATGGCAGTCTCCGCGGCCACGGAAGCCCCCCGCGGGATGGACTTCCTGCTCAACCGCAACCGGATCAACGTGGCGGTCTCCCGGGGTCAGTGGCGGGCGGTCCTGATCCGCTCGCCCGAGCTGACGAACTTCCTGCCCAGCCGTCCCGAGGGGCTCGCCGAGCTGGGTGCCTTCGTGGGTCTCTGCACCTGAGATTGGGGCGGCTGCTAGCGTGTGGCCATGAGCGTTTTCCGCGGCCTGGTCGCCTACCCCGTCACCCCGTTCGACGACTCCGGTGCGGTCAACCACCCCGCCTTGCGCCGGCAGCTCGCCTCCCTGGCGGTCTCCGGCGTGGATGCCATCGCCGTGCTGGGCTCCTCGGGCAGCTTCGCCTACCTCGACGGGGCCGAACGGGCCGCCGTCATCGCCACCGCCGTCGCCGCGGTGCGCGAGGCCAATCCGGACCTGCCGGTCCACGCCGGGGTCAGCGCCGTGTCCACCCGGGACCTGATGCGCCACGTCGACGCGGCGGTGGCCGCCGGTGTCGACGGGCTGCTGCTCTCGACCGTCTCCTACGTCCCGCTCGACGACGACGAGGTCGCCACCCAGTGCCGCCTGGTCGCCGCGGCCTCCGGGACCCCCATCTGCCTCTACTCGAACCCCGGCACCACGAACTTCTCCTTCTCCCTGGACCTCATCGCCGAACTCGCGGCCGAACCGACGATCGTGGCCGTCAAGGAATCCACCCCGGATGCCGCCACGTTCATCGAGCGGTACGAGGCACTCTCCTCCCGCGTGCCGACCGGATTCAGCCACGGGATGAGCGGGGACGCGCTCATCGCCGAGGCGGGGTTTGCCGCCGACGCCTGGCACTCCGGACCGGCCTCCGTGCTGCCGGCGCACTATGCCGCCCTGCGGGCAGCGCTGGTGGCCGGGCAGGGCGCCGAGACGGACAGGCTGCGTGCCGAACTCGCCCCGCTGATGCACGAATTCACCGCACTGCGCAAGCTGAGCAACCTCTACGCCCTGGCCCGCGCTGCCGGAATCGACTCCGGGGAACCACGCCGCCCGCTGCTGCCCATTCCGGGCAGCAGCCAGCGCGACCTCGCCCGCCTGATCGCCACCTTGTCCGAGCCCTTGTAGGGGCAGGCGCAGGGCAGGCGCGAGACGCCCGGTCCCGGCCAAGGCCGACCGGGGTTGTGGCCCGGCTCCCGTCGTTCCCACCCGGCGCCCCCCCGGGGTTCGAAGTCCTGCCTGACTCGTGCTAGACAGGGGGCATGGAAATGCGCGATTTGGCGGGCACCATGGTGCGTCCGCTCGGTTTGGGGTGCATGAACCTCAGCCATGGGTATTCGAAATTCCCCAGTTACGCGGACGGCGCGGCCCTGCTGCGCCACGCCCTCGACGCCGGGGTCGACCACTTCGACACGGCCACGCTCTACGGCAGGGGCTGCAACGAGGAACTCCTCGGCGCCGCCCTGGGCAAGCGCCGCGACGAGTTCTTCCTGGCCAGCAAATGCGGCCTGGAGATCCCGGCCCCCGGTGAACGCGGCCGCGTCGACGGCCGCCCGGAAACCATCCGGGCGCAGGCAGAGGCGTCCCTGAACCGGCTGGGCACCAGCTACATCGACCTGTACTACCTGCACCGGCTGGACCCGTCGGTCCCGGTGGAGGAAAGCGTCGGCGCACTGGCCGACCTGGTCTCCGAGGGCGCGATCGGGGCGATCGGCTTGTCCGAGGTCTCCGCGGCGACGCTGCGCCGTGCCTGGGCGGAACACCCGATCGCCGCCGTGCAGAACGAATATTCGCTGGCCACCCGCAACTCGGAACTGGGCCTGCTGGAGACCTGCCGCGAACTGGGCACCGCCTTCGTCGCCTTCAGCCCGCTGAGCCGTGCCTTCCTCACCGGCACGCTGCGCGACCCGTCCTCGCTGCCGGCCAACGACATGCGCCATGCCATGCCGCGCTTCTCCGCCGAGAACTACCCCGCCAACCTGGAGTTGGTCGACCAGCTCCAGGCCATCGCCCAGCGCCTGGATGCCACCTGCGCCCAGCTGGCCCTAGCCTGGGTCCTGGCCCAGGGCGAGCACGTGCATGCCATCCCCGGCACCACCAGCATCGAGCACCTGGACGAGAACCTGGGTGCCGAGTCCGTGGCCCTGGACGAGGCGACCCTGGCCGAGGTCGGGGCCCTCATCAACAGCGAGACCGTCCACGGTGCCCGCTACAACGCCGGGCAGCAGCGCACCATTGATACCGAGGAGTTCGCGGCTTCCCGCTGACCCCCCCGGCCCGCACCAGGAACCGGGGCTATTTCCCGTACTTCTTCCGGGCCGGGTCGATGACCTTCCGGACGTCGAAGAACCGGTCCAGCACGTGGTGCTTGCCCTGCAGCGCGGCGTGCATGCTCAGCCCGTCGACGTTGATGCGGGCCTGGCGCAGGTAATCGTCGGTGAGCTGCATCCAGGCAGGCGTGGAGGCGTCGATGCCGAAGAAGAAGTCGAAGCCGTCCTTTTCCAGCAGCCGGTGCTTGGCCCCGGAGTAGTGCCCGATCCCGGCCAGGT
>DATNBS010000121.1:0-2860 GCA_035571895.1 Arthrobacter sp. | reverse complement strand
CTACATCGTGTACGACGTCGATGCCGCCATCGACTTCTACTGCCGGAACCTGGGCTTCACCGAGGTGATGCACCCGGCGCCGGCCTTCGCCATGCTGGCCCGCGGCGACCTGCGGCTGGTGCTCAGCGCCGCGGGCGGCGGTCCGGGCGGCGGGCAGGCCATGCCGGACGGCCGCCTGCCCGAGCCCGGCGGCTGGAACCGCTTCTCGATCGAGGTCCCCGATCTGGCGGCCACGGTGGCGGAGCTGCGGGAGCACGGCGCCCGTTTCCGCAACGAGATCGTCACCGGCGTGGGCGGCAAGCAGATCCTGCTGGAGGACCCGTCCGGCAACCCGGTGGAGCTGTTCGAGCCGACCCGGCCCGAGGCCAGGCTGTCGCAGCCTTCCTGAGCCGACCGGGCCCTGGGGGTTCAAAAGGCGGCCTGAGGTCGTCACACTGGATCACGTGTACGACTTCGACGTGCTGGTGATCGGCTCCGGCCCTGGCGGCCAGAAGGCCGCCATCGCCGCGGCGAAGCTCGACCGCCGGGTGGCGATCATCGAGCGCAAGG
The DNA here is from genome assembly GCA_035571895.1 of Arthrobacter sp. Classification (GTDB taxonomy): domain Bacteria; phylum Actinomycetota; class Actinomycetes; order Actinomycetales; family Micrococcaceae; genus Arthrobacter_H. The sequence goes on along the minus strand of DATNBS010000121.1, from coordinate 2,311 downwards.
ACATGATCGGTGGCGTGTGCCTGAACACGGGCACGATCCCGTCCAAGACGCTGCGCGAGGCGATCCTCTACCTGACCGGCGTGGACCAGCGGGAGATATACGGGCAGAGCTACCGGGTCAAGGACGACATCACCATCGGCGACCTGGCCGCCCGGACCACCCACGTGGTCGGCCGGGAGATGGACGTGGTGCGCAGCCAGCTGTCCCGTAACCGGGTCACGAACATGACCGGCACCGGCCGCTTCCTCGACCCGCACACGGTGGAGGTCGACGGCGGTGACGGGCGCGTGCGCCGGGCCACCGCGGACAAGATCGTGATCGCCACCGGCACCCGGCCGGCCCGGCCGGCCAGCGTCGAGTTCGACGAGCGCACCGTCATCGACTCCGACGGGATCGTCCACCTGGAAACAGTCCCCCGCTCGATGGTGGTGGCGGGCGCCGGGGTGATCGGGATCGAGTACGCGTCCATGTTCGCGGCCCTCGGCACCAAGGTCACCGTGGTCGAGCAGCGCGAGCGGATGCTCGAGTTCTGCGACGTCGAAGTGGTCGAGGCGCTCAAGTACCACCTGCGCGATCTCGCGGTCACGTTCCGGTTCGGGGAGACGGTCTCCTCGGTCGAGGCCCGGCCGGAGGGCGCCATCGCGACGCTGCTGAGCGGGAAGAAGATTCCCGCCGACACCGTCATGTACTCGGCCGGGCGGCAGGGGGCCAGCGACGAGCTCGACCTCGACGCGGCCGACCTGACCGCCGACAAGCGCGGCCGGATCGTGGTGGACGAGGTCTTCAGGACCGCGGTGCCGCACATCTACGCGGTCGGCGACGTGATCGGGTTCCCGGCCCTGGCGGCGACCTCCATGGAACAGGGCCGGATCGCGGCGCACCACGCCTGCGGGGATCAGCTGCACGAGGTCAGCGACCTGTATCCGATCGGCATCTACAGCATTCCCGAGATCAGCTTCGTCGGGCGGACCGAGGAGCAGCTCACCCACGACAGCGTGCCCTTCGAGGTGGGCGTCTCGCGCTACCGGGAACTGGCCCGCGGGCAGATCATCGGCGATTCCTACGGGGTGCTGAAGCTCCTGGTCTCGCTGGATACCCGCCAGCTGCTCGGCGTCCACGTGTTCGGTACCGGGGCCACCGAGCTCGTCCATATCGGTCAGGCCGTCATGGGCTGCGGCGGCACGGTGGATTACCTCGTCGACGCCGTTTTCAACTACCCGACCCTGGCCGAGGCGTACAAGGTCGCCGCCCTGGACGCGACGAACAAGATGCGCCAGATCGCCCGCTTCGCCTGAGGCCCGGCACACGGCCGGCTCGCCGTGCATCATGGACCCATGGCTGCCACCGACGTCACCGAACCCGCCGTCCAGGCCCTGATCGCCGCGATCAACGCCGGGGACCGCCCGGCGTTCTTCGCCGCGCTCACCCCGGACGCCACGATGTCCGACGACGGCACCGACCGCGACCTGGCCGGCTGGGCCGAACGGGAGATCTTCACCGTGCATGGCCACCTCGACGTGGTCTCGGCGCGGGAGGGCGGCCGGTCGCTGATCGCCGCCTACCGCAACGACACCTGGGGCGAGATGCGCACCAGATGGGCCTTCACCATTGCCGACGGCAAGATCAGCCGTTTCGAGACCGGCCAGGCCTGAACCCCATGACCGACGCTGTGATCCGCCGGGCCGAATACGCCGATCTAGCGGCGATCGTCCAACTGCGTCGCGAGTGGACCCGAGAAGAGGACGGGGATATTGCAGACCCGGACTTCGAGGAGAATCTGGCCGCCTGGTTCGGGCGGGAGTGGTCACGCCGGATTATGTGGCTGGCTGAGGAAGGTGGTCGCCCGCTCGGCATGATGAACCTGGCCATCTACGGGCGGATGCCGCGGCCAGGGCGTGCGCTAAGCCGCTGGGGATATCTCGGCAACGTATTCGTGCTCGCGGCATACCGGAATCGGGGCATCGGCCGTCAACTCGTTAGTGCAGCGCTTAATTACGCCGATCGGAACGGCTTCGTTCGCGTGGTGCTGAGCCCGACCGAGAGATCCATCCCGCTTTATGAACGGGCTGGGTTCGGCCCGGCGGACGCCCTGATGCTCCGGACACCACCGCAGGCGCCGGCCGGCAGCCCACCTTGGCAGGTGTCAAGCGTCTAGTTACAGTAGACACCATGGACGAGGCACTGCTGGCCGAGGCCAGGCAGGCCCAGGAACGGCTGATCGACGCCGAGCGGGACGCCGACGTGTTCCGGGCCGAATTCCACCGGGCGGTCCGCCGCCTGCACCTGCACGGCGCGTCCCTGCGCGAGCTTG
>DATNBS010000120.1:0-4796 GCA_035571895.1 Arthrobacter sp. | reverse complement strand
CGACCTGGTCCACGAGACGGCCGGGGAACTGCGCTCCACAGGGGGACGCGCCACCAGCGTGACCGCGGATCTGGAGACGTTTGCCGGCGCCGAGGCCGCCGTGGCCGCTGCCGTGGAGGAGTTCGGCCGGGTCGATGTGCTCGTCAACAACGTGGGGGGTGCGATCAACTTCAAGCCGTTCACGGAGTTCACGGATACCCAGATCCGCGCCGAGATCGACCGTTCGCTGATGACGACCCTCTACGCCTGCCGGGCCGTGCTGCCCCAGCTGGTCCAGCAGGGCTCGGGCGTGATCGTGAACGTCTCCAGCGCCGCCACCCGCGGCATCCACCGCATTCCCTACAGCGCGGCGAAGGGTGCGGTCAACGCCCTCACCGCCTCGCTCGCGATGGAATACGCCGACCACGGCATCCGGGTGGTCGCCACGGCCCCGGGTGGAACCGAAGCGCCCCCGCGCAAGATCCCACGCGGGACCCCGATACCCCAGGACGACGTCGAGCGGGCCTGGCACCAGGCACATATCGACCAGACCCTGGCCTCGTCGCTGCTCAAGCGCTACGGCACCCTGGACGAACAGGCCGCCCCGATAGCATTCCTCGCCTCGGACGAGGCATCGAACATCACGGGCAGCGTCCTGCCGGTCGCCGGCGGTGACCTGGGCTAGAACGTTCGACCAGCCCGAGCTGGCGGCCGCTGTCCGCACGGGGAACCGCCCTCCGGAGGCACGCGCTTCCGGAGGGCGGTTGCCTTCGGGCCCGACGACCATCAACCCACCACGCGGACACCTCCGAAATGGGCATCTCCTCCCGCAGCAGCAGACCACCGCTGGGTCAGAGCCGCCGTCGGCGGCCGGCGCACCGGTAACACCTGCGCGGAGACATACGGCACACAGTAGGCTGGCAGGCTATGGACCACCACGATCTCGACGGCGCTGCCGCTCCGGGCCATGGGCTTCTTGCCCGCGGTCCGGAGCTGGAGAAGTTGGCCGGCCTGCTGGCCGGGGCCGCTGCCGGCTTGCCCCGGTTGGCCGTCGTTTCCGGGCCTCCCGGGTGCGGGGCGACGGCCTTGGTCGAGACCTTCCTCGCGGGGCACCCGGGACACCACCTGCTCAGCGCGCGCGGCACGCCCTGGCAAGTGGGCGAACCCGGTGCCTTGATGGCCCAGCTCGACCCCGCAGCAGGTCGGCTGGCGGCAGCGGGTCGGGCCGCGGAGGCAGCCCGGCAGGTTCTGGGCACCCTCCGCGACCAGGCCGACGATGCCACCGCCATCCTCTGGGTGGACTCCCTCCATTGGGCCGACCCTGCCAGCCTCGAGGCCCTCACCACCCTGGCCCTGAACCTCCATGACGTGAACCTGTTCATGATCCTCGCCCTGCATCCCAGGGGACTGCGCCGGACTCCCCCGGTCACCCGGGATGTCCTCGAGGGACTCGATTCCACCCAGCTCGATCTGGCACCCCTCGACGGGGCGGCGGTGCGCGAGCTCGCACTGCATCGGGCAGGGGTCGCGTTGACGGCCCAGGTGGCCCACGAGCTGGCAGGGCACACCGCTGGCAATGCCCGCGACCTGCTGGATCTGCTGCGGGAGGTCCCCGCTGGGGCCTGGAGACGATGGCGCGGCCTGCTTCCGGCCCCGCAGGCGCTGGTCGATTCCACCGTGAGGCAGCTGGACACGGTCGGAGGCCCGGCACGCTCGCTGGTCGAGGCTGCAGCCGTCCTGGGCCGGACGAGCGCCCTGGTCCGTGCCACCCGCCTGGCCGGTCTCGATGATCCCGTTCCGGCCCTCGATGCGGCCGAGCGCCACGGCCTACTGGACGTGGCTGGAACCGGCGGCGGCGTCGCCGTCACCTTTCCCAGCACAGTGGCACGGGCCGCCGTCTATTACTCGCTGTCCTTGTCCCGGCGCATCGGCCTGCACCGGACGGCGGCCGATTTCCTGCCGGACACGGGCATCGCCCTGGCGCACCGCGCGGCGGCTGCCCTGCTACCTGACCTCGATCTCGCCGGGGAGCTCGAGGCGTATGCGGCGAGCCAGGCTGAAGCCGGAGCCTGGTCGAAGGCAGCCGACGCGTTGCTCTCGGCTGGCCATCTGCACCCCAACGAGGCCTCCGGCCAGGCCCTGAAACTCGCGGCCATCGATGCCCTGGTGGCCGCCGGCGAACTCCCCCGTGCCCTGACCTACGCCGATGAGATCGGCAACGAGGACACCGGCCCGGCGCGGGATGCGGTCGCCGGATACGTTTCCATCCTGCAGGGCCGGCAGGCGGACGCCGGAATCCAATTGGAGCGGGCTTGGCGACGTGTCAGCCCCCGCCACGAACGCGCCTTGGCCGGAACCATCGCCCTGCGCCGGGTCCTGGATTCCCTGGTGCGGCTCGACGGCGTCGATCTGGTCAACTGGGCCGAACGGGCCACGTCCCTCGCCGACGAAGGCAGTCCCGCCTTTATCGAGGCGGAGGCCATCCGAGGCCTCGGGCTGGGGGCCACGGGACGGATGCCCGAGGCCGCCCAGTGCTACGCGGCGCTGCTGCAGCGCGCGGACCTCGGTGCCCAACGCCAACGGGTGTCCATGTCCATGGGGTGGCTAGATGCAGCCACCGACCGCCTCAGTTCCGCGCGGGTGGAACTCGCCGCCGCGGTATGCACCGATTTCAGCTCCGGGTCCTACCGGATTTCCCTCTGGGCCCGGGCCTGGCTGGCGCACGTGCAGTTCCATTCCGGCGATTGGAACACGGCCCTGCGCACCATCGACGAGGCCGTCTCCCTGCAGGAGCGCACCGGCATGGAAACCATCCGGCCCCTGCTGCATGGGATCGCCACGAGGATCCACGCCTTGCGGGGCAACTGGGATCTCGTCGCGCGCCACCTCAACGACGGCCGGGCGAACCTGGAGAACTACCCGATCATGATCCTGCCCTACCGCACCGCCCTGGCCTACGCCGCGGAAGCCAGGACCGACTACGACGGCGTGCTCCGCGCCCTGGAACCACTGCTGGAAATGGTGCACGGCCGCGGGATCGACGAGCCCGGCTTCTGGCCCTGGCAGGATGTCTACGCCAATGCCCTGGTCATGAAGGACCGCGTCGAGGAGGCGGACCTCTTCCTGCAACCGTTCGAGGCAGCGGCCGCGGAGCGCGACCGGAAGTCCGAGATCGCCCGGCTCTCCTACGTCCGCGGCCGGATCCTGGGAGCGCGGGGGCAGATCGACGACGCCACCGAGGCGTTCGAACGCGGACTCGAGAGCCTCTCGTCACTGAACATGCCATACGAACGCTCCCGGGTGTATTTCGCCTACGGGCAGACGCTGCGCCGGGCCGGCAAACGCCGCGAGGCGGCCTCGGTGCTCTCCCGGGCGCGGGAGGAATTCGATGTCCTGGGGTCGGACACCTACGTGAAGCGCTGCGAACGCGAATTGCAGGCCTGCGGTTCGGCCATCTCCCGGACGGACCAGGAGGGCCTGCACTCGCTGACGGCCCAGGAACAGGCGGTCGCGGAACTCGTGGCGGCCGGCAACACCAACAAGCAGGCCTCCGAGGAGCTCTTCGTCAGCATCAAGACGGTGCAGTACCACCTGACACGGATCTACGCGAAGCTGGGCGTCGGCTCGCGGACCGAGCTCGCCGCACGGTACCGCGAGGCGGGCGAAGAGGCCTTCCCTGCTGCCCCGTCGCACCGGTAGGGCACCTGCCCCAAGCAGCCGTTCCGCTCTGCACCGCACCACCCTGCATGGCACCCCTGGGAGACAGGCCAGCGGGAGCCCCGCCCGCCGTCGTGCCCGCTGGAGCGAAAAGCGGAGCGGTTCCTAAAACTTCTTCCAAAAATTGCTTGACACTTCAATCATGTAGTGTCATAGTTATATGCATAAGCATACAAACCTCCCGGTTCCGCCGGAGAAGAGCAAAGGAGAACACCATGTCAGTAGCACTCACCCCCGGCACCTGGAAGCTCGATCAGGCCCACACGGAGGTCGGATTCAGCGTCCGCCACGCGGGCATCAGCAAGGTCCGCGGCGCCTTCACCGACGCTGACGCCACCCTGGTGGTCGGCGACTCCGTCGAGGGCTCCAAGGTCGAGGCCGTCGTGAAGACGGCGTCCTTCGACTCCAACGACGCGAACCGCGACGGCCATGTCAAGGGCGAGGACTTCTTCAACGTGGAGAAGTTCCCCGAAATGACCTTCGTCTCCACCGGTGCCACCGGCGACCAGGAGGACTTCGTCCTCAAGGGCAACCTGACCATCAAGGAGACGACCCTCCCGGTCGAATTCAAGGTCGAGTTCGGCGGCGTCGCCGTCGACCCGTTCGGCGCCACCCGCGCCGGGTTCTCCGCGACCACGCAGATCTCCCGCAAGGAGTTCGGCATCACCTGGAACGCGGCCCTCGAGGCCGGCGGCGTCCTGGTCGGTGACAAGGTCACGATCAACGTCGACTCGGCGTTCGTCCTGCCCTCGGCCAACTAGGTCCAGCAGCAGCACCTCGGCGCCGGCCGCCTCCCCTGACCGGGGTGGCGGCCGGCGTCGTTTCGCGTGCCCTGGGCGCCGGGGTCAGTTCAGCACCACGGCCTTGAGTGACTCCGGTTCGCGGTGGGCCAGGGTCAGCGCGGCCTCGGTCTCCTCCACCGCGAACCGGTGCGTGATCAGCGGTCCGGTGTCCACTGCGCCCGAGGCGATCAGCGCCAGGGCCGTCGGGTAGGTGTTGGCATAACGGAAGACGCCGGTGATGGACAGCTCGCGCCCCTGGATCAGCGGCACGCTGAGCGAGACCTCGTCGACCCCCATCCCCACCAGCACGGCGCGCCC
>DATNBS010000119.1:0-8218 GCA_035571895.1 Arthrobacter sp. | reverse complement strand
CCGCGGTGGCCGTAGGGCAGCTTGTAGGTGCCGAAGCCCAGCGCCCGGCCGAGGATCTGGTTGCCGAAGCAGATGCCGAAGAACGGGATGCGCGCATCCAGGACCCGGCGCAGCGTGGCGACCTGCTCGTCGGCGGTGGCGGGGTCGCCGGGGCCGTTGGAGAGGAAGACGCCGTCGGGCTGCACGGCGGTGATCTGCTCGAAGCTGGAGGCGGCGGGCAGCACGTGCACGCGCACCCCGCGTTCGGCGAACCGCACCGGGGTCATCCCCTTCAGGCCCAGGTCGATGGCGGCGATGCTGAAGCGTGGCTCGCCGGTCCAGCCGTGGTCGGCGGGCTCGACGGTGTACGGCTCGTCGACGCTGACCTCCTCGGCCAGCCGGGCCCCGGCCATCGGGGCCTGGGCGGTGACCTGTTCCAGCAGCTCGGCGTCGGTGGCGCGGGCGGCCGCTCCGGAGAAGATCCCGGCCTTCATGGCCCCGCGTTCGCGCAGGTGGCGGGTGATGGCGCGGGTGTCGACACCCTGGATCCCCACGACGCCCTGGCGGGTGAGCTCGTCGTCCAGGGTGCCCTCGGAGCGCCAATTGGACGGGCGCCGGGCGGCGTCGCGGACGATGTAGCCGGCCACCCAGATGCGGCGGGACTCGTTGTCGGCCTGGTTCACCCCGGTGTTGCCGATGTGCGGGGCGGTCTGCACGACGAGCTGGCGGGCGTAGGACGGGTCGGTGATGGTCTCCTGGTAGCCGGTCATGCCGGTGGCGAAGACGGCCTCGCCCAGCGCGGTGCCGCCGGCTCCGTAGGCGCGGCCGCGGAAGACCCGGCCGTCCTCCAGGACCAGTACTGCCGGCTCGGGGGTGGTGGTTGCGCTCATTGCTTGTCCTTCTTCGGTGCGGTGCGGTTCTCGGTCGACGCGGCGGGGCCGGCGTCGGGGATCAGGGATTCGGCGGCGGCCACCAGGGTGGCCATGTCCGCTGCGCGTCGGGGGCGGAAGCCGGTGTCCAGGTGGTGCTCGCCCAGGCGCCAGCCCAGGACCAGCAGCCCGCCGGCTTCGACGAACTTGCCGGCCATGCCCGCTTCGCGGCGGACCGATTCCAGGTCGGCGGCGGGGATGAACACATCCGGGGCGCCGCCGCGGCTGAAGAGCACGCCCTGCGGGTGGATGGTGAGGTCGGCGGTGGATTTCATGCCCAGGCCGTGGACGCCGATGCGGTCCAGCCAGTCCCCCGCCGTCGTGGTGGAGACGTACTGGCCGGTCGCCTCGGCCAACGGGGTGTCCAGCCCGGCGGGGGCCTGCGGCGGGGCGGCGACGTCGGCCTGGCGCTGTTGGCGGTGGCGCCAGCCCACGCGCATCAGCGCGATGGCCAGCACGGCCACGACGATGATCCCGATGATGTAGGGGATGTACTCGCTCACGAGGCGGCTCCGGTGTAGGCGCGCGGGGTGTTCAGGGCGCCGTCGAGCACGGTCGGGTGGCCGTGGAAGAACGTGGCGCGGACGCTGCCGGGCAGTTCCATCCCGGCGAAGGGCGAGTTGCGGCCCTTGGTGGCCATCTCCTCGGGCCTGACGGTCCAGCGCGCCGCCGGGTCCACCAGGATCAGGTTGGCGGGTTCGCCGGTGGCCAGCGGGCGGCCCTGGTCGGCGACCCGGCCGATCGCCGCCGGGGTCGTGGAGGTGATCCTGGCGACGTCGTCCCAGCCGATCAGCCCGGTCTCGACCATGGTGTGCTGCACGACCGACAACGCGGTCTCCAGCCCGGTCATGCCCATGGCGGCCTGGGCCCACTCGCAGTCCTTGGCCTCGGAGGGGTGCGGGGCGTGGTCGGTGCCGATGACGTCGATGGTCCCGTCGGCCAGGCCGGCGCGCAGGGCCATGACGTCGGCCTCGCGGCGCAGCGGCGGGTTGACCTTGTACACCGGGTCGTAGCTGCGCACCAGCTCGTCGGTGAGCAGCAGGTGGTGCGGGGTGACCTCGGCGGTGACGTCGATGCCCAGGGACTTGGCCCAGCGGATGATCTCCACGGAGCCGGCGGTGGAGACGTGGCAGACGTGCAGGCGCGAGCCCACGTGCTGGGCCAGCAGCACGTCGCGGGCGATGATCGATTCCTCGGCAACGGCGGGCCAGCCGGCCAGCCCGAGGACGGCGGAGACCTCACCCTCGTTCATCTGCGCGCCCTCGGTGAGGCGGGGTTCCTGCGCGTGCTGGGCGATGACCCCGCCGAAGGCCTTGACGTATTCCAGGGCGCGGCGCATCAGCACCGGGTCCCAGACGCACATCCCGTCGTCGGAGAAGACGCGGACGCCAGCGCGGGAGTCGGCCATGGCCCCGAGTTCGGAGAGCCGTTCGCCGGCCAGCCCGACGGTGACGGCCCCGACGGGACGCACGTCGACCCAGCCGCTGCGCTGGCCCAGGTTGTGGACCTGCTCGACGACGCCGGCGGTGTCGGCGACCGGGGTGGAGTTGGCCATGGCGTGCACGGCGGTGAACCCGCCGCGGGCGGCGGCGCGGGTGCCGGTCTCGACGGTTTCGGCGTCCTCGCGTCCGGGTTCGCGCAGGTGGGTGTGCAGATCGACCATGCCGGGCAGGGCGATGAGCCCGGTGGCGTCGATGACCTCGGCGGACGCGGCCGCCGGATGGGTGGACGCCTGCTCGCCGGTGGCGGCGATCATCCCGCCGTCGAGCAGCAGGTCGGTGGCGGGGCCGCCGGCCAGGGCGGCGCCGCGGATCAGGTAGGTGGTGCTCATGTGGTTCTCGATTCTCAGAGGGCGCCGGGACGCTGCGGGTCGGCGGACAGCAGCAGGTACAGGACGGCCATGCGCACGGCGACGCCGTTGGACACCTGTTCCAGGACGGTCGAACGGGGCGAATCCGCTGCCGCGGAGGAGATCTCCAGCCCGCGGTTCATCGGGCCGGGGTGCAGGATGACGGTGCCGCGGCCCGGGTGGGTGTCCAGGGCGGCCAGGCGGGCGTCGTCGAAGCCCCAGCGGCGGGAGTACTCGCGGGCGCTGGGGAAGAACGAGGCGTGTTGGCGTTCGCCCTGCACGCGCAGCATCATCACCGCGTCGATCCCCCCGGCCAGGGTGGCATCGAGGTCGTAGCTGATCGTGCACGGCCAGGCCGCGGCGCCCACGGGCAGCAGGGTCGGCGGGGCGACCAGGGTCACCTCGGCACCGAGCGTGCGCAGCAGCCACAGGTTCGAGCGGGCGACCCGCGAGTGCAGGATGTCCCCCACGATCGCCACGCGCATGCCGGCCAGGTCGGAACCGGTGGTGGCGATGCCGCGGACGGCGGAGAAGTGGTTGCGCAGCGTGAAGGCGTCCAGCAGGGCCTGGGTCGGGTGTTCGTGCATCCCGTCGCCGGCGTTCACGACCGGGGCGTCGATCCAGCCGGCGGCCGCCAGCCGAGCCGGGGCCCCGGAGGAGCCGTGCCGGATGACCACGCCGTCGGCGCCGATGGCCTTCAGCGTCTGGGCGGTGTCCTTGAGCGATTCGCCCTTGGAGACCGAGGAGCCCTTGGCGGAGAAGTTGATGACGTCCGCGGAGAGCCGCTTGGCGGCCGCCTCGAAGGAGATGCGGGTGCGGGTGGAGTCCTCGAAGAAGAGGTTCACCACGGTGCGACCGCGCAGGGCCGGGAGCTTCTTGACCTCGCGGGAGCCGACGGCTGCCATGTCCTCGGCGATGTCCAGGATGCGGATGGCGTCCTCGCGGGCCAGGTCGGCGGTGGAGAGCAGGTGCCTCATGCCTGCCCCACGATCACGACGTCGTTGACCGGCGCCCCGTTCTCGGTGTCGAGTTCGCCCAGCCGGACCCTGACCTTCTCGGAGGCGGCGGTGGGCAGGTTCTTGCCGACGTGGTCGGCGCGGATTGGCAGTTCGCGGTGCCCGCGGTCCACCAGCACGGCCAGCCGCACGATGCGGGGCCGGCCCAGGTCGGAGAGCGCGTCCAGGGCGGCGCGGATGGTGCGCCCGGAGTAGAGCACGTCGTCGACCAGGACCACGACCTTGCCGTCGATGCCGCCGGCTGGCAGCCGGGTCGGCACCGGGGTGCGGGTGGTGGAATGGCGCAGGTCGTCCCGGTACATCGTGATGTCGAGTTGGCCGGTGATGGCCGCCGGGTCGATGCCGGGCTCGGTGCGCGCGATGCGTTCGGCGAGCCGTTGGGCCAGCGGGAAGCCGCGGGTGGGGATGCCCAGCAGGACCAGGTCCCCGGTGCCCTTGTTGGCCTCGATGATTTCGTGCGCGATGCGGGTGAGCACGCGCGAGATGTCGGCTTCGGAGAGAACGGTGCGAACGCTGGTGGGACCGGTGGGCCCGGTTCCCGCGGTGGCTCCGGATGTTTCCATGGTGCCGCCTCCTTCCCCGCCTCACGGGACGGAATTTAAAGGGTGACTGCAGTCAAGGGGGCCCTCCACTCGGGTGGCCGCCCGCTCAAAATTACCACAGCACGACGGCGGGGCCCGGGTCCGGGGGTGGGCCGGGAGGTAATGCGTCGGCCATGTTGCGCCAGGGCTGTGACGGGTCCCACTGCCCGGCCGCTGGCTATGCTGAATCCATGAGCGCACACCCGCCCGGGGGCCCCCGGTGGCACGGTCCGGATCCCTCCGCGCCCCTGACCCCGGCCTGGCCCCGCGAGGAGCCGGCGGCGAACCTGTTCAGCGCCGCCCGGCTGGCCGCGGTCAAGCCGCCCCGCCGCCATGGCGCCGGGCTGGTGGCGGTCCTGGTGCTCAGCGCCCTGCTGCTGGCCGGCGTGGGCATCTGGCTGGGGCTGGTGCTGGGGACGGAGACGCTGTTCGTGGTGGGGCTGCTGGCGTTGTTCCCGCTGGGCGTGTGCCTGGCCGCGCTGCGCTGGATCGACCGGTGGGACCCCGAACCGCGGCTGGCCCTGCTGTTCGCCTTCGCCTGGGGCGCCGGGGCCTCGATTGCCGGGAGCCTGATCTTCGGGGAGGCCTTCGGCAAGGCGTTTGCCGCGCTGGCGGCGGCGACCGGGCCCGACCTGTTCGGGGCCGTGGTCCAGGCGCCGGTGGTCGAGGAGACGATGAAGGGCCTCGGGGTCCTGCTCGTCTTCTGCGTTGCCCGCTCGCACTTCGACGGGCCGCTCGACGGGATCGTCTACGGCGGCACGATCGCCGCGGGGTTCGCCTTCACCGAGAACATCCTGTACTTCTCCGACGCCTACGCGCAGGCCGGGACGGCGATGGTGCAGGTCTTCGTGCTGCGCGGGCTGTTCTCCCCGTTCGCCCACGTGATGTTCACCGCGTGGACCGGGTTCGCCCTGGGCCTGGCCGCCCAACGCGGGGCCCGGCAGTGGTGGCCGGTGTACTTCCTGCTGGGCCTGGTGCCGGCCATGATCGGCCACTTCCTCTGGAACGGGGGCATGGGGTTGATCTTCCAGGACTTCTGGACGTTCTACCTGCTGCTGCAGATGCCGCTGTTCGCCTGCGCCGTCGTGGCGGTGGTCCTGTTGCGCGCCGCCGAACGGCGGCTGATCCGGCGGCGGCTGGGCGACTACGCCGAGGCGGGCTGGTTCACCGCCGAGGAGGTGGACATGTTCGCCACCCGCAACGGCAGGCGGCAGGCCGCCGGCTGGGCCGCGGTGACGGGGCACCGGACGGCGATGCGCGGCTTCACCCGCACGGCCATGCGGCTGGCCGCGACGCGCAACCGGATCGTCTCCGGCGCGAACCGTGAACCGGCCCTGCGCGACGAGGCCCGGTTGCTGGCGCTGATCCTGCAGTACCGCACGATCCTCACCGGGCACCCGCGGACACCGGGCGTCGTCTGAGACGCAGCACCAGGGGGCACCACGACAAAAGGTGCCGCCCCGGCCTGGGGTGGCACCCGTCGTCGTACCCTGTGGTCCCGGCGTGGCCGGTGGCCCTAGGCCAGCAGCGTGGGCTTGAGCTGCTGGATGCGGCCGAGCAGGCCGTTGATGAACTCCGGGGAGTCGTCGGTGGAGAAGACCTGCGCGGTGGCCACGGCCTCCGAGACGGCAACCGCGTCGGGCACGTCGTCGTTGTACAGCAGTTCCCACGTGCCCAGCCGCAGGATGGTCCGGTCCACGGCCGGCATCCGGTCCAGGGTCCAGCCCTTGGCGTAGGTGCCCAGGATCTCGTCGATCCGTTCACCGTGGGCCAAGACCCCCTCGATCAGCGTCAGCGTGTAGTCGTTGACGGTGATGTCGGTGGTCTCCCGGCGCAGCCGCATCGCCTCCAGGGGCGAGACGCCGCGCTGTTCGGCCTCGAACAGGACGTCCAGCGCCCGTCGCCGGGCCTTGGTGCGGGCACTCACTAGTTGACACGCCCCAGGTAGTCGCCGGTGCGGGTGTCGACCTTGACCTTGGTGCCCTGTTCGAGGAACAGCGGGACCTGGATCTCGTAGCCGGTCTCCACGGTGGCCGGCTTGGTGCCGGCGGACGAGCGGTCGCCCTGGAGGCCGGGCTCGGTGTAGGTGATCTCCAGGACCACCGACGGGGGCAGCTCGACGTAGAGGACGGCGCCGTCGTGCATGGCGATGGTGACCATCTGGGATTCGAGCATGAAGTTTGCGGCGTCGCCGACGACCTTGCCCTCGACCGTGAGCTGGTCGTAGTCGGAGGTGTTCATGAACACGTAGTCCGCGCCGTCCTGGTACAGGTACTGGTAGTCGCGGCGGTCCACGGTGGCGGTCTCGATCTTGATGCCGGCGTTGAAGGTCTTGTCCACGGTCTTGCCGGAGAGCACATTGCGCATCTTGGTGCGGACGAAGGCGCCGCCCTTGCCGGGCTTGACGTGCTGGAACTCGACGATGGTCCACAGCTGGCCCTCCAGCTTGAGGACCGTGCCGTTCTTGATGTCGTTGGTCGTGGCCACGGGTACTCTCTCTGTTCAGCCCCGGTCCGGGCCCGCCACCATGCTGGCGGACGGTGACGGCGGTCCAGGGCAATTGTCAAAAAACCATAGCCATTCTAGCGTACGGCGGTGGCCCTGGCCTGCGCCGCGGCCAGCGACCGGCGCGAGATCTCGATGCGGAAGGCCTCGTCGCCGGCGGTCGTGCGCAGCTCCAGGGCCGTGCGGAACCGGGTCACGGCGGCGTGGTAGTCCCCCACCGTGTAGTAGAGGACGCCGAGCTGCTGCTGCAGGACGGCCTCGTGGCCGGTGTCCTTGAACTCGTCGATCAGGCTGCGCAACCGCTTGATGGCCCGCTCCGGGTCGCCGCTGGCCCGCACGACGTCGGCGTCGACCACGCGCATCGGGAAGTTCTGCGGATCGACCAGCCGGGTCTCGGTGACCAGTTCGGCGGCGGTGGACACGTCGCCGCGGGCCACGTGGATCATGACCTGCTCGACGGGGTTGGCCCCCGCCAGGGCGGCGCGGGCGGCGTCGTCGTCGACGACCTGGGCGAGCAGCGTCTCGGGGTGGATCGACAGGCCGGGGATGCCGGTGGGGATCCAGTCCACGGGGGCGTTCATGCGGCGATTTCCTGGTAGGCGGCGAAGAGCAGCGAGGTGTCCGGGACCTCGAGCATGCCGGGCTTGGCCAGCCCGTCGAGCACGACGAAGCGCAGCAGGTCCCCGCGCGCCTTCTTGTCCCGGCGCATGCCGTCCAGCAGCGAGGCCCAGCGGTCGCGGCGGTAGGACACCGGCAGGCCGAGCGAGGACAGCACGGTGCGGTGCCGGTCGGCCAGCTCGTCGCTGATCCTGCCCACGGAGCGGGCCAGTTCGGCGGCGAAGACCAGCCCGATGGACACCGCGGCGCCGTGGCGCATCTGGTACCGCTCGGCCAATTCGATCGAGTGGCCCAGGGTGTGCCCGTAGTTGAGGAACTCCCGCTGGCCCGCCTCGCGCAGGTCCGCGGAGACGACGCGGGCCTTCACCGCGATGGAGCGTTCGATGATCTCGCGCAGTTCGGGCGTGCCGGCGGTGGAGGCGGCCTGGGCGTCGGCCTCGATGATCTCCAGGATCCGCGGGTCCGCGATGAAACCGCACTTCACGGCCTCTGCCAGGCCGGTGACCAGCTCGTTCGGCGGCAGCGTGGCCAGGGCGTCGAGGTCCACCAGGACCCCGGCGGGCGGGTGGAAGGCGCCGACGAGGTTCTTGCCCTCGGCGGTGTTGATGCCGGTCTTCCCGCCGACCGCGGCGTCGACCATCGCTAGGAGCGTCGTCGGCACCTGCACCACGCGGATGCCGCGCAGCCACGTGGCGGCGACGAAGCCGCCGAGGTCCGTCGTGGCTCCCCCACCGACCGCGA
>DATNBS010000118.1:0-2807 GCA_035571895.1 Arthrobacter sp. | reverse complement strand
TGGCTGCGGCACACCAGCGCAACCGCGGGTACCTGGCCCCGTGGGAGCCCCGGCGACCCCGGACGTTCTACACGGCCGATGGCCAAGCCGCGGCGATCGGCCGCCAGGTCGGGGACCGGGACGCGGGGCGCTCGCTGCCCCTGGTGCTGGCGACGCCCGATGAGGTCATCGGCCAGGCGACCCTGTCCGGGATCACGCACGGCGCGTTCGAAAGCGCGGCGCTGGGGTACTGGATCGACGAGCGGTACCAGGGCAGGGGGCTGATGACGCGCGCACTGGCCGCCGTCGTCGAGGTCTCCCGTTCCGTCCTGGGCCTGCACCGCCTCGAGGCGCAGACCCTGCCGGGCAACGGAGCCTCGCAGCACCTGCTCGGGAAGCTGGGCTTCGAGCGGATCGGCTATGCCCCGCGCTACCTGCGCATCAATGGGAAGTGGCAGGACCACGTGCTCTACCAGCTGATCCTGGTGGACTGACCTATCCGCTCGGCTCCTCGACCGGAGCCTCGACCGGTGCCTCGACCGGTGCCTGCGCCAACCACGTGGTGGGGACGCGGCAGCGCGCTGCAAACCACGTGGTTTGACGGAGCAATCGAGTAGGACCTACGCATGCCCGCGCACCCCGCCGGCCCATAGTCTCACTGTGTTGCAGCCGCAACATCAGGGGGGAATGGGGATGAACATGGACAACCACCATGAGCGATCGGCGGGCCCGGGGCACCAGGCGCCGGCTTCTGCCGACAATGAACAACGGACCGACGCACGGGAGCTGTCCCGCGCTGACCGCCGGCAAGAGATTTGGGACGGATCCCGTGGACGCGTGCCGGCACAGGCCGGCTCCCCCACGAGTCCATCCCTGCAGACGGAGTCGGCGGCCCATGTGTCCCTGCATCGCAGAGACAGCCCCCCAGCTAAGGCCGCCGACTCCTGCCAGACGCCCCCACAGCGGGGCTTGGCGCGGACCGCTTGCGTGGCGGCCATGGTGGTGGCACTCGGGCTGACCGGATGCACGGGCCTTGGCCCCACGGGCGTGTCGGCGTCCGAAGGTTCCGCCACTGCTTCTGCCCCCCGGAGCAGTGGCGGAACCGACCGCTCGGATGTCGTCGCCACGGCGACCCCCTCCCAGAAGTCAGCTTCTCGAGGCGAGAAGGCGGCCGACACAGGGGCGACGAAGGGCAGCCAGCCCGTGAAGGCTGCGGGCAATGCCGCCAGGAAACCCGGCACGCCGGACCGGGGCACCGCCTCGGCGAAGCCTTCGGCCTCCGCAGTTCCCGATCCGACGCCTGGACCGGACCAGGGCGACAAGGTGCCGGCCAAGAAGCCGACGGTGGTTGCTTTCGATCCGGGGACGTCCGGGGCGCCGGTGGTGAAACGGGGGAAGTCCGCCAGCAAACAAGACCGCGTCTCGGCCAAGCCCACCGGATTCGGCGAAAAGGTCAACTACCCCGATGGCGTCCAGGCGACGGCCGGCAAATTCCGGCGCGGTACCGTGAAGGAAGAAGGCGCCGGATTCTTCACCGGCGCCCCGTACGTCGTGATGGACCTGGAACTCCGGGCCTCCGCCGAACGCGACCTCGACGTGAACCACGTGGTCGTCACTTTGCGGTTCGGAGCCGATGACCTTGTCGCCGCTCCGCTGTATGGGGAGGTGAAGACCCGCGACTTCGGGGGGATCGTCCCCGCCGGCGAGATGCAAACCGGAACCTATGCGTTCCTGTTGCCCCAAAACGTCGACACGGCGACGCTGTACATTGACATCGACGGCCAGCACGTTCCGGCCACCGTACAGGGTCGGCTCCCGTGAGCGTGACGACACAGCCACCGGGGATCCTCCACCGGTTGGCCAGAAGCCCCCTTGCCGCCCTCGGCGCCACCGCCACCCAGGCCCTCACCAGCTTCCTGATCATGGCCCTGGCGGCCCGGATCCTCGGGATCGGCGATTTGGGTACCTTCTCCATCCTCTACGGCGCACTGGTCCTCGCCGCGGCGCTGACCACAGGGTTCGTCGGCGACACGCTGACCGTGCTGGACCGCTTCGATCCATCCATCCGGGCCGGCCTCTCGCGATGGCTCCTCATCCTGGGGCTGGGAGCGGGCATCGCCGCCTTTGCGGCCACCGCCGCCGGAATGCTCACCCCCGGCGAAGCGGCCTTGTTCGCCGGCGCCACCACGGCCTACCTCTTCGAGGACATCCTGCGCAGGATCCTCAGCGCATCGCTGAGCTTCCACCGCCTGATGGCCCTGGATGCCGCGGCACTGGGCGGTTCGCTCGTGGCACTGGTCATCCTGCTCCAGACGCTGCCCATAGGCGTCGGCACGTTCATCGCGTCGGTGTTCGCAGGGCAGGCGACGGCAATCGTCGCGGGCGTGCTGATGCTGCCGGCCAGCGACCGCTCCCTTGGCTGGGGCGCGCCCGCCTGGCGGACCGTCGGGGCCTATGGGATCTGGCGGGCGGCGCAACAATGCCTGCGCCCCGGTGCCCTGACCGCCGTCCGACTGATGTTGGCGGCCATGGTCGGGTTGGCTGCCGCGGGCGAACTCGAGCTCGCCCGGACCTACTGCGCGCCGGCCATGCTGCTGGTCACCGGTGCCTGCTCGTACATCTTCCCCTCGCTCGCCCGCGAGGGGAACCGCGCACTGGTCGACCTCCTGCACCGTACTGACCGCAATGTACGCACCCTGGTGGCCGTCACCATCGGCGCCGCCACCCTCGCCGTGGTTCTGCTGCCGGTCGGAGGGCCACTTATCACCGGGACGGTTCCGGACACTTTGGCCGTCACCGGCTGGCTGGCCTACGCCGCGGCCGTCGGC
>DATNBS010000117.1:0-3112 GCA_035571895.1 Arthrobacter sp. | reverse complement strand
GGGGGCAGCGGGCGCGGCGAGGGCGGACTCGGCCTCGGCGGCCGCGGCGGCCTGGGTTTGGGCTTGGGCGGAGAGGGCAGGCAGGACGGCGATGGCGGGCGCCAGCGCGAGTGACGAGGAGGCACGGGTCGCGGCCCAAGTGGTGGCGGTCTGGGGAACGGCGGACGAGGAGGCGTGGCAGGCGTCGGCGAACAGCACGGGTACCGTGGCGAGGGTCAAGGTCACCGCGGCGGTGGCGATGACGTGGACGGCGAGACGGTCCATGGCTTCCCCTTGGAAGATCTGATATATCGGGCGTCTGATAGCTTTTGCGACGTCTGGCGTGACGTTACACAGAGTTGGACGCACGGCGAGCCCGAGGATCGCCGTCCCTGAAAGGAAAGGACTCGAACGTGGGACAGGAGATCACCGCATCGAGCGAAACCTCGGGCGCTGATACAACCTTCGAGCCCGGTTGTATTTTCTGCTCGATCCTGCGCGGGACGATCCCGGCCACGGTGGTCCGCCAGACCGAGCGCACCCTGACCTTCCGCGACATAGCGCCGCAGGCGCCGGCGCACCTGCTGGTCATCCCGAAGACGCACGCGTACGCGAACGCCGTGGAGCTGGCCGCGGGCGACCCGGGGCTGGCGGCCGAACTGCTGCGCGAGGCGGGCGAGGTGGCCAAGGCCGAGGGCCTGGGGCAGGACGGGTACCGGATGGTGTTCAACACCGGGGACTACGCCGGTCAGACCGTCTACCACGTCCATCTGCACGTGCTCGGCGGCGAGGCGCTCGGCCGCTTCGGCACCCCCGACTAGCCCGACCGGTCCGCGGCCGGGCCGGTGCGGGAACAAAAGGCCGCGACCGGCGCGTTCGACTTCAGTACCATTGTTCTGGTCAGCGTCAGACGCGATCGAATCCCTGAGGGTGTGATTCCAAGGCCGCGAGGCCGAGCCTATGTCCGAGCAGCAGACCACGATCAAGATCACCATTCCGGCGGCACTTCCGATGGTCGCGGTTCTCGGGCACGGGGACGGGATCCTGCGCGTCATCGAGAAGCAGCTGCCCGCCCTCGACATCCACGCGCGCGGCAACGAGATCACCGTCACCGGCCCGCGGGAGGACGCCGAGCTGGTCCGCTCGCTCTTCGACGAGCTGCTGATCGTGCTCAACAACGGGGCCGTGCTCACCGAGGACGCGGTACGCCGCTCGATCACCCTGCTGCAGGCCGCCGGCCGCGGCGAGGAGAGCCTGCGGCCGGCCGAGGTGCTCACCCAGAACATCCTGTCGAACCGGGGCCGCACCATCCGGCCGAAGACGGTCAACCAGAAGCGCTACGTGGACGCGATCGACAAGAACACGATCGTGTTCGGGCTCGGCCCGGCCGGCACCGGCAAGACCTACCTGGCCATGGCCAAGGCGGTGCAGGCGCTGCAGAGCAAGGAGATCACCCGGATCATCCTGACCCGGCCGGCGGTCGAGGCGGGCGAGCGGCTCGGCTTCCTGCCCGGCACGCTCTACGAGAAGATCGACCCGTACCTGCGCCCGCTCTACGACGCGCTGCACGACATGATCGACCCGGACTCGATCCCCAAGCTGATGGCCGCCGGCACCATCGAGGTAGCTCCGCTGGCTTATATGCGAGGCCGTACACTCAACGACGCCTTCATCATCCTGGACGAGGCGCAGAACACCTCGGCCGAGCAGATGAAGATGTTCCTCACCCGCCTCGGCTTCGGCTCCAAGGTGGTGGTCACCGGCGACACCACCCAGGTGGACCTGCCCAGCGGCGTGCAGTCGGGGCTGCGGGTGGTCCAGGAGATCCTCGAAGGCCTGGACGACATCGCCTTCTGCCGCCTGACCAGCACCGACGTGGTCCGCCACCGGCTGGTCGGGGAGATCGTGGACGCGTACGGGCGCTACGACGCCCGGCAGCAGGTCCGGCAGGCGCGGCCGCCGGGCTCCTCCCGCCGCGTGGGATGATGCGGGGTATGTCCATCGACATCAACAACGAGTCCGGGATCGAGGCCGACGAGGCCTCGATCGTCGCGCTGGCCCGCTTCGTCCTGGGCGAGATGGGCATCCACCCGCTGGCCGAGCTGTCCATCCTGCTGGTCGACGCCGGCGCGATGGAGCAGCTGCACATCCAGTGGATGGACGAGCCCGGACCCACCGACGTGCTCTCCTTCCCCATGGACGAGCTGCGCCCCGGCACGGCAATCCACCCCACCCCGGCCGGGCTGCTGGGCGACATTGTGCTCTGCCCCGCCGTGGCGCAGGAGCAGGGTGCGGCCGCCGGCCACAGCATGGAGGAGGAGCTGCTGCTGCTCACCACGCACGGCATGCTGCACCTCATGGGCTACGACCATGCCGAGCCGGAAGAAAAGGAAGAGATGTTCGGCATCCAGCGTGAACTGCTCTCCAGCTTCCTCGGCAGGGAAGCCCCCCGGGAGACCATGCAGTGATGCTTGTTGCATTGCCCGTCATGGGAGTGCTGTTCACGGCCGTGGCGGCCTTCATGGCCGCCCTCGAATCGGCACTGAGCTTCTTTCCGCGCCACGACCCCGAGGCGGTGGGGGCCCGAGGGAGCCGCCCGTCCCTGGAAAAGGTCCTGGCGGAACCGGCCGTCCACCTGAACGCCCTGCGCTTTTGGCGCGTCTGGTCCGAGATGGCTGCCGCCGTTGCCGTCGCCATGTTCCTGGTCCGCCTGCTCGACAACGAGTGGATTGCCGGCCTGATCGCCACCGTCGTCATGGCGGTGCTCGGCTTCATGCTCGTGGGTGTGTCCCCGCGCCAGCTCGGGCGCATGCACGCCGCCGGGCTGACAGCCCGCTTCGCCTGGCTCAGCCATCTGCTGCGGCGCATCCTGGGCCCCGTCCCGGAATGGCTCATCCGGCTCGGATCGGTCCTGGCCAAGGGCGCCCCGGGCAGCGACGACGCCTTCGTCAGCGAAGAGGAGTTCCGCGAATTCGTGGACCGCGCCAGCGAGGCGGACATGATTGAGGACGACGAGGCGGAACTGATCCACAGCGTCTTTGACCTCGGCGAGACCATGGTCCGTGCCGTCATGGTCCCGCGCACCGACATCGTCAGCGCCGGCCAGGGGGCATCCCTGGAGGAGGCGCTGGAG
>DATNBS010000116.1:0-3833 GCA_035571895.1 Arthrobacter sp. | reverse complement strand
AAGCGAACGGCTTTTTGTCTTCGTAGCTGAGATCGACGACTCCTCCGTTGTCGCGACCGATGTCCATGCCCGCGTAGGCAGAGAAGCGGATCGGGACCGTGTGGTCCATGCGGCCTTTGCCGACGGGCCTGTCGTTGATGTACAGGGTCACTTCTCCGCCGGTGGCGGGCTTGGCCGCGTCGGCGGCGAACTCCATGCGCACGTTCACCTCGCCCGGCGGCAGCGGTTCTTCGGCCTGCTGCCGGTAGATGAACACGCCCATCATCGAGTAGGTGTGGGTGAGCTTGCCGTCGGCGACGAACAGCGAGAACCCGCCCAGATGGTCGGCCTCGGCGACGATTACGCCCTCGGCTCCTTCCGCCGGGACGATCAGATCGGCGCTGATCGCATAGGAGTGGTTGTAGATGCGCGGGATCATGCCCGACATGATGTTCTGGACATCGCCCCGGTACTCGACCGGGACCGCATCCGGCATGGGCGGGAGGATCCCGAAGAACGCGGACAGGGTGGCGAGCAGGGGGAGCACCTTGTACTTCTCCGCCTCGGCCCAGAACAGCTCCCTCAGCTCGGCCACCTTGCCGGGGTGATCGGCGGCGAGGTCTTTCGCCTGCGCGAAGTCGTCGGGCAGGTAGTACAGCTCGGCTGGGTCGGTATCGGGGTCCCAGATCCCGGGCGCGTAGGGCCGCAGCGCATCGGGTGTCAGCACCCACGGGATGCGCGGGGTTTTCATCGCCAGCCACCAGCCGTCTTTGTACATGGCCCGGTTGCCCATGGTCTCGAAGTACTGCTGGGTGTGGTGTTCCGGCGCGGCCGGGTCGGTGAGCGAGTCCGCGAAGCTCACCCCGTGGAAGGGCTCCTGCTCGATCCCGTCGACGTGGGAGGGGGCCGGGAGGCCGGCGATGTCCAGGATCGTCGGCCCGACGTCGATGACGTGGGTGAAGTGCGGGCGCAGCGCGCCGGTGCCGGTGATCCGGGCCGGCCAGTGGATGACCATCGGGTTGCGTGTCCCGCCCAGGTGCGAACCGACCTGCTTGCCCCACTGGAACGGTGTGTTGCCGGCCCACGCCCACGCGGCGGAGTAGTGCGGATCCATCATCTGGCCGCCCCAGGCCCCGATGCCGCCGTAACGCTCGGCCAGCTGGAGCTGCATCTCGTCGGTGAGCGGGATGCCGTTTTGCATCGTCAGCTCGTTGAACGAGCCGGTGATCGCGCCCTCCAGGCTGGCGCCGTTATCCCCCCAGATCCAGATGATCAGCGTGTTGTCCAGCTCGCCCAGCTCGGCGATCGCGTCGATGACCCGGCCGACGTTGTAGTCGGCGTTCTCCAAGAACCCGGCGTAGACCTCCATCTGGCGGGCGTAGTAGGCCTTGAGTTTGCCCGGGACCTGGTCCCAGGCGGGGAACGCCGCATCCCGCGCCGTCAGCTGCGCGTCGGCGGGGACCACACCCAGTTCCTTTTGCCGGGCGAAGACCTCCTCGCGAAGACGGTCCCACCCCTGATCGAACTTGCCCTTGTATTTATCCGCCCACTCGGGCGCCACGTGGTGCGGGGCGTGGCTGCACCCGGTGGAGAAGTAGACGAAGAACGGCTTGCGGGCGTCTTGCGCTCGGACCCCGTGCAGCCACTCGATGGTCTTGTCGGCCATGGCGTCCGGCAGGTAGTACGGGTTCTCTTTGTCGTAGAAGTCTTCCGGGGTGCCGATGATCTTCTGGTTCTCGGCCAGGCAGGGATCCCACTGCCCTGAGTCACCGCCCAGGAAGCCGTAGAAGTAGTCGAAACCCCAGCCGTTCGGCCACCGGTCGAACGGTCCGGCCGCGCCCTGCTGGCCGTCGGGGGTCAGGTGCCACTTGCCGAACGCCGCGGTGCTGTACCCGTTCTCCGCCAGGATCCTCGGCACGGGCGTGCAATCGCGGGGAACCGTGGCCGTGTAGCCGGGGAAACCGCTCGAGAGCTCACCGATGGAGCCGAAGCCGACCGCGTGGTTGTTCCGCCCGGTGAGCAGGGCCGCCCGCGTTGGGGAACACAGCGCGGTGACGTGGAACCTGTTATAGCGCAACCCCGCTTCGGCCATCTGCGTGTAGCGCGGGGTGCTGATGGGACCGCCGAAGGTGCTCGGGTTGCCGAAGCCGGCGTCGTCGATCAGCACCAGCAGGACGTTCGGGGACCCCTCCGGAGGTTCGGGGTGCCCGATGAGGTTCCAGTCGGGCTTCGATCCGTCCAGCGTCCTGTTGCTCACCCCCCCCAAACGGCGGTCGGCGAATCGGCAGAGTCGTCCGGTCAGGCTCGCTCATCGTCTGCCACCTCCACGTCAAACCATCAGTGCCGGGTTGGTCAGGGCGCTGTCCTTGGCGGTCAGCTCCGTGACGGATTGATCAGTGCGGGCATGAGTGCCCATTGCGATAGCAGCAAGGCCATGGAGGGCGCCTCGCCCGCACAACCAGCCAATGCCAGCCGACCGGGAGGAACATCGCCCAGTTGGTATGAATTTTGGGACTAGACGGGCCAGCCCTTTACCTGTGCTTGACCTTAATCGCGTGGGGAGAAGATCATAGGGCGGCAGGGGCGTGCGGGGGACATGGGTCGGGGCATGAGCGTGAGCGATGTGCGGCAGCGGGCTGGCCGGTCACCGCCTGCAGGCGGGCGGGGTTTCGACCTGCTGGCGTCCAAGGTCCGCCGCCCGCTGATGCGGCCCGGGACGGTCCGTCGTTCGCTGCTGATCGAGCAGCTGGTGCAGGGCGATTCCCGTCCGGTCGTCTCGGTGGTCGCGCCGCCTGGCTACGGCAAGACAACGCTGCTGTCGCAGTGGGCCGAGCGCGACGGCCACGCCTTTGCCTGGGTGTCGGTCGACGACGCGGACAACGACCCGAAGGTCTTGCTCCGCTACGTCGCGGAGGCGCTCGATGCGGTCGAGCCGATCGGCGGGCGGGTGTTCGACGCGCTGGCCTCCCCGGGCAGCTCGGTGCCCGGCTCGGTCGTGCCCCGGCTGGGCTCGGCGTTTTCGTCGATGACCTCGCCGGTGGTGCTGGTCCTGGACGACGTGCACGCGCTGCATAACCGGGAATGCCGGGCCGCGCTGTCGGTGCTGGCCGATCAC
This sequence comes from Arthrobacter sp., assembly GCA_035571895.1. Lineage (GTDB taxonomy): Bacteria > Actinomycetota > Actinomycetes > Actinomycetales > Micrococcaceae > Arthrobacter_H. Next base: position 739 of record DATNBS010000116.1, on the reverse strand, counting down.
GTGCCGGCGGGCTCGCGGCTGGCGCTGGCCGGCCGGGCTGAGCCGCCGCTGCGGGTCGCGCGGCTGCGCGCCGAGGGCAAGATGATCGAGATCGGCCCGCGTGACCTGTCCCTGACCCCCAGCGAGGCATTGTCGCTGCTGCGCAACGCGGGCCTCACCCTAGGCAAGGACGAGGTGGCGGAACTGCATCAGCGGACCGAAGGATGGCCAGCCGGGCTATATCTCGCAGCTCTTTGTCTCCGGGAGGGCGGTCCGGTTGCGGGCGCGGCGGTCTCGTTCGGCGGGGGCGACCGGCTGGTCAGCGACTACATGGAGTCGGAGTTCCTGTCACGGGTCTCCCGCCGGGAACGGGTGTTCCTGACCCGGACCGCAGTTTTGGAGCGCATGTGCGGGCCGCTGTGCGAGGCGGTGCTCGGCATGGCCGGATCGGCTGAGATCCTGGAGGATCTGGCCGGATCGAATTTGCTGCTGGTGCCGCTGGACCGGCAGACGGAGTGGTACCGCTACCACCACCTTTTCCGCGACATGCTGCTGGCGCAGCTGCACCGCCGGGAGCCTGGGCTGATGCCCGTCCTGCGGCGCCGCGCCGTCGCCTGGTGCCTGGACAATGGCATGCCCGAGGCGGCGCTGGAGTATTCCATGGCAGCCGGGGACGTCGATGAGGCCGCACGCCTGGTGGGGCGGCTCTTGCCGTTGGTCTACCGGCAGGGCCGGATGGTCACCATCCAGCAGTGGCTTG
>DATNBS010000115.1:0-18031 GCA_035571895.1 Arthrobacter sp. | reverse complement strand
GCCGACCTCGACGGGTGCGGATTCGCCGGTGACCAGCGAGGCGTCGATCGCGGAGGACCCCTCGAGGATGTAGCCGTCGGTGGCGATCTTCTCGCCCGGGCGGACCACGATCTCATCGCCCGGCACCAGGTCGGTGGCGGGGATGCGGACCTCGGCGCCGTCACGCAGGACGGTGGCCTCCTTGGCGCCGAGGCTGAGCAGGGTCTTCAGCGCATCGCCGGCGGAGGACTTGGCGCGGGCCTCCAACCAGCGGCCGAGCAGCAGGAAGGTGGCCACGACGCCGGCCGTCTCGAAGTAGAGCTGGTGGCCGGCCATGTCCATCGCCGCGCCGTGGGCGGTCACCGCCGGGTCGATGAGCAGCTGCCAGAGGGAGAAGAGGTAGGCGGCCAGCACGCCGATCGAGACCAAGGTGTCCATCGTGGAGGACAGGTGCCGGGCGTTGACGGCGGCGGCCCGGTGGAACGGCCAGGCGGACCACCAGGTCACCGGGGTCGCCAGGGCCAGGGCCACCCAGCCCCAGTGCGGGAACTGCAGCGCCGGGACCATGGAGATGAGGAACAACGGGATCGTGAAGAGGGCGCCGAGAATCAGGCGGGGACGCAATTCGTCCGCCGTGCCTCCGTGCTCGAGGTGGTTGGCGTGGTCCTCCGGGCCGTGCTCCGTGCCGTCTTCCGGGCCGCGGCCCGCGGTGTCACCGCGCCGGGGACCGCCGGCGGCGTGCGGGCCGACCTTGAGCCGGGCGCCGTAGCCCGCGGCCTGGATGGTCTCCAGGAGGTCGGCGTCGGACACGCCGGCCGGTGCCGTGACCCGGGCCGACTCCAGCGGGAGGTTGACCGAGGCCTGGACGCCCGCGATCTTGCCGAGCTTCCGTTCGATCCGCCCCACGCACGAGGCACAGCTCATCCCCTGGATGTCCAGGTCGATGACCCGGGATCCGGCGGCGGTGAGCGGGCCCTGTGGTGTCAGGGGCTGTTCCATGGGGTGCTGCTCCTTGAGGTGGTGGGGCGGGACCGGGGCCGGCACACGCCGGGTGGGGCGCCGGTCAGATCAGGCGTTGTTGCCGACGACCGTGTAGCCGGCCTCGGCGACGGCCTCCGACAACGTGGCCTCGTTGATCGGGCCGGTTGATTCGATGCGGGCGGTGGAGATCCCGCCGGCGTTGAGGTCGACGTCGACCGTCGTGACGCCCTCGATGGCGGTGAGCTCCTCGGTGACGGAGGCGACGCAGTGGCCGCAGGTCATGCCGTCGATGTTCAGGGTGGTGATCATGGGTCCTCCTGGGGTGGGTGTGGGGGTGCGGCGGGTCAGGTCAGGCACCAACCGGTCAGCGCAGCAGCCGGCCGATGGCGGCCGAGGCCTCGCGGACCTTGTCGTTGACGATCTCCGGGTTGCCGGTCTCCAGCGAATCCTGGGCTGCGCCGACGACGCAATGGCCGATGTGCTCCTCGACGAGGCCGAGGCTGACCTTGTGCAGGGCCGCGTTGACCGCCGAGATCTGCGTGAGGATGTCGATGCAGTACTTCTCCTCGTCGACCATGCGGGCGATGCCGCGCACCTGCCCCTCGATGCGGCCCAGCCGCTTGAGCAGGGCCTGCTTGTCGGCGGTGTAGCCGTGCTCGCGGTGTTCGTCGGTGGTCGTCGCGGTGTCCATGCCCCGAACATATACCCCCTCCGGGTATCGTGTCAACTACCCCCTAGGGGTATCAATCCGAGAGGACGACGGCGGCGCGGTGCCGCCGTCGTGCCGCGCGTCACCCCTGGCGCCGTGGAGGTGTCGGCCCGCAGGCAGGAGGGGCCGCGTTGCTATGCTGGCAGGCGTGTCATCCACCCAGCTCTCGGTCCGCCAGATCACCGCCGACGACCACCGCGCCCACCTCGCCTCCCATCCCGAGGCCAGCTTCATGCAGCTGCCCGCCTGGGCGCGCGTGAAGGGCGACTGGCGCGCCGAGTACCTCGGCTGGTTCGATCCCGCCGGCGACCTGCGCGCCTCCGTGCAGGTGCTGCACCGCCCGGTCCCCGTGCTGAAGTACACCCTGGCCTACCTGCCCGAGGGCCCCATCGCCGACTGGGACGCGCTCGACCCCGCGGACGTCACCGCCCCGATGCTCGCCCACTTCAAGGCCACCGGGGTCTTCCTCGTTCGCATGGGCCTGCCCGCCGTGGCCCGCAGCTGGGCCGCCGGCGCGGTGCGCAAGGCGCTCTCCGCCGGCGGTCATGCGCTGGTGACCGAACTCGAGCCGCTGCACGTCGAGGCGCGCGCCACTGCGCTCGCCGAGGCCCTGCGCGCCGGCGGCTGGACCAAGCAGGAGGTCGGCGAGGACTTCGCCGCCGGCCAACCCGAATTCCAGGCCCGCATTCCCCTGGCCGGGGAGGACGGCGAGATGCTCGACGTCGACGGCGTCCTCGCCGGGATGAACCAGAACGCGCGCCGCGAGACCCGCAAGGCAGCGTCCGGTCCGCTGGAGGTCCAGGTCGGAGGCGTGGGGGACATCGAACGCTTCCATGCCCTGTACCGCGAGACCGCCGAGCGCGACGGCTTCACCGGCCGGCCCGCCGGCTACTTCACCACCATGTTCACCGCGCTGAACGACCACCGGCCGGGGACCTGCACGCTCTACTTCGCCGTCCACGAGGGCCGCGACCTGGCGTCGGCGATCCGCGTCTCCAGCGGGCAGGGCGCCTGGTACGTCTACGGCGCCTCCTCCGCGGCCGAGCGCAAGCTCTTCGCCCCCAAGGCGCTCATCCACCGCATGATCACCGACTCGCTGGCCGAGGGCTGCGTGTTCCTGGACCACGGCGGCGTCTCCGCGACCCTGGACAAGAAGCACCACCTCGCCGGGCTGACCCTGTTCAAGACGACTCTGGGATGCAACGTCGTGCAGACACTGGGGGAGTGGGACAAGGCGCTGAACAAGCCGATGACCGCCGCCTTCAACCTCTACATGCGGGCCCGCGACCGGCGCTGACCGGGAGGGTACCGCCGCTCCGGCTTCCGGCCTAGAGTGACGGCATAGACACCAACACCGGGAGGCAGCAATGGGCGATTACCGTGCATACACCGACGAGGAAAAGGCCAGCTACGTGGCCCCCGCGTGCAACTCCTGCGGCCAGCACCGCCATATCGTCTGGGAGGAACAGGGCGATGGCGCGGCACGCTGGATCCCGCGCGACGCCGGCTGCTCCAACGAGGCCTGCACCGCCTGAGTGGGCGCCTACCCCGCCTGCTCCATCCACATGAGCTCCCAGGCACGGCCGTCGGGATCGGTCACCGCCGAGGCGTACATGCCCGGCATCTCCTCCGCCGCTTCGCGGTAGAGCGCTCCGCCGTTCGCGGCGGCAGCCGCAGTCAGCCGGTCGACCTCTTCCCGGGAATCACAGCTGAAGCCCAGGAACGACTCCTGCTCGTTGGAGAAATCCGTGTTCTTCTCGAAGCCCAGCGCGGCGTAGGACGTGTCCGCCGCGGCGAGGTCGCTGGTCGGCAGGCTGACGAAGGTGTTGGGGGCCATGGGACTACCCCTGTCTGTGGCGTGCCGCGGGAAGGCGGCGGATTCTGCTGGCGACCAGCATTCCACCGGCCGCCGCCCCGGACAAGGCCAGGGCGGCCGGAACCTGCCCGTCTTCCCCGACTGAGGCGCGCCCCCTAGACTGTGCCCGAGGACACATTCGCGGTTTCGGTTCCCGGTGCCCACGGTGCGGAAGGGCCCGCCGCGGGCAACCGGTCGTAGGGGTGGGACGTCATGGCCTTGATCTCTCCGGCGTCGTCGGCAATGCAACGGCATGCCGAACTGGCGCATGCCCGGCTGCCCACCGGGGGCTGGCAGCTCGCGCACGCGGCGGCCGCGGACCTCCACGGGCTGCGCCCCGTGGTCCGGGACTCCTGGGAACGGTCGTTGTCGTTCCTGCGGGGGACCGCCGGGGCGGGCACACGCAGCGGATGGGACGAGCGCCACCTGGCCGACTACCGCAGGACGCACCCGCTGGCGTCGGTCATGCCCGTGTTCGACCGGCTCCTGGTCCAACCGGCACGCGACACCGGATTGCTCGTGGCCGTCGGTGACGATGCCGGTCGGCTGCTGTGGGTGGAGGGCGACCCGGCCGCCCGCCGGGCGGCCGAAACCATGGCCTTCGCCCCGGGCACCGACTGGTCGGAACGCGCGGTCGGCACCTCGGCCCCGGGAACCGCGCTCGCCACCGGAACCGGTGTCCAGGTCAGCGGCGCCGAACACTTCAGTCCCGAAGCGCACCGCTGGAGCTGCTCGGCCGTGCCGATCCACGACCCGGTCACCGGCCGCCTGCTCGGGGTCGTCGACCTCACCGGGAACGAGGACGCGGTGGCCGGCCATTCACTGGCCCTCCTGGAGGCCGCCGTCGCGGCCGCCGAGGGCCAGTTGCGCCTCGACGCGCTCGAGGCCCGGCTCCGCGGGGCATCCGCTCCGGCACGCCGCGGCCCCACCACCGGGGAGGCCGCCGGGGAGACCGCGACCCCGGCACGGCTCCGGGTCCTCGGCCATGAGGCCCCCTGCCTCGAGCACGGCCCTGCCCGCCGGCCGCTGGGTGGCCGCCACCTGGAGATCCTGACGCTGTTGGCCTGGCACCGCCACGGGCTCGACGCCGGGGAACTCGCCGAGCTGCTGTTCGGGGACCCCGGCCAGCAGGTCAGCGTGCGGGCCGAGATGGTGCGCCTGCGCAAGGCATTGGGCCCGGAGGCGGAACCGATCGGGCTGGCATCGCGTCCCTACCGGCTCGGGCCAGCCGTGGTCCTCGACGCCCGGGAGGTGTTGCGGCACATCAGCGCCGGCAGCCACCGCCGGGCGCTGGACGCCTACCCCGGCCCGGTGCTCCCGCGCTCCGCCGCCCCCGGCATCGTGGCGATTCGTCGCGAGGTCTCCGGCGTCCTCCGCGAGGCCATGCTCAACGACGCCGCCCCGGAGGCGCTGCTGGACTACCTGGAGCTGGACGAGGCGGCGGACGACGTCGAGGGGCTGCGCACCGCGCTGCAGGTCCTGCCGGCCCGTTCGCCCCGCCGCTCCGTCGTCGTGTCCCGCCTGCAGCTGCTGGAAGCGAGCCTCCGGTAGGCGGCTCCGGGGCTGCACCAGCCGGGTGCAACGTGGATGCAACCTCCCCCGGCGTACGGTGGGCCACATCACGTCGAACCACCCTGCTGAACCGGTCCCGACACCGGTCCCAGGCCGTCAACCACGCGCCAACAAAGGAGTTGCCATGACCGTCTACGCCAAGCCCGGCACCGAGGGCTCCCTCGCCACCTTCAAGAACCGCTACGACCACTACATCGGCGGCGAATGGAAGGCCCCGCTCAAGGGAGAATACTTCGAGAACATCACCCCGGTGACCGGCCAGGTCTTCTGCGAGGTCGGCCGCGGGACCGCCGAGGACATTGAGGCCGCCATCGATGCCGCCGAGGGTGCCGCCCCGGCCTGGGGCCGCACCTCCCCGGCCGAACGCGCCCAGGTGCTGAACAAGATCGCCGACCGCATCGAGGAGAACCTCGAGATGCTCGCCGTCGTCGAGACCTGGGACAACGGGAAGGCGGTCCGCGAGACCCTCAACGCCGACCTGCCGCTGGCCGTGGACCACTACCGCTACTACGCCGGGGCCATCCGCGCCCAGGAGGGCAGCCTCTCCCAGCTGGACGAGCACACCACCGCCTACCACTTCCACGAGCCGCTCGGCGTCGTCGGGCAGATCATCCCGTGGAACTTCCCGATTCTCATGGCCACCTGGAAGCTGGCCCCGGCACTGGCCGCGGGCAACGCCGTCGTGCTCAAGCCCGCCGAGCAGACGCCCGTGTCCATCCTGGTGCTCATGGAGCTGATCGGGGACCTGCTGCCCCCGGGCGTGCTCAACGTCGTCAACGGCTTCGGGCTCGAGGCCGGCAAGCCGCTGGCCTCGAACAAGCGGATCCGCAAGATCGCCTTCACCGGCGAGACCACCACCGGGCGGCTGATCTCGCAGTACGCCTCGCAGAACCTCATCCCGGTCACGCTGGAGCTGGGCGGGAAGAGCCCGAACATCTTCTTCGAGGACATCGCCGCCGAGAACGACGCGTTCTACGACAAGGCCCAGGAGGGCTTCACCATGTTCGCCCTGAACCAGGGCGAGGTCTGCACCTGCCCCTCGCGCGCGCTGGTGCAGGAGTCGATCTACGACCGCTTCCTCTCGGACGTCACCGCCCGCACCCAGGCGATCAAGCAGGGCAACCCGCTGGACACCGACACGATGATGGGGGCCCAGGCCTCCAACGACCAGCTCGAGAAGATCCTGTCCTACATCGACATCGGCAAGCAGGAGGGCGCCAAGGTCCTGACCGGTGGCGGCCGCGCCGACCTCGGCGGGGAGCTCTCCGGCGGCTACTACGTCCAGCCCACCATCTTCGAGGGCGACAACTCGATGCGGATCTTCCAGGAGGAGATCTTCGGGCCGGTCGTCTCCGTCGCCCGGTTCAGCGGCTACGACGACGCGATGAAGATGGCCAACGACACCCTGTACGGCCTCGGCGCCGGCGTCTGGTCGCGTGACGGGTCCACCGCCTACCGGGCCGGCCGCGAGATCCAGGCCGGCCGCGTCTGGGTGAACAACTACCACGCCTACCCGGCGCACGCGGCGTTCGGCGGATACAAGTCCTCGGGCATCGGGCGGGAAAACCACCTGATGATGCTGGACCACTACCAGCAGACCAAGAACCTGCTGGTCTCCTACAACCCCAACAAGCAGGGCTTCTTCTAAACCGATCCCGCCCCTGCCCGCACCCTTCCCAGCCCCACCACACGGGGCCCACCGGGAAGCCGGGGCGTCGGCGCAGCCGCGGGGGACTGCGCCGCCGCCCCGGACCCGGTGCCCGACGACGAAACCCGACAGCGAGACCCGAGGACGAAAGGAGCGCGGCCGTGGACACCGCACTCGATGCCCGCCCGACCATCGACGGCGAGGACTTCACCCGCGTCCGCCTCACCGCCGCGGCACAGGACCTGCTGCGCTCCTTGTGGAAGCGCCACGGCCCGCTGATGTTCCACCAATCCGGGGGGTGCTGCGACGGATCCTCGCCGATGTGCTTCCCCGAGGGCGATTTCATCACGGCCGACGCGGACATCCGCCTGGGCGTCTTCGACCTGGAGGACGACGCCGGTGCGCCGCTGGGCGAGCTCGACTTCTGGATGTCACGCGAGCAGTTCGAGTACTGGAAGCACACCCGGCTCACCGTTGACGTAGTCAACGGGCGGGGGTCGGGCTTCTCGGTGGAGGCGCCGGAGGGCAAGCGCTTCCTGATCCGCAGCGAGATCATCGGCGGCTGAACCCCGGACAGGACGGCCCCCGCGTCCGACGGGATCGGGGCTCTGGCCCGAAACGGCGGCGTGCGACAAGATGGGGGCAACCCCCGCAGCACGATGTTGCACGACCTCGGCAAAGGAGCACCCCCATGGCACTGCTTGACCCGGCACTCTGGGACGGCAAGATCTACCTCGGCGGCTGGCGGAAGGGCAACGGCGGCACGCAGCCGGCCCTCGAACCGGCGACCGGTGAAACGCTGGGCACCATCGGCGTCGCCTCGGCCGACGACGTCCGCGAGGCCTCCGCCGCCGCGTCGGCGGCCCAAAAGGACTGGGCGGCCCGTAAACCCGAGGAACGCGCTGCGGTGCTGCGCCGGGCCGGTGCCCTGTGGGAGCAGCACGCCGAGGAGCTGGACGGGTGGATCGTGCGCGAATCCGGGGGAATCCCCGCCAAGGCAGCACTGGAAACCCACACCGCCGCGAATGAATGCTACGAGGCCTCGGCCCTGCCCGGCCTGCCGGCCGGGGACGTGCTCACCACCAACGAGGAACGCTGGTCCTTCGCCCGCCGGCGCCCCGTCGGCGTGGTCTCGGTGATCGCCCCGTTCAATTTCCCGCTCATCCTGGGCATCCGCGCCGTCGCCCCGGCCTTGGCGTTGGGCAACGCGGTGCTGCTCAAGCCGGATCCGCGCACCACCGTCTGCGCCGGCGTGTCCATCATGCGCGTCTTCGAGGAAGCCGGGCTGCCCCCGGGCCTGCTCTCCCTGCTGCCCGGTGCCGCCGACGTCGGCGCCGCCCTCGTGGAGGCCCCCGAGGTGCGCGTCATCGCGTTCACCGGGTCCACCGCGGCGGGCCGGAAGATCGGCGAGTCGGCCGCCCGGCTGCTCAAGCGGGCACATCTGGAACTGGGTGGGAACTCCGCCATGATCGTGCTGCCCGGAGCGGACCTCGCCAAGGCTGCCTCGGCGGCCGCGTTCGGTTCCTTCATGCACCAGGGCCAGATCTGCATGGCCACCGGACGGCACCTGGTGCACCAGGACCTCTACGAGGACTACGTCGCCGCCCTGGCCGACAAGGCCAGGAACCTCCCCATGGGCGACCCGAAGTCCGGGACGGTCGCCATCGGGCCCATCATCGACGAGCACCAGCTCGAGCGGATCGACGGGCTGGTGCAATCGGCGGTCTCCTCCGGCGCGAGGCTGGCAGCAGGCGGCTCGGTGCGCGAGGGCCTGTTCTACCACCCCACCGTGTTGGCCGACCTGGACGACGGGCACGACGCCTGGAACCAGGAGATCTTCGGCCCGGTCGCCCCCGTGCGCAGCTTCTCCACCCTCGACGAGGCAGTGAAGCTCGCCAACGACTCGGACTACGGGTTGTCCGTCTCCATCCTGGGCGACGTCGGGGAGGCGATGAAGCTGGCCGACCGGCTGGATTCGGGCAAGGTCCACATCAACGAGCAGACCGTCTCGGACGAGGCGAACTCGCCGTTCGGCGGGGTCAAGGACTCGGGCAACGGCGGCCGGATCGGCGGCGCGGCGGCCAACATGGAGGCCTTCACCGAAGTGCAGTGGCTGACGATGCGCCCGGAGATCGCCCCCTATCCCTTCTAATCCCCGGGTCGCCCTTGCGGCGCCGCATCCATCCCGGTGCCGCGTCCCATGACCCCCGTCCGCTACCGCAACGCGCCCCCGCCGGCCGGCCCGTGGCAGAATCGAGGAGCCAGCCGCCCGCGCCCAGGTGCCCGTCAGGAGGCGATAGATGCAGGACCAGCGAACGGCCCCCGTTGCCCGGCGACAGCTGGACATCGAGTCGCGCTCCATCTGGGCCGGCGTCGCCGGGGGGATCGTCGCGGTCGTCGTCGGGCTCATCGCCTTCCGCGGATACCGTCCGCCGCTGGCCGGTGACCAGTCGGTGGCGATCTACGCCTCCATCGTGTCCGGTGCCATGGCCGGGGCGTCGTTCGTCGCCGGCTACGTCCAGAACGTGCGCACCGTCCACCTGTGGCTCGGAGCGCGGCCGGTGGTCCGGCAGATCGTCGACGTCGCCGCGCTGCTGGTCGTCCACGCATCCATCGCCACCATGTCGGCGCTGGTGCTCTTCCGGCTCTTCCAACAGGCGTTCTCCGGCCTGACCGTGGATCCGGTGGCCGGGACGGTGATGCTGGCGGTCTCGGCCGCCATCGCGGGTTACTTCGGCTACACCTCGGGGGCACGCATCACCGCGGTGGCCCTGTCGGTCATGCTGGCCATCTTCATGTCCTCCGGGATGCTCGTGAGCATGCTCTACGCCGAAAACCCGCTGTGGTGGCACTCGATGTTCAGCGAGCTGGGGACCGGGCAGGCCGGGCTGACCTCCTTCTGGACGTTCAACACGACGATCACCACCTCCGGCATCATCATGACCACCCTCTCGGCGTTCATCACCCGCGACCTCAAGCGGTGGGCCGTGCTCCTCGCCGGCCGCCGGCACGACGCCGCATCCGCAGGACGCTGGCACCGCGCCCTGCACCCGGGCCGGTTCCTGCGTCCGCGACCTGCCGTGGTGCGGACCTGCCTGGTCGCCGGAGGGGCCTGCATGGTGGGAATCGGCCTGTTCCCCGTCAATACATTCGAGCGGGTGCATACATCGTTCGTGCAGGTCCTGGCGGTCGTGCTGATCGTGCTGCTGGCCGGTGTCCCGCTCTGGCTGCCGGGCTTCCCGAAGGCCTTCTACCTGCTCACCTATATTTCGGTGGCGGCCCTCGTTGCCGCCGGCCTGCTCTGGCGTCCCGTGCAGTACTACAACCTCACCGCGCTCGAGCTCGCGGCGGCAGGAATCGTGTTCGCCTGGCTCGTCGTCTTCATCCGGAACACGACCGCGGTGGTGGCCTCCGCGGGCGTCGAGCCGGCCGTCCCGGGGCTCGGTTCTGGCGTCCCGGCGGGCGAGAATGACCCGGGAGAAGGACCGGGTAATATAACGAAAAGGTAACGATGGGCTGGCGGGGATATCGGCCCGCGCCGCTCACCGGCATCCCTTGGCATCCTTGGGATCCCTCCGATCGGCACTGCAGCGGCGAAAGTGTCCTCCCGGGGGGTTTCCGTGTCAAATCGCCGCCCCCTGGGTTGATCGAAAATCTCATCACGTTACGTTGGAGGGGATGGAAAATGAACTCGTAAACACCACGTCCGAGGCTACATTTCGCCACCCGGTTACCGAGGATGGAGCCGCCATGTGGACCATGGCGAAGGATTCCGAGGTGCTGGATCTCAACTCGTCCTACTCCTACCTGCTCTGGTGCCGCGACTTCGCCCAGAGCTCGCTCATGGCCGAGGTCGACGGCCAGGCCGCCGGCTACGTCACCGGCTACATGCGCCCCGATGAACCCGGCACCCTGATGATCTGGCAGGTCGCCGTCGGCGCCGGCTTCCAGAAGCGCGGACTCGCCGCGGCCATGCTCGACGAGCTCGCCATCCGCACCAACGCGGACCGCCTGGAGACCACGATCACCGCCGACAACGGTGCGTCCAACCACCTTTTCCAGCGCTTCGCCGAGCGCCACGAGGCCGACTGCGACCGCGAACCGCTGTTCACCACAGCCATGTACCCGGACGGCCACGACACCGAGTACCTGTACCGGATCGCCCCGCTGGGCCTGGACGCGGACCTGCGGTCGCTGAACCTGGCAGCCAGCAACTCCCAGGGCTAGTCCCCATACCCACGATTTTCGACGCCGGGGCCCGCCCCCTCGAGGCCCGCGCCGTACCCACGCCTGTCATCGCACCTACGAAGGGAATGACCATGACTGACATTTTTGAATCGCTCGAATCCGAGGTCCGCGGCTACAGCCGCAGCTGGCCCGCCGTCTTCACCCACGCCTCCGGCGCCACCCAGACGGCCGAGGACGGCACGCAGTACATCGACTTCTTCGCCGGAGCCGGTGCCCTCAACTACGGCCACAACAACCCGGCCCTGACCGCCCCGCTCGTGGACTACCTGTCCAGCGGCGCCGTCGTGCACTCGCTGGACATGATGACCCCGGCCAAGCGCGAGTTCCTGGAGACGTTCCAGGAGCTGATCCTCAAGCCCCGGAACCTGGACTTCAAGGTCATGTTCCCCGGCCCCACGGGCACCAACACCGTCGAGGCCGCCCTGAAGCTGGCCCGCAAGGTGACCGGACGGCAGCACATCCTCTCCTTCACCAACGCGTTCCACGGCATGACCCTGGGTTCGCTCTCGGTGACGGGCAACTCGATGAAGCGCCAGGGCGCGGGCATCCCGCTGACCAACAGCTCCAAGATCCCGTACGACGACTACCTCGACGGCGCCACCTCCGACTTCCTGTGGCTCGAGCGCGTGCTCGAGGACAGCGGCTCCGGCGTCGACAAGCCCGCTGCCGTGATCGTGGAGACCGTCCAGGGTGAAGGCGGCCTGCGCGCCGCCCGCGCCGAATGGCTGCGCAACCTCTCGGCGCTGCTCAAGCGCCACGACATCCTGCTGATCGTCGACGACGTCCAGGCCGGCTGCGGCCGCACGGGCACGTTCTTCAGCTTCGAGGAGTCGGGCATCGAACCGGACATCGTGTGCGTGTCCAAGTCGATCTCCGGCTACGGCATGCCGATGGCGCTGACCCTGTTCCGCCGCGAACTCGACGTCTGGGGCCCGGGCGAGCACAACGGCACTTTCCGCGGCCACAACCCGTCCTTCGTCACCGCCACCGCGGCGCTGAAGAAGTACTGGGCCAACGACGACTTCCAGAACGAGCTGGCCGGCACCATCGCCAGGCTGCACCAGGGGCTGGACACCATCGCCGGCCTCGTCGAGGGTGCATCCATCCGCGGCCGCGGCATGCTCGCCGGCGTGAAGTTCCCCGAGAACGACACCGCCTCGAAGGTCGCCGCCGAGGCCTTCGCCCACGGCGTGCTCGTCGAGACCTCCGGCCCCGAGGACGAGGTGCTGAAGATCATGCCGCCGCTGACGATCACCGACGACGAATTGCAGGCCGGCCTGAAGGTCATCACCGACGCCGTGCGCACCGTCACCGGCAAGCCTGCCCTGGCCACCGTCTAGGCCAACCCCCAGATTCCACGCCGGGGGATGCCAACCCATCCCCCGGCGTGAAAGACCGAGGCGCGAAGGCGCCGTGAACCGCGAACGACTTCCAGGAGGAACCATGCAGGTAGTGAACCTGAACGACCTGAACGACACCGAACGCGACATCAAGTCCGAGACCTGGCGCAGCCGCCGCATGGTGCTGGCCCGCGAGGGCGTGGGCTTCTCGTTCCACGACACCGTGATCTACGCCGGCACCACCTCGACGTTCCACTACGCGAACCACATCGAGGCCGTGTACTGCGTCCAGGGCGAGGGCACGCTGACCAACGAGGTGACCGGCGAGGTCCACCAGATCACCGACGGCACCATGTACCTGCTGGACGGCAACGAGAAGCACACCGTGCGCGCCACCACCGAACTGCGCATGGCCTGCGTCTTCAACCCGCCGGTGACCGGCCGCGAGGTCCACGACGAGAACGGCGTGTACCCGCTGGTCGTCGAGGAGCCGGCCCAGTCCTAGGCCCACCCCACAGCCTGCGCCGAAGCGCGGCACGGACCCCGGTCCGCGCCGCGCTTCGGCGTATTCCCGGCCGGATACCGCGTCCGGCCGATGTACCCAGGGGCCGGGGCATCGGAGCCCCGGCCGCAACCCACCGAGGAGGAAATGGACATGACGGAAACACTTCGTCGCCAGATTGACCAGTATCCAACGCGAACCGACGACCACGTCCAGGTGCTCGACCGCAAGGACCCCGTGGTCTGGGGTGGCCCCGACGACGGGCCCCTCGACGCCGCCACGCTGGACGGCTTCGAGCAGAAGGGCTATCTGGCCATCGACCAGCTCATCACCGACGCCGAGCTTCAGGAGCTGCGGGCCGAGCTGCGCCGCCTCTCGGAGGATCCCGTGGTCCGCGCCGACGAGGCCACCATCGTGGAGGCGGCCTCGCAGGAAGTGCGCTCGGTCTTCGACGTCCACCGCAGCAGCGAGGTGTTCAAGAAGATCGCCAACGACCCGCGCGTCGTCGGCCGTGCCCGCCAGCTCCTCGGCTCGGACGTCTACATCCACCAGTCGCGGGTGAACTTCAAGCCCGGGTTCGAGGGCAAGGAATTCACCTGGCACTCGGACTTCGAGACGTGGCACGCCGAGGACGGGATGCCCTCCCCGCGGGCGGTGAGCATCTCGATCTCGTTGACGGACAACTACTCCTTCAACGGGCCGCTGATGATCATGCCCGGCTCCCACCGCAAGTACGTCTCGTGCGACGGGGCGACCCCCGAGCTGAACTACAAGAAGTCGCTCATCATGCAGGGTGCCGGCGTCCCCGACAAGGAGACGCTCACCCGCTTCGCCGACGAGTACGGCATCGACGTCCTCGAGGGCAAGGCCGGTGGCGCCATCATGTTCGATTCGAACTGCATGCATGCCTCCAACGGCAACGTCACCCCGTTCGCCCGCTCCAACGTGTTCATCGTCTTCAACTCGGTCGAGAACACCCTGGTCGAACCGTACGGCGCGGCTGCACCGCGTCCGGACTTCGCCGGCTCCCGGGACTTCACCCCGGCGGGCTGACATCCGCCACGAGAGGGCGCGCTCCACGGCCCCCGTGAAGGGCTCCTCCCCAAAGGCGGCCCCTTCAAGGCGGAGTACGACGGCGGCTGGAACCACCGGTTCCGGCCGCCGGCTCTGTCCGGGGTGCTATCCCGCGGGTGAAACGACTTCCCAGGACTCCACCGGACCGGGCACCACCCTGAACAACGGGTGAGGGTCCGGCCGCTCCGACACGACGGGAACTGCAGCCATGCGGTCGGGGGAGCGGATGGCGAGCTTGGCCAGCAGGTGCTCGCGCTCGTAGTCCAGCTGCCCGGTGGTCACCGGCAAGGGGTCGGGTACGGGAAGCGGGCCACGAAGGATGAGGGAACGGTTGAACCGGTAACCACGCGCGTCGGCCTCAAGCGCGAGTCCCTCCAGATAGACTCCGATAAGGGCCAGCGGATCGGGCCGTTCGCGGAACCGGACCAGTTGCGGATGGTTGCGGTAGCCCGCGGTCTTCCCGTCGAGGACCTTCTGCGCCAGCAGGGTCTCCCGCCAACAGGCCACCAGCCCCTTGGCGTCGAGGTACCGGGGGTGCAGGGACCAGATGCGCATAGGCCATGCTAACCGCCAAACCGACGATGAATTTCAGAAGGATCGTTCCGATTCGCGCGGTGAGTCGTCGGCCGCGTTGCCTTGCTGCCCGTACCGGAGCGGCGACGCCGCGAAGGCACCCGCCGCGAGCAGGGCGAGCACCGTAGTCCACGTGCAAATCCGCACCATGACCGCCGTCGTCCTCTCCTGCAAACCGTGTCGGATCCAGGCCAGCATCCCGTAGCCGGCGAGGCCGCCGATGCTGTTGACGAGGACGTCCGTGACGTCGGAAACGCCGATGGCGAGGACGTATTGGGCCACCTCGAGCAACAGGCTCGCCGAGGCGATGACGCCGACGGCCTTCCACCACGGCCACCGGGGGGCCAGGAGCCCCAGGTAGAGGCCAAAGGGCACGAACAGCAGGACGTTGACGCCGAGCTCGAAGGGCGTGTTGGCGCTGACCCCGCCGCCGGCGGCGAACGGGACGGGCTTGAGGCGGCGCAGGTCGTCGTCCCCGATGAACGGGACGCCGAGCTTGAACAGCACCACCCAGAGGAGCAGGAGGAGGTAGACCGTGAACAGGACGGCCAGCCACCTGCGCGGATGCCCGGCGGAGGCCAGGCGGGCAGCGGCTGGCATGCGGATTCCTCGGGTGGACGATGGCGACCCCCCCATCCTACGGGCGGTGTCGGCCGTACTGCGGGGGCGGCGGGGAGCGACGGGACCTGCGCTGGCATAGGATCGGTGCTCGGCACATCATTGGCGGCGCATGAGCATGTCGAGAGCGCGCCATCGACGGCGAGAGGTGGGAGAGTGAACGAGTTGGGCGAGGGGCTGCGGTCCCTCGACGACGTCTGGGTCTACGCCGTCGGTGCGCTCTTCGTCACGGTTTCGGCGCTCATCCCGCCGGTGCCCAGCACCACGCTGTTCGTCGCGCTGGGCGCGCTGGCCGCGAACTCCGACTCGTTGAGCCCCCTGCTGCTGGGCGTGGCCATGCTCATGGGGGCGCTCGCCGGGGACGTGGCGACCTACGCACTCGCGCTGCGATTCGACGTCGTGCATTGGCGCATCCTGTCCGGACGCAGGTGGCAGGCGGCCCTGGCCGCCGCACGCAGCCGGCTCAGGGACCACGACCTGCCCCTGGTGATGACCTCCCGCTTCATCCCGCTGGGACGCCTGACCCTGAACGTCGGTTCCGCCCTGGTGCCGCACCCCTGGGGCGTCTTCTTCCGCAACTCGCTGATCGCCGGCGTCATCTGGTCGGCCTACTCCGTCGGGGTCGGCGTGCTCTCCGGGCTCTGGGAGGAGCTGGACACCGAATTCGCCGTCCTGCTGGCGATCGTCGTCTCCCTGGTCCTGGGCCGGGGGATCTCCACGGTCATCCACTGGTGGGAAACGCGCAACATGCCGGCTGCGGTCCTCACCACCCGGGCCGGCTGGCGCGCCCGCCGCCAGCGCCGCCTCGCCTGCCGGACGACGGACCGGGACGCGTCCGAACCCGCGGGCAGCCCCAGGCACGACGGCGGATGACCCGCCGGGGGTGAGCGGGGCCACCGGGCCCGCGCGCCGACTGGACAAGCATGGGAGAATGGGGGTAATGACTACTTCCCACGACTCCGCAGCCCCCGACTCCGCCGAGCATGCCCGCAGCCGGACCTCGGAGGCCGTCGCCGCGCGCAGCGACCGCACCGCCAAGCACGACGAGTCCACCCGGCGGCGCATCTCCGAACGCCGCGCCGCCCAGGAGGGCCGCGCCCAGGTCCGCCCCACGGCCGAGGGCTGGACGCAGGCCATGGCACCGGACGGGCGCCCCAAGCTCGAATTCAAGTCCAAGCCGCGCGTCTCCCAGCCGCCCGTGCATCTGGCGGACCTCTCGCTGGCCGAGCGCCAGGCCAAGCTCAAGGAGCTCGGGCTGCCCGCCTTCCGCGCCAAGCAGCTCTCCGTGCACTACTTCCAGCACTACACCACCGATCCCGAACGCATGAGCGACCTGCCCAAGGAACGCCGCGCCGAACTGGTCGAGGCGATGTTCCCGACCCTGCTCACCGAGGTCAAGCGGCTCACCACCGACAACGGGGACACCATCAAGTTCCTCTGGCGCCTCTTCGACGGCTCGCTGGTCGAGTCGGTGCTGATGCGCTACCCCGGCCGCGTCACGCTCTGCGTCTCCAGCCAGTGCGGTTGCGGCATGAACTGCCCCTTCTGCGCCACCGGCCAGGCCGGGCTGACCCGCAACATGTCGGCCGCGGAGATTCTGGACCAGATCGTCCAGGCCAACCGCGTCATCGCCGAAGGCGGGCTGAAGGGCGGCCGCCGCGACGGGGGGCACGACGCCGAACGCGTCACCAACATCGTCTTCATGGGCATGGGCGAACCCCTGGCCAACTACAAGCGCGTGATGACCGCCGTGCACCGCATGATCGACGACGCCCCCGAGGGGCTGGGCATGAGCGCGCGCAACATCACCGTCTCCACGGTCGGCCTGGTCCCGGCGATCAACAAGCTTGCCGCCGAGGACATCCCGATCACGTTCGCCCTGAGCCTTCACGCCCCGGACGACGAGCTGCGCGATGAGCTCATCCCGGTGAACTCACGCTGGAAGGCCGACGAGGCGATCGACGCGGCCTACAACTACTACAAGACCACCGGCCGCCGGGTCTCCATCGAGTATGCGCTGATCAAGGACATGAACGACCATGCCTGGCGCGCCGACCTGCTGGCCAAGAAGCTCAACGCGCGGGGCCGCGGTTGGGTCCACGTGAACCCGATCCCGCTGAACCCGACGCCGGGCTCGGTCTGGACCTCGTCCGAACCGGACATCACCGACGAGTTCATCAACCGGCTCATCGATGCCGGGATCCCCACCACGTTGCGCGACACCCGCGGCAAGGAGATCGACGGCGCCTGCGGCCAGCTCGCCGCCGCCGAGTAGCCGCCGGGCTCCAGATCTCCGCGCGTCCGCGATACGACACGTCGTGGGGGAGGGCTCCCCGCGTTAGCATCGGTTCCATGGGCATCTTCAGCAGCGGCTCCGGCACCCCGCGGACCATCGCCGAGATGGCGCCCGAATCCGTCCTGCTGGCCGGCGCCGGCCGGGCCATCCTGCTGCAGCTGGCCTACCCGCCGGTCGGCCACGGTGTCGCCCGCCACTCCGGGTTCGTGGAGGACCCGCTGGCCCGGCTGCACGGGACGCTGACCTACGTCTACGCCCTCACCAACGGCACGCCGGCACAAGCGGAAACGGCCCGCCGCTGGGTGGAGCGCGCCCACGCCCCCGTGCACGCCGAGGCCGCACCCGACGGCAGCCATCCCGCCTACGACGCCAACGACCCCGCAGCCCAACTCTGGGTCGCGGCCACCCTCTACGACACAGCCGCCCTCGTGCACCACGTCGTGTACGACGAGACTCCCGACAACGTCGCGGACGAGGTCTACCGCGACTACGCGCGGCTCGGCACGTCGCTGCAGATGCCGGAGCAGCTATGGCCGGCGTCTCGGGCAGCCTTCGATGCGTACTGGGATGCCCGGCTCGAAACCCTCCACGTCACAGAAGACGCGCGGCGCATCGCCCACGACCTCTTCCACCCCG
>DATNBS010000114.1:0-2181 GCA_035571895.1 Arthrobacter sp. | reverse complement strand
AGCGCCCAGGTGTAGAGCCAGCCGGCGGATTCGGTGTCCTTCACCGGCGCCAGCGCGTAGTTGGTCTTGCCGGTGACCAGCGAGGTGGACGGATCCTCGATGGAGGAGACCATGGCGGTGGCGTCGTACCACATGGCCGCGTTGCCCTGGGAGAACCGCGTGATGCAGTCCCCGTAGCCGGAGGTCGCGGCACCGGGCTGTCCGTAGCTGCGGACCAGGTCGACGTAGGTGGCGACCGCGTCGTGGACCTCGGGGGTGTCCAGGGTGGCGTTCCAGCTCTCGTCGAACCAGCGACCGCCGTAGGTGTTGATCACGGTATCCAGCGGGGCCATGACCTCGCCCCAGCCGGCCAGCCCGCGCAGGCAGATGCCGGCGAAGTCCTTCGCCGGGTTGTGCAGCTGCTGGGCGAAACCGCGGATCTGGTCCCACGTCGGCTGCTCGGGCATCGTCAGCCCGGCCTTCTCGAAGAGGTCCTCGCGGTAGACCACGAACGAGGACTCGCCGTAGAACGGGACGGAGTACTGTCCGCCCTGGTAGGTCAGTGCCTCGCGGATGGTGGGGATGAAGTCCTCGGCGTCGTAGCCGGAGGTCTGCTCCATGTAGGGCGCCAGGTCGGTGATCCAGCCGTTTTCCGCCCACATGGGGGTCTCGTAGTTGGAGATCATCACGACGTCGAACTCGCCGCCCTGGGTGGCCACGGAGGCGGTGATCTTGGCCCGGGCCTCGTTCTCCGGCAGGGAGACGAAGCGCACGTCGATGTCCGGGTGCGTGGAGCGGAAGTCCGCCATCAGCGAGATCGCGTCGGTCATTTGCGGGTTGGAGACGATGGCGACGACGAGGCTGGTCTTCCCGCCGGCCGATGCCTGCCCCGAACAGGCACTCAGACCGGCGGCGGCCATGGTGCCGAGGCCGGCGCCGATGAATCCCCGGCGGCTGAGGGACAGGTCCCGAATCGCCATTGCTTGCTCCTCGCCCGAACGGCCACGCCGCTCATATGATGGTGGTCAGGTGCTCATTTGTTATGTGACTCTAGTCATATAAGATCATTTGAGCAAGACATGCAACTCACATGAGTCCGGCGGATGCGCCGACGGGGAATCGAGGCAGGCCACATGGCCGAACGACACGAGGAGATGCTGGCCCAGATCGCCAGCGAGTACTACCTCGAGAACACGTCCAAGGTCGAGATCGGCAAGGCCCACGGGATCTCGCGCTTCCAGGTGGCCCGCTACCTGGACGAGGCCCGACGCGAGGGCATCGTGACGATCACGATCCGCCGTCCCCCCGCCCTGCCGACGGACGGCGCCGACCTCGCCGAGGCCCTGGGCATCAGCTCGGTCACCATCGCCTCCATCCCCGCCGGCTCCCCCGACGCTCGCGACCGGCTTGCCCGGGCGGCGGCCGGTGTCGTGGCCGGCGTCGTCACCGACGGCAGCCGGCTCGGCGTGTCCTGGTCGCGGACGCTGCAGGAAATGGCCGGGCACCTTCCGACCCTGCCGGACTGCGACGTGGTCCAGCTGGCCGGCTCCATCTCGGTCACCGGCGGGGGCGGAAGCGGATCGCTGATCCACCGCCTCGGCCAGGTGGCCGGGGGCCGCATCTGGCCGCTGCCGGCCCCGCTCATCGTGGAGACGGCCGAGACCGCTGCCAGCCTGCGCCGCCAAGCCGAGATCGCCGACGCCCTGCACGCCGCCGACAACCTGGACGTCGCGGTGGTCTCGCTGGGCGATTGGGCCCCCGGGAAGTCGACGGTGTACGAGCGCGTCACCCCGGCCCAGCGCCGCGCGGCCACCGCCGCGGGAGCCGTGGCCGAATGCTCCGGCCGGCTCCTGTCCGCCGACGGGTCGGCCGCCGATGCCGGCTTGGACGACTGCGTCATCGCAGTGACCCTGGACCAGCTCATCTCCACCCCGCAAGTCGTCCTGGTCGCCCCGAGCGAGGATGGCATCGAGGGCGTGCACGCTGCCGTCGCCGCAGGGATCGCCAACCACCTGGTCATCGGCCCCACGCTGGCCCTGCGGCTCGCCGAGGAGCTGGACCTGACGGGACAACCCGCGGCCACCAAGACGGGGGACACCGCGTGAGGCAGGTCGTCGTCGGCATCGACTCGTCAACGCAGTCCTGCAAGGTCCTGGTCCTGGACGCCGCCACGTGTGCGGAAGTGCGCTCCGCCAAGGTTCC
>DATNBS010000113.1:0-25324 GCA_035571895.1 Arthrobacter sp. | reverse complement strand
CCGGGGCGCGGCTGCAGCAGGGCGATGTCCTGCACGCCATGATGGCGGTGGATGCCACGGGCGAGATCGACCGGATTCTCTCCAAGCCGCCCGCTACCCATGATCCCGACGACGAGGAGATCCAGTGAAGATCGTGATCGCCGGGGCCGGCAGCGTCGGCTCCTCCATTGCCAAGGAACTGCTCTCCCACGGCCATGAGGTCCTGCTGATCGACGAGAAGCCGGAGGTGGTCGGCCGCAGCGGCGTGCAGGGCGCGACCTGGCTGTTCGGGGACGCCTGCGAGCTGACCACGCTGAAGGAGGCCCGGCTGGCCGACGTCGACGTTGTCGTCTCCGCCACGGGCGATGACAAGGTGAACCTGGTGGTGTCCCTGCTGGCCAAGAGCGAATTCGGCGTCGGACGCACCGTGGGCCGGGTGAACAACCCGAAGAACGACTGGATGTTCGACGACGCCTGGGGCGTGGACGTCGCGGTGAGCACGCCGCGGATCATGACCGCGCTGGTGGAGGAGGCCGTGGAGGTCGGCGACGTGGTCCGGTTGATGACCCTGCAGACCGGTGTCACCTCGATGGTGGAGTTCACCGTCCCGCTCGATGCCGCGCTCATCGGCAGCACGCTCGGGGAGGTCCCGTGGCCGCAGGACACCGCGGTGGTGGCGATCCTGCGCGACGACCTGGCCATCACCCCCAGCCCGGACGATGTGATCGAGGGTGGGGACGAGCTGTTCTTCATCACCGCCATCGCCGCCGAGGACGAGCTGCGGGCGATCCTGCGGGCCGATTCCCGCGCGCGCAACGACGGCGAATCGGAGGATGCCTCCGACGCGTTCCGCGCCTGAGGCCATCCGGCCGGTCAGCGGGTTGCGTCCCCGTCCCCGTCGGGGGCAGCGCCGCCGGCGCCGGGGGCGGGACGGGAGATCATCCACGACAGCCACAATCCCATCGCATACAGCGGGATCCCCATCACGATGCGTGCCGCGCCGAGCGCCTCGACGTTGTCCGCCACGTAGAGCGGCAACTGCACCAGCAGGCGGGCGGCGAAGACGGCAACGATGACCCAGGTCGCGATATTGTAGGCCTTCCGGCGTCCGGGTTCGTGGCGCCACTCGGTGCCCTCGCCGCGGATGAACCCGAAGACCAGGCCCATCAGCGGCCAGCGCACCGCGATCGAGAGGGCCATGGCCACCAGGTAGGCCCCGTTGGTGAAGAAGCCGGGGACGTAGAAGTCGCGGGCGTTGCCCGTCGTACGGGCCACCAGGGCGCAGATCACGACGGCGAACAGGCCGGTCAGGGCCTGGGTCAGGCCAGATTTGCGGACCAGCCGCACGATGGTGAACACCGCGGCGATGGCCAGCGAGGAGACCAGGGCCGGGTTGAGGTCCCGTGCGGCCATGAACACGCCGAGGAAGACGATGCCGGGCAGCAGCGCCTCCACGAGCCCGCGGACACCGCCCACCGTCTTGAGCACGTCGACGTGTCCGGCGGCGGTGCGGTGGATGCCCGACCCCTCGGCCAGGCGGCGTCCCAACTCGTCGGCCGCGCTGCCCTCCGCTTCGGGGGTGCGGCCGTTCTCCGGGTCCTGGCTCATTCGTCCTCCGCTGCGTTCTCGCCATCCGGCAGGATCTCGTACCGGGGGTTGTAGATGGTGGGGATGCCGTCGACGCGGGCGATCATCCCCTCGAAGCGCAACCGCGTCCCGGCCTCGATGCCGGGAACCCTCCGCTGGCCGTTCCAGACCAACCGGATGCGTGCGGCCGGGGACCGGCGTCCCCCGGGCGGTGCCGGCGCGTCGACGACGCCCGCGGAAAACAGCGGGGCCTGCGTGGCAGGCAGGATCCGGATGTTCTCGACGTAGCCGCGCGCCAGCACTCGTCCGCGCTCGGGCAGCTGGCCCAGGACCGAGCAGCGTTCAGGCACCCCCTGCGCATCCGGGCCGGAGCGCGTCGACGACCCGGGGTTCGCGGTCCCCGCTGCGCGGCGCCGCGTCGAGGCTGAGCGGGGGGACGCCGATCCGGGGGCGGCCGTCCGTGGCGAGGCGGGGCCTGGTGCGGCGGGATGCTCAGCCAATTTCGGTGATCTCCGGCCCCCGCTCGGGCCGGCCCTGCAGGCGGGAACTGTCGCCGGCCGGGGCCTCGTCGTCCGGCCCGTCCGCACGCCGGGCCACGGCCCCGGCGGGCATCGTCAGCGGCAGCAGCTCGGCCGGCGGCATCGGCTGGTCACCGCGGTCGACCACCACGCGGGCAAAGCGGTCCTCGAGGCGTTCGGCCTGGGCCCGGTCCAGGGTGGCCGGACCGCCGATGACCCCGCGCAGGAACCAGCGTCCGCCGTCGACCCCGAGGAAGCGGGCGACCATGTAGCCCTCGGTCCCGTCGGGTCCCTTGGCCGGCACGCGGGCGATGAGTTCGGTGCCGAAGCGGCCCTCGACGCGGTCGATCTTCCCGTCCTGGCCGGCGATGCTCTCCTCGATCTGCGCGGCGATGCCGTCCCAGAGCCCGCGGGATTTCGGCGCGGCGAACACCTGGAGTTGGAGGCGGGAGCCGTCGAGTTCCAGTGCGGCGGCGATGACGCGCTGGCTGCCCTCCTCGACCTCCAGGCGCAGCTGCATCCCCTCGACCGGTTCGACCTTCAGGGCGCCCAGGTCGATGTAGTGCCCGTGGTCGGGGGCGTCCTCGACGTCGAACGGGCCCTCCTCGTGGCCGGCCGCCACGGGTGCCGCCGCGCCGGGAACCCCGGCGGCGTCCGTGCCGTCCGCCGTCGTGCCCGCTGCCGCCTCGGCTGCCTCGGTTGCGTCTGCTGTTGCCTCGGCCGACTCGACCGCCTGGTTCTTCTTGCGCTTGAAGATCATGGTTGCTCCTCCCGGTCCGCTCGGACCGCAGATGATGAGGGTGGTGTGGGTGTGCTCAGCGCGTGGCCGCCGGGGCGAAGCCGCCGGTGGAGCCGAAGCCCCCGCTGCCGCGCACGGAATCCGGGAGCTCCTGGACCGGGACGAAGGCTGCATGCTCGACGCGCTGGATGACCAGCTGGGCGACCCGGTCCCCGCGCCGCAGCACGATCGGCGTCCGGGCGTCGGTGTTCAGCAGCGTCACGGCGATCTCGCCGCGGTAGCCGGCATCGACCGTCCCGGGGGCGTTGACGACGGTCAGCCCGTGGCGGGTGGCCAGCCCCGAGCGCGGGTGCACCAAGGCGACGAACCCCTCGGGCAGCGCGATCGCCACGCCGGTCGGGACAAGCCGGCGCTCCCCCGGTTCCAGCGTGAGGTCCTCCCGCGTGCGCAGGTCCGCCCCCGCGTCACCCGGATGGGCGTACGACGGCGGTTCCAGGCCGGGATCGAGCATCTTCAGCTGGACGTCAAGGGTGGTGTGCTGCTCGGGCATCGGGGCCGGGATCTCCCAGGAGTTGCGGTTGATGAACGTGATCACTCTAGCCCGATTGCGGGCCAGCCCCAATGCGCCCAGGGAGCCGGGAGACGAATAAGCTGGTGGCATGCCTGCTTCGAACGCGCCGAGTGCGTCCTCCGAGATCTTCCGTGAAAAACTCTGGCCCGCGTGGTGGATGTGGATCCTCGTGGCGGGAACCGGATTCGCCGCCACGGCGATGTTCCTGCCGGTCAACCGCACCGTCTCCATCGTGGCCGGGATCGTCGTGTTCCTCGCCGTGGGCATCGCCGTGTTCGTCGGGACCTCGACCATCAGCCTCACCGAGGACTGGCTGAAGGTCGGCCGTGCCGGGATCGAGCCGCGCTACATCGGCGAGGTCTCGGTCCACCGCGGCGAGGACGCCACCGCCGAACGCGGTCCGCGCCTGAACGGCACCGCCTACCTGTGCCTGCGGGGCTGGATCGACCCGGTCGTCAAGCTCGAGGTCGTCGACCCGAATGACGCGACACCCTACTGGCTGGCCTCCACGCGCCGACCCGAGGAATTGGCCCGCGCCCTGCAGCAGGCCGCCAGCGCCTAAAGACGGCGGGTGGCGAGCCGGTGGCGGCCGTTTCGTGGCGCCCGATCCATAGCCGCCGCCTGCCGCCACCCGTTGTCCCCCCGGGGCCGCCGCGCCTAGTGTCGGGGTATGGGCAGAACCGATCGGGCCAGCCTCCTCGTCCACGCCGGACGCGAGCGCGTGTTCGCGGCGCTGACGGGCGCCGCCGCGCTGGAGCAGTGGCTGCCTCCGCGCGGCATGCACGGCCGTTTCGAGCACTTCGAGATGCGCGAGGGCGGTTCCTACCGCCTCGTGCTCACCTACGATGACGCCGCCGGTGCCCCGGGCAAGACGTCGGCCTCCTCCGACGCCTCCGAGGTGCGCATCACGGCGCTGGTCCCCGGGGAGCGCCTCGAGCAGGAGGTCGACTTCGTCTCGGACGATCCGGCCTACCAGGGCACCATGGCCATGGTGTGGAGCGTGCGGGACGGCGGCGAGGGCACCACGGTCGAGTTCGAGGCGCGCAACGTCCCCGTCGGCGTCCGGGCCAGCGACCACGCAGCAGGCCTGACCTCCTCGCTGGCGCAGCTCGCCGCGTTCCTCGAACCCTAGGCTCCGAACCGGAAGCGCCCGGAAAGCAGGAGCGCCCGGAAAGCGGAGGCGACCGGAGCCGGGAGACGACCGAAGACAGCACGACGGCGGTGCCACCGGAGTGGTTCCGGGGGCACCGCCGTCGTACACCGCGGCAAGCCTGGCAGTCCGGCCAGCCGTGGCAGCCCGGGCAGGACGTGTCCTAGCCCTCGCAGTCCTTGCAGTAGAACAGCCCGTCCTTCTCCTTGGCCACCTGCGAGCGGTGGCGCACCAGGAAGCAGGACGCGCAGGTGAACTCGTCGGACTGCGCCGGCAGCACGCGCACCAGCAGCTCCTCGCCGGACAGGTCGGCCCCGGGCAGCTCGTAGCTGTCCGCCGTCTCCGCCTCGTCCTCGTCCACCACCGGGGACTGCTTGTCGGAGCGGCGTCCCTTCAGCTCCTCGAGCGAGTCCTGGTTGGTCTCCTCGTCGTTCTTCCGCGGCGCGTCGTAGTCAGTCGCCATTGTTTCTCCATCATGCGTTGTCCAGCGGGTCAAGGGTCCGTGTCGGGGGGTGCGTGCAGGCCCGTTCCTGCACCGTCGGATCGGGGTCCGGGCGGCCACGGCGCCGCACGTCACACGGGCCGGCCCAGAAGGCCGATCCGACGTTCCGGATCCTCGACGTACAACGCCGTGATCGGGCGTTTTGTGCCCGTGACGGAGAGATTGTCCACCATCGGGACCCGAAAAGCCAATCCCCGACGGTGCCGGGCCGGCACGGGGCCGGCACCGGATCGGGCGCGGGGTCCGTCCGGGGTCCGCCCATGGTCCGTCCGGGCTCCGGACAAGGTTCGCCGCCCGGCGACCGGCCCCTCCCGAAGGGGTCCGCGCACCCGATCAAAGCGCGCCACACCACGGCAAATGATGGCTAAAACCCTCCTCCGGTGGCAGAGTCTTACCCGTACGTGAGCATCCGTGGAGGGAAAGTATGCAGCAACTTCGGCTCGTAGGTGTCCAGGAGGATGGCGAGCACCTGCTGTTGGGCAGTGACGATGGGTCCAGCTTCGTGCTGCGCATCGACGAGGCGCTGCGCGCCGCCACCACACGCCCCATCGGACGTCCCGCCGCCTCGTCCGCGGAGCACACGCCCACCGTCCTGTCCCCCCGCGAGATCCAGGCCCGCATCCGCACCGGTTCGACGGCCGAACAGGTCGCCGAGGAATCGGGCCTGCCGCTGGAGCACGTGCTGCGCTACGAGGGGCCGGTCCGCGCCGAGCGCGACTACATCGCCCAACTGGCCCGCGGCATCGAGGTCTCCACCCCCCAGGGCCACGACACCTACCGTTCGGCCTTCGGCGACGAGCCCGCCTCGCTGGGTGAAATGGTCGACGTGCGGCTCAACGCCCTGGGCGTCAGCGCCTCGTCCCTGGAATGGGATGCCTGGCGCCGCAGCGACGGCTCCTGGAACATCTCGGCGACCTTCGACCTGGGCGGATCCAACACCTCCGCCAGCATCGGCGAGGAGCCCCCGGCCCGGTGGGTCTTCCACCCGGCCCGCAAGTCGCTGCAGAACTCGAACCGCTGGGCGCAGGTCCTCAGCGAGATGGAACCTGCCGAGAATGCGTTCACCAACCGCCGGCTGACCACCGTGGCCGACCGGCCCTTCGACTTCGAATCCGATGCCGGCGGGGAAGCCGGATCCCCCGAGGCCGGCGCACCGGCCACCGCCCCGGGCGAGGGCGACTCCGAGGAGCTGCTGGACATCCTGCGGGCCCGGCGCGGGCAGCGGCTCGGCGTCGACGAGGAGGGCGACGACGCCCTGGCCCTGCTCCTGTCGCAGGGGTCCATCCCGGCGGCGCACCCGCGGGACGAGGACTTCGTCGACGAGGGCGAGGCCCGCCGCCTGGGATTCGTCCCGCCCCACGACGAGGAGGACGACGACGAGGGGCACCTGGCCCCGCTGCACGACGGCGTCAGCACCAACACGAGCGAATACACCGTCATCCCGGGCCTGCGCGCCGAGGACTACCGCCACGCGGATGAGACGGTGACCCGGCACGAGGACGCCCACGACGAGCAGGGCCACCCGCGCAAGAAGGCCAAGCGGTCCTCGGTGCCCAGCTGGGACGAAATCGTCTTCGGCAAGAAGCGCGACTGACCGAAGGGCAGCTGCCCCACCCCCGGGAGCACTTGCCGGCCCCGCCCGCAGGCGTTACCTCGGAGTCGCCAGCGTCAGCAGCGGGACCTCGCGTTCGGCGCGGGTCATGGACCCGTGCTGGCCGACCATCTCCATCGCCTGGCCGCTGGCACGGCGTCCGTCGTAGAGCGCGAGTTCACCGCTGGCGAGCACGAGGACGTCGCCGATGCGGGTCCTGACCCGTTCGTCGACGGTGCCGAAGTAGCCGCGCCCGATCGCCTCGTCGCGCGTGACCACCCACGCCTTCGCGCCGAACGCCTGCTTCCAGCGCAGGATGACCTCCTCGCGCAGGTCCTGGCCGGCGTCCGGGGAGAAATGCAGCTGCACCGCGCGCGGCTCTCCGGCGGTCAGGGCGATGCCCTCGAGCAGCTCCGGCTGCAGCGAGTAGTCGATGCGGCCCTCGGGACGCACGTCGACCATGCCGTGGTCGGCCACCAGCAGCAGCAGGGTCCCCGCGGGCACCCGGCGGGCGAGGGTGCGCATGTTCGCGTCGAGTTCCTCGAGTTCGCCGACCCATTGCGGTGAGTCGGTGCCGAAGCGGTGCCCGGCCTTGTCCAGCTCGTTCCAGTAGCAGTAGACCAGGGCCTTCTCGTGGGCCTCCAGGGCCTCCACGGCCGCCCGGACGCGGGCCTGCGGCGTTCCGGCGGCCACGAAGTCCCCGCCGTTCAGGGCGGCGCGGGTCAGGGCCGAGTCCCGGAACCGGGGCAGGCTCGCCGTGGCCACGTGCACGTGTTCGGCGGCCGCGGCCAGCACGGTGGGGTATGGCTGCCACTCGGCGGGGTCCAGGTCGGCGGGCCATTGCCCGAGCATGTTCACCACGCGCGGCACCGCCGGATCCACGACGTCGTAGCCGACGATCCCGTGGCGTCCCGGTTCCAGGCCCGTGCCCAGGCTGGTCAGGGACGCCGCGGTGGTCGTCGGGAAGGCGGCGTCGAGCGTGCGCGAGCCGGCCAGCGTGGAGCGCAGGAAGGGTGCGTGTCCGGCGCGGGCCTTGAGCAGGGACCGGCCGAGGCCGTCGGCCATCACCACGCAGACCTTGCGGGCCCTGGGCAGGCCCAGCGTGTTGGCATGGCCGGGGATGCCGAGGGCGGCTGCGGCGCTGGGCAGCAGCGCCGAGAGGTCGGCAGTGCCGTACCGCGGTGCGGCGGGGAGCGCTTCGGCGGGTTCGAGTCGCGTCGTCTTGGCGGTTCCCACTGCGGCTCAGCCCTGGTGGTGCCCGCGGACGAAGCGGCCACCGGTGCGGGGTGTGCGCGGATCCGGGGCCGGTGCCGGCTTCGCGTCGATGGCCGTGGAAGTGGTGGCCTTGCGCAGGGCGCGGGCGAAGGCGCGTGCCTCGTCGACGGCCTGCAGGCCATCCGCCTCGGCACTGACGCGCATGACGACGTCCTCCTTTTGCAGCGTGCCGGTGTAACCGTGGTCGGCGTCGCATTGCGGGTCCGCACAGCCGGCCGGTGCCAGGTCGACGCGCTGCCCGCCGGACCAGGAGATCGCCAGCGTGAGCTCCCGGCTCTTGTCGCTCGGGCGGTAGTCCTGGGGCTGCTGGTAGACGAAGCTGAGCACGACCGAGGAGATCCTGCCGATCGGAACGGTCTCGGTGGAGACCTGGGCCATGACCTGGTCGCCGGCTTCGTCCATCTGCTGGTCGTCCACGTGCACGATGACCATCACCTCGGCGGTGAGCACCAGCACGGTGACGTGGCGGTGGACCTCGGTGTGCTCGATGTGCGTCTCCAGCTGGACCAGGTGGGCCAGTGGCTCCATCCCGTCGAGGGCGTCCTCGACGACATCCGCGACGAGGCGCGGGTAGAACCCGGCCCGTTCGAGTGCGCTGTGCAGGTCACGGCCGGTGGCCGAAGTACGGGAGAACATTCCCCCAGTCTACCGGTGCGGCTGCCCGCGGGCCGCGATCGTGACCGTGGACGGCCGGCGTCCTGCCCGGCGCGTCTCAGCGCATGGCGCGCCGGGCGCTGTCGGTGCGCTGGGCGGGGTTGCCGATGCGCACGTCGGCGGCCAGGACGGTGACCGCGCCCGGGGATACCAGGACCGGGTTGAACTCCATCAGCGCCACCTCGGGGTGGTCGTCCTTCAAGGTGGCCACGCGCTGCAGGAAGTCCTCCAACCCGGCAACATCCACCTCCGGGAAGCCCTGGTAGCCGAAGAGCTTGCGGGAAGCCCGCGGGCTCCGGACGAAGTCGGCCAGATCGGTGTTCGTCAGGGGCGGGATCGCATGCGCCCAGTCGTCGAGCAGGTCCACCGCATCCCCGGCCAGGCCGTAGGACACCAGGGGCCCGAGCAGCGGGTCCTCCAGTGCCCGGACCACACAGCCCTGTCCGGAGGCGGCCATCGTCTGCACTTCGAGGTCATCGGCGCCGAATGGGCGCAACACCTGCTGCATGTGCCGGATGTTGCCCCGCAGGTCCTGCTCGTCGGTGATGTTCAGGCGCACGCCGCCCAGGTCCAGCCGGTGCCGCAGGTACTGGTCGGTGGCCTTCAGCGCCACGGGCCAGCCCACGCGGTGGGCTGCCTCGACCGCGGCGTCCTCCGTGGTGAACGGCACCGATTCCAGGACCCGGATGCCGTAGCAGCCGAGCAGCTCGGCGGTCTCCGCGGGCACCAGCGGCAGCAGGTCCGTTCCCTGGACGCGCCGCATGTAGCCCTCCAGGAGCTCGTCGGCCCGCCCCCGGTCGATGCCGGGCAATTCGACGTACTCCCCGAAATCCCGGTCCCGCCAGGCCACGTACCGCACCATCTCGGCCAGTGCCTCGATGGCGGCCCCCGGCGAGGCGTAGGTCGGCAGGGCGTCCTGCCGGGGTGCCGGCACCCCCGCGGCCTCCGGGACGGGACCGCCTGCCGGGGCCATGCTGACCGTCTCTCCCCTGCCGTTGCCGCCGTCGGCCACCGCTGCGGGTCCGGCCTCGATACCAGGTGCGGCTGCTGGTGCGGCTGCCGCCGCGGCGGCGTCATCGGGTTCCCGGGGCATGTGCAGGAGCCCTGCCGCCGGCTCCCCCGGATCCATCAGGCCCGTGAACGACGCGAGGACCGGTTTCCCGGCCTTCCGGCCCGCCTCGTACAGGACCTTGGCCAATTCGCGGTGGGAGATGCCCACCACCGGAAGCAGGGCCAGGACCAGGCAGTCGACCTCCGGGCGGGCCAGCAACCCTTCCACGGTGCGGCGAAGCCGGGGAAGCGCCCGGGAGGCCCCGTCGTCGAGCTCCAGTTCGCGTTCGCGCAACACGACGGAGAGGCCATGCTGTTCGGCATTGTCCTCCACGACCCGGGCCAAGGCCCACGAACTGGCCACGACCGCCAGCCCCTTGCCCCGGGGCAGGGGCTGGGTGGCGAAGAGCTGGGCGACATCCATCAGCAACTCGTTCGAGGCCACGCGGATGACCCCGGATTGGCGCAGCATTGCATCCACCGCCCCCAAGGGTGCCTGCGTGGTCCGCACCGCGTGCCCCGGGGGCAGCCGCAGGCCCATCACGTCCGATTTCGCCATCAGCACCGGCTTGCTGCGGGCCAGCCGGCGGGCAATGCGCGAGAACTTGCGTGGGTTCCCGAAGCTCTCCAGGAACAGTGCCACCACGCCCGTTTCCGGGTCGTCCTCCCAGAACTGCATGGCATCGTTGCCGGAAACGTCGGCCCGGTTGCCGGCCGAGACGATGCTCGAGACCCCGACACCCCGACGGCTGGCCGCGGAGTAGAGCAGCACGCCGATGGCGGCGGACTGGCTGAACAGGCCCACCCCGCCCCGGCGGGGCATCCCCGGGGCCATGGAGGCGTTGAAGCTGACCCCGGGGGCGGTATTGACCAGTCCCAACGAGGCGGGGCCGATCAGGCGCATGCCGTTGCTGCGGGCCGTGCGCACGAGCTCGCGTTGCCGCCGCGCGGCCTCGTTCTGGTCGGCCAGGAACGTCCTGGTGACCACCAGCAGGCCCCGCACGCCGTGGGCCCCGCAGTCCGCGACGACGGCCTCGAGTTCGGCTTCGGGAACGGCGACCACGGCCAGGTCGACCGGGTCGGGGATTTCCGCCAGGGACCCGTAGGAGATCATCCCGGCGAGCTCGAGGGCATCGGGGTTCACCGCGTACACCGGGCCGGTGAAGCCGCCTTCGACGATGTTCTCCAGCAGCGTGTGGCCCACCGAGCCCCACTTCCGGCTGGCGCCGATGACCGCGACCGAGCGCGGTGCCAGCAGGCCGGCCAGGGACTGCGCCTCGGCCCGGTGCTCGCGGGATTCCATGACCGCCCGGGATTTCTCGGTCGGGTCGATCGGGAATTCGAGCATCACGA
Organism: Arthrobacter sp.; assembly: GCA_035571895.1. GTDB lineage: Bacteria > Actinomycetota > Actinomycetes > Actinomycetales > Micrococcaceae > Arthrobacter_H. The sequence continues at coordinate 14,355 of DATNBS010000113.1, read as the reverse complement.
CCCCGTCGTCGAACCTGCGCTTGACCTCGTAGCCGGCCTCGGCGAAGACGGTGAGCATCTTGCGGTTCTCGGGCAGCACCTCGGCGCTGAAGCGCTCGATCCCGTTCTCGCGTGCGGCGGCGGCAAGGTGTTCGAGCAGGATGGATCCGGCTCCCTTGCCCTGGGTGTTGTCGGCGATGTTGAAGGCGACCTCGGCCTCGGCCGGGTCGTCGAGCCGGTCGTAGCGGCCCACGCCGATGATCTGGGGGCCGCGCAGCACGATCATCGCCACCCGGTTGACGTGGTCGACCTGGGTGAAGCGGGCCAGTTCGCGGGCGGTCAGCTTGGACTTGAAGGTGAAGAACCGCAGGTAGATCGAGGTCTCCGACTGCCCGGTGTGGAAGCGTTGCAGGGCCTCGGCGTCCGAGGGTCCGATGGGCCGCAGGTGGGCCGTTGAGCCGTCGCGCAGCACGACATCGGCTTCCCAGTGGGCCGGATATTCAGCGTTTTCCACCTCGTGCACCATAGGCTTAGCCTACGGCCTTCCCGCGCCGATCCGCTGCGATCGGGGCATCGGGACGCTGCGCCCACCGCGGCGCCGTCCGCCGGAGGGCGGCAAGCTTCAGCACCGATTCGAGGAATCACACACCATGGCCCGCAGGCAGACACCGGAACCACCGCAGGACTTCGTCGAGAACATCGTCGACATCGACGTGACCTCCGAGATGGAGGGGTCGTTCCTGGAGTACGCGTACTCGGTCATCTACTCGCGCGCCCTGCCCGACGCCCGGGACGGCCTCAAACCGGTCCAGCGGCGCATCCTGTACATGATGACCCAGATGGGCCTGCGCCCGGAGAAGGGGCACGTCAAGAGCGCACGCGTGGTCGGCGAGGTCATGGGCAAGCTGCACCCGCACGGCGACGCCGCCATCTACGACGCCATGGTGCGCATGGCCCAGCATTTCGCCCTGCGCCTGCCGTTGATCGACGGGCACGGCAACTTCGGCTCGCTCGACGACGGCCCGGCGGCGCCGCGCTACACCGAGGCCCGGTTGGACTCCCCTGCGGTGGCCATGACGGACCACCTCGACGAGGACGTCGTCGACTTCATCCCGAACTACGACAACCAGCTGGTCCAGCCCGAGGTGCTGCCGGCGGCGTTCCCGAACCTGCTGGTCAACGGGACCACCGGCATCGCCGTGGGCATGGCCACCAACATGGCCCCGCACAACCTCGGCGAGGTCATCGCCGCGGCCCGCCACCTGGTGGAGAACCCCGAGGCGACGCTGGCCGAGCTGATGAAGTTCGTCCCCGGCCCCGACCTGCCCAGCGGCGGCATCGTCATCGGCCTCGATGGCATCAAGGACGCCTATACGACCGGCCGGGGATCGTTCAAGACCCGGGCCAAGGTCGAGCTCGAGCAGATCAGCGCGCGCCGCAGCGGGCTGGTCGTCACCGAACTGCCCTACATGGTCGGCCCGGAAAAGGTCATCCAGAAGATCAAGGACGCCGTCACCGCCAAGAAGCTCTCCGGTGTCGCGGACGTGGTCGACCTGACCGACCGCAAGAACGGCATGCGCCTGGTCATCGAGTTGAAGAACGGCTTCAACCCCAACGCGGTGCTGCAGCAGCTGTACAAGTACACGCCGATGGAGGATTCCTTCGGCATCAACAACGTGGCCCTGGTCGACGGGCAGCCGCGCACGCTGGGGCTGCGGGAACTGCTCGAGGTCTACATCGCCCACCGGCTCTCGGTGGTCACCCGCCGCACGGCATTCCGGCTGGGCAAGAAGAAGGACCGCCTCCACCTGGTGGAGGGGCTGCTGATCGCGATCGTCGACATCGACGAGGTCATCCAGATCATCCGCACCTCGGACGAAACGGCCGCCGCCCGGCAGCGGCTGATGGCCGTGTACGACCTCACCGAGATCCAGGCCAACCACATCCTGGAACTGCGGCTGCGGCAGCTGACCAAGTACTCGCAGATAGAACTCGAAAAGGAACGCGACGAGCTCCAGCGCGAGATCGAGCGGCTCAGCGCCATCCTCGCTTCCGACGAGCTGCTGCGCGGGCTGGTCTCGAGCGAGCTGGCCGAGGTGGCCGAACGCTATGCCACCCCCCGCCGCACGGTCCTGCTGAAGTCCGAAGCCGCCACGCCGCTCAAGGGCACCACCCTGCCCGCCCCGGCCGGCGCCAGCTCCAAGGCCCCCCTGGCACTGGAGATCGCCGACGACCCGTGCTGGGCCCTGCTCTCCACCTCGGGGCGCCTGGCCCGCACCGCGACGCGCGAACCGTTGGCCACCGACGGACCCCGGGTCAAGCACGACGTGCTGGCCTCCCTGCTGCCGGTGACCGCCCGAGGGGAGATCGGCGCCCTGACCTCCACCGGGCGCATGCTGCGCCTGCAGGTACTCGACATGCCCGTGCTGCCATCGACGTCGTCGTTCCCCCATCTCGCCGAGGGCGTGCCGGTGGGCGAGTTCGTCGCCCTGGCCAAGGGCGAGACCGTGGTCGGGCTCGTGCCGCTGAACGAGGTGCTGGCACTGGGGACCGCGCGGGGCGTGGTCAAGCGCGTCACCCCTGACTACCCGCTGAACCGCGACGAGTTCGAGGCGATCACCCTCAAGCCCGGCGACCGCGTCGTGGGCGTCTGCGTGCCCGGCGAGCAGGACGACCTGGTCTTCATCTCCGCCCAGGCCCGGCTGCTGCGCTACCCGGCCGCGGCGGTCAGGCCGCAGGGCCGCACCGCCGGCGGCATGGCCGGCATCAAGCTCGCCGCCGACGACGAGGCCATCTTCTTCGGCTCCGCCCATCCCCACGACGAGCAGGCGGTCGTCGTCACCATCGCCGCGGCCGGGGCGACCCTGCCCGGCACCGGCGCCGGGACGGTGAAGGTCACGCCGCTCTCCGAGTACCCCGCCAAGGGGCGTGCCACCGGCGGGGTGCGGGCTCACCGCTTCCTCAAGGGCGAGGACGTCCTGGCGCTGGCGTGGGCCGGCCACGGGCCCGCACGCGCCGCCTCGTCCGCGGGCGTCTCCCGCGCCCTGCCCATCGAGCACGGCCGACGCGATGGCTCCGGGGTGCCGCTGGCCAGCAAGGTCGATGTCCTCGGTGGCGTGCCCATCGCCCCGGAGGCCGTCGGCGAACCCGCACCGCCCATCGACCGCGCCCCCGATGGCGAACCGGCCGCATCGCCGAGGCGTTCCGGCGGGTCCGCTGCGCCCCGCCGGGCGGCTGAGCCTGCCGGGGACCGCGGCCCGTCCGCCCCGGACGACGGCGCGACCGGCTTCCTGCCGGGCTTCGAGCCGGAGGCTTCCCGCCGGGCGCCGTTGGCCGAGCCGGATGAGGACAGCATCCCGTTCGCGGATTCGGCCGTCGTGGAGGTCGAGGGGCGCGGCACGACGCCGGTGCGCCCCTAGGATCGCCACCTCCGCTGCCCGCGGGGCCGGGCGCCGGAGGGTGCCCCCGCTACGCGAGCTGGGCCTGGCGGTGGCCGACAACTGCGAGATCGAGCACCGCATCGGCACGCGCTGCCATCGCCGGGTCGTGGGTGACCATGACGACGGCGGCACCGGCCAAGGCGCGGCGCAGGTCCGGCACCAGTTCGCCGGCCTCGTCCTGGCCCAGGTGGGCGGTCGGTTCGTCGAGCAGGACCACCTCCGCACGGGCGACCAGCGCCCGGGCGACCGCCAGGCGCTGGCGTTGCCCGCCGGAGAGGCGGTGTCCGCCGCTGCCGATGCGGGTGTCGAGCCCCTCGGGCTGGTCGGCCAGCCAGCTCCCGAGCCCGACGGCGGTCACAGCGGCACGTAGCTCGGCGTCCGTGGCCGGGTCGTCGTTGCCGCGCCCCAGGCCGAGGTTGTTGCGCACGGTCGAGTCGAACAGATGGGCCTCCTGCGGGCACCAGGTGATCCGTCCCAGCAGGGGTGCCGCCGCGGTCGGATCCGACCAGGGGTCCAGGGGCGTACCGTGCTCCAGCGGCGTTCCGGGGCCAGGCAGCAGCCGCAGGGCACCGGCCGACGGCTGCACGAGGCCGAGCAGCACGGCCAGCAGGCTCGATTTCCCCGACCCCGAGGGACCGGTGATGGCCAGCCATTCGCCCCGCCCGACCCGCGCCGAGACATCGGCGACCACGTCCGTGGCCCCGTTCCAGCTCACGGCCACCCCGTCGAGTTCGAGCCCGCCCAGCCTAGCGGCACCGGCGCTGGACGGGCTCCCGCCGGCGCCTGCACCGCGGCCGGCGTCGGGGCAGCCCGGGATGGCGGCAAGCGGGGCCGAGGCACTCGTCGCCGGTTCCAGTGCCTCGGCCACGGCGTCGAGCCGGTCGCGGAAGAGCGGCAGCCGCGCCATGGCGTCGGAGGCGTTGGCGAACGGCTCCTGCAGGCTGAGCCCCAGCAACGCGACGACGGCCAGCAGGGCGGCCGAGTCGGCCCCTGCTGCCCCGGACACGGCGACGACGGCGATGCAGCCCAGGGCTGCCAGCCCCGCCGACAGGGCGGCCACCGCCTCGCCCAGCCCGGTCCCGGCTGCGGCGCGCACGAGTGCCCTCGAGGCGTCATGATCGCGCCGGGCGAAGGTCCCGGCGGCGCGCCCGGAGGCCCCGTTGGCCCGCAGGTCCGCGGACGCTGCGATGAGGACGGACAGCCGGCCGGCGATCCAGCTGCGGTGCCGGGCGGCCCGCGCCGCGGAACCGCGTTCCACCTGCAAGGCCAGCCAGGGTCCCACACCGAAGCCGAGGACGCCCGCGAGGGCGAAGACCCAGAGGGTCGACGGCACCAGCCACGCGGCGGTGGCCAGGGAACCGACCCACGCCAGGACGGCGGCGGGCAGCGGGACCAGCACGCGCGGCGCGGCATCACGGAGCTCGTCGACATCCGCCACCAGGTGTGTCAGCGCGTCGCCGGAGCGGGTCAGCTTGCCCCAGCCGGCGGGGCGTTCGGAAAGCGCCTCCCACAACCGGGTGCGCAGCACGGTGGCCCAGTCGAGCACAGCGCGGTGCACGGCCAGCTGCTGGACGTAGCGCAACGCGGCCCGTCCGAGGCCGAAGAACCGCACGCCGACGATGGCGACCATCAGGACCATCATCGGGGGGCGGGTGCTGGCGTTGACAATCAGCCATCCCGAGACAGCGCTCAATGCGGCACCGGAGAGGACCGCGGCGGCCGCGAGGAGAACGCCTCCGCCCAGCCCCGAGCGCAACCACCGGATGGAGGCGAGCAGGCGCCACCGGGCACCCGCTGCGGGGCGGCGGGTGCCGTCCCCGAAGGTGGCGTCGGCCGTCCCACCAGCCAGGGCCGGCGGTGTCCATCCATCCGCGGCCCGCGCATACGCAGGCTGCACCTCCGCGGTCCGCGGATCTGCAGCGTGCCGGTCCGGCGCCGAGGGGTCGGCAACAGCGTCGGCAACAGCATCGGCGGCGGTGCCGCGCAGTTGGGCCGCGAGCTCCGTGTCGTGGGTGGCCACGACCAATGTCGCCGTACCGCGCAGCCCGGACAGTGCGGCACGCACCGCGGCGGCGCTGACCGGATCGAGGTGGGCGGTGGGTTCGTCGGCCAGCACCAGGCGGGCGCCGGCCCGGCGGACACGGAGGAGTCCGCGGGCAACGGCGATGCGCCGTTGTTCCCCGGGGCTGAGCAGTTCCAGGGGCCGTTCCCCCAGGGTGGCGGCGTTCACCCGATGCAGCGCGGCGGCGATGTCCGCCTCCGTGGCCTCGGGGGCGTGGAAGGCCAGTTCCCGCGCGGCCGTCGCCTCCGTGAATCGCGGGTGCTGCCCGATCCACGCCGTGGCGGCGGGCGGAGGCACCACCAGGGATCCGCCGACGGTGGTCCCGGCGGGAAGGAGTCCCGCCAGGGCCTTCAGCCAAGTCGTCTTGCCGGTTCCGGAAGCCCCGTCCAGCACGGCGACTCCCCCGGGCTGCAGGGCCAGTTCCCCTGCCTGGAGCGCATCGCGTCCGGCCCCGGGGTACCTGACCCGCAAGCCGTGGACGTGAACGGTCCCGGTTCCGGTTCCGGTTCCGGGCCGGGCGGCCGAATCTTCCGGGCGGCCGTCCGGGCCGTGCCCGCCGAGGAGGGCCTCGGCGCGGCGCAGCGCCTCGACGCCGTCTTCCGAGGCGTGGAAGGCGGCACCGACGCTGCGCAGGGGCAGGAACACCTCGGGGGCGAGGACCAGCGCCAGCAGCCCGACCTCGAGCCCCAGGCTCCCGTGGACCAGCCGCACGCCGACGAACACGGCCACCACGGCGACGGAGATCGTGGCGATCAGTTCCAGGGCGAACCCGGACAGGAACGCCGTGCGCAGGGTGCCCATCGTCCGTTCGCGGTACCGCTGGGACACCTCGCCCAGGCCCCGCTGCCGTCCGGCGGCGCGGCGCAGCCCGACGAGTGCGGGCAGGCCCTGGGCGAGCTCGGCCAGCTGGTTGGACAGCGCATCGAGCCCGGCAGCCGCCCGGGAGATCCGCTCCCGGGTGTGCAGCCCGATCAGGGCCATGAACACGGGCACCAAGGGCACGGTGCACACCAGCACGACGGCGCTGACCCAGTCCGCAGCCAGGATCCGGGCACCGATGAACGCCGGAACGACGGCGGCACCCACCATTGCGGGCAGGAACGTCGTGTAGTACTCGTCCAGGCCGTCCAGGCCCCGCGAGGCCAGGGCGGCGACCGCACCAGAGCCGCGCGGCGCGTCGGGGCCGTCCGCGTGGGCTCGTCCGGCGAGCACGGCGGAGACCAGGCGGTGGCGCAGGCGTTCCTTGGCCCCCAGGGCCACCCGCTGGGAGGCGTAGGCCAGGCCCCAGATGGCGAGGGACCGCACCAGGACGCCAGCGCAGCCGCCCGCTAGCGCCGGGGCGAGCGATTCCGCGAGGTGCAGCGCCCCGCCTCCGGAGCCGCCGTGGGCACCAGCTGGCCTCCCGGCGGCGACGACCGCGATCCCGAAAGCGACCGCCTGGCCCACCAGGATCAGCCCGACCGCCTTGAGCGCCGAGAGCGCGGCCAGCACCGCGAGTTGTGCCCGGGGGATCTCCCGCAGGGCGCCGTGCGGCCCTGTCCCCCGACCCGTCGGCGGGGGTGGCGCCGATGGTGGCGTCGAGCCCGCCGTCGTCGTCCTTGCCGTCGTCGCTGGTGTCGTCATGCGTGCCTACACCACGGGAGTGACGGGGTGGCTTGCGGGGATGTGCTGCTCCGAGACGCGGCGGCGGAACACCCAGTACGTCCAGCCCTGGTAGAGCAGTACGAGCGGGATGCCGAAGGCGGCGATGACGCTCATCAGTCCCAGCGTGTAGGGGCTGGACGAGGCGTTGGCGACCGTGAGGTCGAACGCCGCATCGAGCGTGGAGGGCAGCACCACCGGGAACACGGCGACGAAGATGGAGGACACCCCGCCAAGCAGGAAGATCCCGGACCAGGTGAACGACCAGCCCTCGGCGCCACTCCGGTTGGCCCGCCAGCCGGCGATCGCCCCGACGACGGCGATGCCCAGCAGGACCAGGGCGGCCGGCTTGCCGGTGGGCACGACGACCACGATGGCCCAGGCCGCCATGGGCAGCAGGGCGACCGGAAGCCACCGGCCGATGAGCCGGCGGGCACGTTCCCGCAGGTCACCCTCGGTCTTCAGGCCCACGAAGGCCAGGGCATGGACGAGCGCGAAGGCCACCACCGCCAGGCCGCCCAGGACCGCCTGCCCGTTCAGCCAGGCGAAGGCGCCGCCGACCCGGTCTCCGTTGGCATCCAGCGGCAGCCCAGTCGTGGTCAGGGCCAGCATCGCCCCGACGCCGAAGGCAGCGGTGAAGGATCCCAGGCCGATCGCCCAATCCCAGGCGTTGCGGGTTGCCTGGCGGTGGGCCTTGCCCCGGTATTCGAAGGCGACGGCCCGGAAGATCAGGGCCACCAGCACCAGGACCAGGGGCACGTAGAGGGCTGAGAAGAGCGAGGCGTACCACATTGGGAAGGCGGCGAAAGTGGCCGCCCCGGCGGTGATCAGCCAGACCTCGTTGCCGTCCCAGACCGGGCCGATGGTGTTCAGCAGCACGCGGCGCTGCCGTTCGTCGCGGGCCAGCAGCTTCATGAGCATGCCGACGCCGAGGTCGAAGCCCTCGAGGAACAGGTATCCGGTCCAGAAGACGGCGATGATCACGAACCAGAGGGTGGGCAGGAATTCCATCATCAATCCTTAGTCGTTGCCGGTCTAGTACGCGAAGGCGAGCACGTCGCCCCCGTCCTGGGGGCCATCGGGTCCCGCCTCCTCGTCCGACCGGTCGCGGCCACCGGGGCGTGCCGGCGCCAGTTCGGGCATCGCCGAGGGGACGCCGCCGCGCACGTAGCGCACAAGCATCCTGACCTCGATGACGGCCAGGACCCCGTAGACGGCTGTGAGGGCGATGAGCGAGAAGAGCATCTCCGCCGCCGAGACACCCGGGGACACCGCGGCGGCGGTGTACATGAACACCTGGTCCACCGAACCGTCCATGGTGGGGTTGGGCGCCACGACGAAGGGCTGGCGGCCCATCTCGGTGAAGATCCAGCCGGCGGAGTTGGCGCCGAACGGTGCCAGGATGCCGAAGACGGCCAGCCGGGAGATCCACTTGTTCTCCGGCACGGTGCCCTTGCGTGCCATCCACAGCGCCACCAGCGCGGCGAAGGCCGCCAGTCCGCCGAAGGTGATCATCAGGCGGAAGCCCCAGTAGGTGACCTCCATCAGGGGCAGGTAGTTGATCTCCTGTCCTGCGCGGTCGCCGTACATCGGGTCGTTGGGCAGGTGGGTGCCGTACTTCTCCTGGTACTGCGGCAGCAGCGTGTTCACGCCGGGGATCTCGGTGGTGAAGTTGTCGTTGGCCAGGAAGGACAGCAGTCCGGGCAACTCGAAGACGGCGACGACGTCGTCGCAGGTGGTGGCGCCGTTGCCCTTGAGATTGCCGATGGTGAGCACGGAGAACCCGGTGCCGTCGTGGCAGGCGGCCTCGGCGGCGGCCATCTTCATGGGCTGCTGCTTGAACATCAGCTGGGCCTGGGCGTGGCCGGAGAGGGCGACGCCGGCGAATGCCACCATGGCGACGAGGGCGCCGATGCGCAATGACTTCAACCAAACTGCGTGGTCGGTCCTGTCCCGCCCGGCTCCGTGGGCGGCGTCCTCCCCCACGATGACGTGTCCCGTGGCGTCTACCGTGTCGATGCCTGCGGCACGGCGGCGGTAGAGGTGGAACCAGGCGATCCCGATGAGGAACCCGCCGGCGACGGCGAAGGCCCCGAAGATGGTGTGTGGGAACGTGACGAGGGCGGTGTTGTTGGTGAAGACGGCCCAGGCGTCGGTCATGACCGCGCGGCCGTCGACCATCTCGACGCCGACGGGGTGCTGCATCCACGAGTTGGCCACGAGGATGAAGTACGCAGAACCCACGGAGGCCAGCGTCGCGGCCCAGATGCAGGCCAGGTGGACCAGCCGGGGCAGCCGTTGCCATCCGAAGATCCACAGTCCCAGGAAGGTGGACTCCACGAAGAAGGCCAAGAGCGACTCCATGGCCAGCGGGGCGCCGAAGACGTCCCCGACGAAGCGCGAGTATTCGCTCCAGGCCATGCCGAACTGGAATTCCTGCACCAGCCCGGTGGCCACGCCCATGATGAAGTTGATCAGGAAGAGCTTGCCCCAGAACTTCGTCATGCGCAGGTATTCCTCGCGGCCGGTGCGCACCCAGATGGTCTGCAGGACCGCCACGAGGATGCCGAGTCCGATGGTCAGCGGAACCATCAGGAAGTGGTAGACGGTGGTGATGCCGAACTGCCACCGCGCTATTTCGAGGGGGTCCATGTGCAACCTTCCGAACGCTGCGGGATCAGCGGGCCGGTCGTCCGACCCGAACTTCTACAGTTCGTAGAATACTTCATTTCTACCGCATGTAGAACCTTGGCCGTTTTCAGGGTAGATTGGTACCAGCGCAGCGTTCCGGACGCCGGCGGACCCCCGCTGCTTCGGACCTGCGCATGTCATGGTTGGTTAGATAAGGAAGTTCATTGGCAACTCTCGGCGACCTCGAACGCTCGGTGATGGATCTGTTGTGGGATAGCGCCGACGCGCAGACCGCCAACGACCTGCGCGACAAGTTGGCGCAGGCCCACGGCAATGACGGCAAGGAACTCGCCGTCACGACCGTGTTGACGGTGCTCGCCCGGCTGGAGAAGAAGCAGCTCGTGACCCGCGAGCGGGACACGCGGCCGCACCGCTACCGGGCGGTGACCAGCCGCGAGGAGCACACCGTGGAGTTGATGAACGAGGCCATGGGCAACGTCATGGACCGCGAGGCGGTCCTGGCCCGCTTCATCGGGGGAATCTCGCCCGATGAACTCGCCTCCCTGCGGCGCATCCTCGACGACGGGGCCAACGCATAGCCGCGGCCCGGTAGCCGCCAGCCGGTCCCCATGCTGACCGCCTCCTACCTCCTGCTCGGTCTCGCCATCATCCTGGCGTGGCCGGCCCCCGTGGTGCTCTCACGCTCCCGGTGGACGTCCCGGTCGCCCTTCACCGCCCTCCTGCTCTGGCAGGCCATCGCCCTGGCCGGTGGCCTCTCGATGATCGGGGCCTTCCTGGTCTGGGGCCTGGAACCGCTGGGCAGGAACCTGTTGTCCGCCCTGCGCGGCTTCTGGGGGGTACTCGTCGGGGAACCGGGCGCCGACCAGCTGACGGTCATCCACGTCTTCGCCCTGAGCACCGCCCTGCTGATCGGCGGGCACCTGGTCTTCACCCTGCTGCTCACCACCTACAAGGTCACGCGGCAGCGCACCCGCCACCGCCGGTTGCTCGCCCTGCTCAGCGGCCCCTCGCTGTCCATCCCCGGTGCCGTCGTCGTCGAACACCAGGCACCCGTGGCATATTGCCTGCCGGGTTTCAACGGATCCTTGACGGTCCTGTCCCGGGGTTTGCTCGACTCGCTCGACGAGGAGGGCCTGCATGGGGTGATCGCCCATGAGCGGGCCCACCTCGACCAGCGCCATGACCTGCTGGTCCTGGCCTTCGAGTCCTGGCACCAGGCGCTTCCGTGGCTTCCGACGTCGCGGCTGGCACGTCGCGCAGTGCAGGAACTGATCGAGATGCTGGCCGACGACGCGGCCCTGGAGCAGGTCTCCCGGGAGGACCTGCTGCGTTCCCTCGTGGCTGTTTCCGCCGGAATGGACACGCTGGACGGGGCCTCCCGCGCGACGCCGGGGACCGGCCAGCCCCCGACTGCCGGGGTCGGCGCGCGGCCGTCTGCCGTGCCGGGCCCCTCCGCGGGCCTCCCCGGCGGGGAACTGTCCTCGTTGCGCTTGCGGCGCCTGCTCAGCCCCGTCGCCGAACTCCCGGCACCAGGCCGCGTCGCCGTCATGGCGACCTCCGTGCTGTTGATCATCGTGCCGACACTGGCACTGGTTGCCCCCGGCCTGCTGACCTGACGCAGCCGCTCAGGCGTCGATCTGCTCCATGTCCAGACGCTCCGCGCCGGCAATGAGGAATTCCTTGCGCGGGGCGACATCGCTGCCCATCAGCAGATCGAAGACCTGCTCGGCCCGCTCGGCGTCGGCGATGTTCACCCGGCGCAGCATCCGGTGGCGCGGATCCATCGTGGTCTCGGAAAGTTGTTCGGCATCCATCTCCCCCAGGCCCTTGTACCGCTGGATGGGTTCCTTGTACTTCTTGCCCTGGGACTCGAGGTCTCTCAGCACCGAATGCAGTTCGTTCTCCGAGTACGTGTAGACCATCTCGTTGGGTTTGGTCCCCGCGTGGATGACCTCCACGCGGTGCAGCGGCGGCACGGCGGCGTAGACGCGCCCCTGTTCGACCATCGGACGCATGTAGCGGAAGAACAGGGTCAACAGCAACGTGCGGATGTGCGCACCGTCGACGTCGGCGTCCGTCATCAGCACGACTTTCCCGTACCGGGCGGCCGAAATATCGAAACTCCTGCCGGAGCCGGCGCCGACGACCTGGATCAGCGCCGCGCATTCGGCGTTCGAGAGCATGTCGCCCACCGAGGCCTTCTGGACGTTCAGGATCTTGCCGCGGATCGGCAGCAGGGCCTGGAAATCGGAGGACCGCGCGAGTTTGGCCGTGCCCAGGGCCGAATCGCCCTCGACGATGAACAGCTCGGACCGCTGGACATCGTCGCTGCGGCAGTCCGCCAGCTTGGTCGGCAGCGAGGAGGTCTCCAGGGCGCTCTTGCGCCGTTGCGTCTCCTTGTGGACGCGGGCCGAGACACGGGACTTCATCTCGTTGACGACCTTTTCCAGCAACGTGCTGGCCTGCTGCTTGTCGGCCCGCGCCGATGAGGTCAGGCGGGCGCCGAGCTGCTTTTCAACGACACGCGAAACAATCTGGCGCACCGCCGAGGTTCCGAGGATCTCCTTGGTCTGTCCCTCGAATTGCGGCTCGGCCAGACGAACCGTGAGCACGGCGGTCATCCCCGCCGTGACGTCGTCCTTCTCGATCTTGTCGTTGCCGGCCTTGAGCTTGCGGGAATTGGCTTCGACGACCTTCCGGAAAGTCTTGAGCAAGGCCTGTTCGAAGCCGGTCTGGTGCGTACCACCCTTGGGGGTGGCGATGATGTTCACGAAACTGCGCTGCGTGGTGTCGTAGCCGATGCCCCATCGCAGGGCGATGTCCACCTCGCAGGAGCGATCCACCTCCATCACGCGGCTGTGGCCCGAGTCGTCGAGCACAGGCACCGTTTCCTTGAAGGTTCCGGTTCCCTGAATGCGCCAGATGTCGGTCACGCCCGGGTCATTGGCCAGGTATTCCACGAATTCGGAGATGCCCCCGTCGTGGTGGAAGACCTCTTCCACGGCGCCGTTCTCGCCCGCAGTGCCGGGCAGCTTCCGCTCATCGCGCAACGTGATCCGCAGACCGGGAACCAGGAAGGCCGTCTGTCGAGCGCGGGCCTCGAGTTCCTCGTAGGAGAACTTCGCGTCGGCGGTGAAGATCTGCCGGTCCGCCCAATAGCGGATACGGGTGCCGGTGGCCCCCCGTTTGGCCTTGCCGACGATGTCGAGCTCTGAATTCTCCACGAACGCCTCGAACGGGGCATCGGGTTTCGGTTTGCCCGTGTCCTTGAAGCGGCCCGGTTCGCCGCGCCGGAATTGCATCTGGTAGGTCTTGCCACCACGGTCGACCTGCACGTCGAGGCGGCCGGACAAGGCGTTCACGACGCTGGCACCGACACCGTGGAGCCCGCCGGAGGCGGTGTAGGACCCGCCACCGAACTTGCCGCCGGCGTGGAGCTTGGTGAACACCACCTCGACCCCGGTCAGGCCAGTCTTCGGTTCGACGTCCACCGGGATGCCACGGCCGTCGTCGTGGATCTCGACGGAGCCATCGGGGTGGAGCACCACCGTGATGCTCTGCCCGAAGCCACCGAGGGCCTCGTCAACGGAGTTGTCGATGATTTCCCATAGGCAATGCATCAGCCCCCGGGAGTCAGTGGAACCGATGTACATGCCGGGACGCTTGCGGACGGCTTCCAGGCCCTCGAGCACGGAGAGGTGGCGTGCGTTGTACTCAGAACTCGGTGCCACGGGGGACTGACTCCTTGCCGACGGGGGGAAATATGGACCATGTCCACGATAGTCCGTGCCACCGCCATTTCACGCTTCCCGCGCCGCCTCCGGGCCCACCGCGACCGCGCGCCGCGCCTATAGCCCTGCTTGTGCGTGCTGCCGCGAGGCGGACGGGGCTACGCGGTGAGCGAAAGTGCCGCGCCATCGAGATGATTCACGGCCGAATGCTGGTTGTATGGGTAAGACGAGATCTAAGGAGGTCATCATGACAGCAACATCAGTGGCAACACGCGGACTGAGCGCGCTCGATCGCTGCGACCGCTGCGGCGCACAGGCCTACGTGCGGGCGGTACTTGAGACCTCTGGCGGGGAGCTGCTTTTCTGCGGCCACCACGCACGCGACGTGGAGGCCAAGCTGCGCCCCATGACTGCGGAATGGCAGGACGAAACCGGCAAGCTCCACGAAAAGCCGGTCTACGCAGACGAGGACTGATCCTCCCCGTCGAGGGTCCGTACCGGACGCCCAGACCAGCTGGCAGCGGGAACCGTGCTCCACGGTTCCCGCTGTTTTGCCATCCCGGGCCGCCCATGCCCTGCCACCGCAAGACAAGTCCAGCCCCCGGTCGGCGGCGGCACAATTCCACGCCAACGACCGACGGCCGGCCCCATCGGGCCGGCCGTCCGCCGCTCGCTGGCATCTGGACGCCAGCTGCCGTTCTAGTCCAGGTAGTCCCGTAGCACCTGCGACCGCGACGGGTGGCGCAACTTGGACATCGTCTTGGATTCGATCTGGCGGATGCGTTCACGCGTCACGCCGTAGACCTTGCCGATTTCGTCTAAGGTCTTCGGCTGGCCATCGGTCAGCCCG
>DATNBS010000112.1:0-4158 GCA_035571895.1 Arthrobacter sp. | reverse complement strand
TCGAGTCCCGAGTACATCGTGGTGTCCACGTACGTGACCTTGGCCTTTTCCTTCGTCACCGCACGGCCGGTCAGCAGCGCGTAGTAGTGGTAGAGCGAGTTGGTCACCGAGATGTTGTCCTTGGCCCGGAACCGGCTGGCCGCCGTCGCCGCGAACTCGTCGGGGAAGACCTCTTCCAGTTCCAGCAGCACGCTGCGGCGCAACGGGGCCGCCGTGTGCTCGAGGTGGCGTGTGGTGATCCTGCCGAAGCGGTCGTTGAGCAGCCGGCGGTTCACCCGCGCCGAGTTCTCGAAACCGGATCGGTCCAGGTGGTTGTCGCCCAGGCCGATGCGGGTGCCGGCCTCGATGAACTTGGTGATGCCGCCGGGCGAGAAGAACATGTCCGGGCCCAGGGGCCGGCCGAAGAACATGTCGTCGTTCGAATACAGGAAGTGCTCGGAGAGCCCGTCGATGTGCTGCAGCTGCGATTCGACCGCCTGCGAGTTGAACGTCGGCAGGACGGAGGGATCGCGGAAGTGGTCCGCGGCGCGCACGATGCTGATGCGCGGGTGCTCGGCATCGAGCCAGGCCGGGACGGGTGAATCCGTGGCGATGAAGATGTGGCGCACCCAGGGGGCGAACATGTAGACGCTGCGCAGGGCGTACTTCAGCTCGTCGATCTGCCGGTACCGGGCCTCGGCGTCGTCGCCTTCGCCGACAACGACGCCCTCCATGAAGGAGGCGCGGTAGCGCTGGTGCTCGGGGTCGTTGCCGTCGACCCACGAGAAGACCATGTCGATCGGGAAGGAGATGTCCATCGCGTGGTCGGCGAACATGTTCTCGATGGTCGGCCACTCCCGCCCGAACCGGTGCACGGTTCCGCGCACGGCCTCGTCGGCCGGCACGGTGGCCCGCGTCAGGGAGTTCTCCATGGGCAGGTGCAGCAGGCCGGTGCCCTTCCACTGCCACAGTTCGATCTGCACGCCGGTGGATGCGCCGAAGGCCAGCCCGCCGGACGGTTCGACGCGGGGGCGGTAGAGGCGGAACATGCGGGCCTTGGCGTTGGCCGCCAAGGCGCCGTCGGCCACCAGCAGGGCCTTGTCCTTGCGCGTGTCGACCGTCAGCGAGTAGAAGGGCTCGTCCTGGCAGGCGGCGACGAGGGCCTTGCGCAGGGCCTTGCGGTCCGCCCAGGATACGGCGATCACGGGCCGGGCATCGTTCCCGCGCACCAGCAGGTACCCGACGCCGGCCGCGTCGAGGGCATCCCGGATGAACAGCAGGTCGGTGACCATGGCCTCATGCGGGGTGATCGTGGTGTTCAGCAAGGCATAGCGGCCCTCGGAGCGCACGATGTCGGGGCGCTCCTGGAAGCGCGCGATGGCAGCCGGTGAGGTGACTTCCCGGACAGGGGAGGCGGCGCCGTCGTCCTCGGGGGTTCCGTGGAAGACCTCGTCCGGATGCGGCGCGGTGCGCGTGGCCTCCAGCGGGTCGATCGGGTCCTCGGCGCCGTTCACGCGCGTCCCGTGTCGGACCAGCCGAGGTTGGTGGCCATGCGCTGCAGGGTCGCGATCGTCGTCGAGTACTGCTCCGGCGTGACACCCGCGCTGGAGCGCTCGCGCATCCCCTCGACGAGTTCGGTGAGCCGCGCCAAGCTGGTGCGCCCCCGCTCGGTCAACACGTACGACTCGCCCTCCTGGGCGACCCAGCCGGACTCCAGGAGCTCGGCCAGGTGCTCGGCGGGGGAGGCGGGTTCGCCCTCGGGGGAGACCTCGTCGAAAAACGGGGCCAACGCGGTCATGAGTTCGTCCGAGGTATGCGGTTGGGTCCCGAGGAGGTTCAGCAGCTGCCATTGCCGGCGCGTGACGCCGTGCTCCTCCAACGAGGCGGCGAACTGCTCGGAAATGAGCGAGTCCACCAGCTTGAGCCAGTATCCGATCGGTCGCTGAGCGTTCATGCCCTTCACCCTAGCCCCGGGAGGGACCGGCTGTCTCGCCTCCGACCCGGACGCGGCCCGGCGGTGGGCGCCGCACTAGAATGGGGGCCATGCCCTCGAACAACGACGCCCGCGCCCGCCTGCTCGAACTCATCCAGGAACTTGCCGTGGTCCATGGCAAGGTCACGCTCTCCTCCGGCAAGGAAGCCGACTACTACGTCGACCTGCGCCGCATCACCCTGCACCATGAAGCCGCGCCCCTGGTCGGTTCGGTCATGCTCGACCTGCTCGACGCGGCGGGCATCGATTTCACCAACGCCGGAGGGCTGACCATGGGCGCCGATCCCGTCGGCACCGCGCTGATGCATGCCGCCGGCCAGGCGGGCCGCGCGATCGACGCCTTCGTGGTGCGCAAGGCGCAGAAGTCCTACGGCATGGGCCGCCAAGTCGAGGGGCCCGACGTGTCCGGACGCAACGTCGTGGTCCTCGAGGACACCTCCACCACCGGCGGCTCGGCCCTGGCCGCTGTCGAGGGCGTGCGCAACGCCGGCGGCCATGTGGTCGCCGTGGCCGTCATCGTGGACCGCGATACCGGATCGAAGGAACGCATCGAAGCCGAAGCCGGGGTGCCGTACCTCTTCGCCTTCGGCAAGGACGAACTGGGCCTCTAGTCCGCCTCTAGTCCCGGGCGGTACCGCCGGGGGCCGGCCCCGCGGGGTCGGTTTCCGTGGTTTCCGCGTCTGCCTTCGTGTCCGTGTGCGCCGTGGTGAAGCCCGCGGGGTTCGCGGCGCGGATCACCGTCTGCTGCACCAGCGGGATGCGCACACCTGCCTCGTCGAGGTCGACCTTGAGCTGGGCCCGCATCGCCCGGGCCACCGCCCACTGCTGCAGCGGCTGGGTGCGGAAGACCAAGCGGATGGTCATGGACTCCCCGCTGAGGTCCTGCACGCCCCAGATCTCCGGGTCATCCAGGATCTCATGCGACCACTGCGGGTCCTTTTGCAGCTTCCGCGCCGAGGCCATGATCGTCTCGGAGACCTCGGGCACGTCGGAATCGTAGGGGACCGGGATGTCCAGCACGGCACGGGCCCAGCCCTGGGAGAAGTTGCCCACGCGCAGGATCTCCCCGTTGCGCACGTGCCACAGCGTCCCGTCCACGTCCCGGACCTGGGTGATGCGCAGGCCGACGGCCTCCACGGTGCCGGCCGCCTCGCCGAGGTCGACGTAGTCGCCGATCCCGAACTGGTCCTCCGCCACCAGGAAGATCCCGGACAGGTAGTCCTTCACCAGGGCTTGGGCGCCGAAGCCCAGGGCCACGCCGACGATGCCGGCACTGGCCAGGATCGGCCCCATGTTGATCCCCACCTGCGAGAGCACGGTGAGCAGGACGACCGTGGTGATCACGATCGTCGTGACCGAGCGCAGCACCGAGCCGACGGTCTGGGCGCGCTGGGTGCGCCGGGCCACGGCGATGGGCGATTCCTGCACCAACCAGCGGCGTCCGCCCTTTTCGGCCTTCTTGCGCTCCTTGGAGAGCGCTGCTGCCTCGCCGGCGGCGATGTGGTCGGTCGTGCGGCGGATCAGTCGCCGGATCAGGTAGTTCAGCACGATGGCGACGACGACGATGATGACGATCTTCAGGGGACGGTCCAACCAGAAGGCCCAGTCCAACAGGGGAGATGCGTCTTTGAGCGAGGGGAGGGAAGCTACCGGGGACATGTGACGAGGCTATGGGCAGCTTCGGTGGAGGGGCAACCTGACGCGGGCGCATGTGGCCCGTGCCACAGCGGGCCTCCGCGGCTACGCCCCGGGCCGGCCGCGACGGCGGTCGGTCCGGGGCGTAGCCGGTGGCCGGCTCAGTAGGTCAAGCCGTATCCGAAGGGGTAGAGCGCCCCATCGGTGGTCTCGCGGTAGCCGGGCAGGTCGCTGAACTGCTCGTCGATGGCCTCCGCCGTGCCGGCCAGCGCAAACGGCATCCGGCCCTGCGGCGCGACCTTACCGGAGAGGATGTCGAACAACGCGGTGTCGCCCATGCCGAAGCCGGCGACGATCGCCCCGGCATCACGCAGCCCGCTGGCCTCGTCCATGACGAACGGCTGCCGGAAGTAGACGTGGAGGACGACCTTGTCGGGATCGTCCACCTCGTCCATGACCTGCTGGATCGTCTCCAGCGAGGGGCTGACCTCCCACGATTCCGAGGCGGCCATGCCCGTGAAGTCCAGGGTGCCGGCCTCCCACGGCAGGGC
>DATNBS010000111.1:0-2624 GCA_035571895.1 Arthrobacter sp. | reverse complement strand
CGTCGGGCTCGGGGGAACCCGGTGTGGGGGCGTCGGTGCTCATGCCCCATGGTCTCAGAGGTCGGTGACGATGATGACGTCCAGGTTCCGCGGCCCGTGCACCCCTTCGACGCGTTCGAGTTCGATGTCGCTGGTGGCGCTCGGGCCCGAGATCCATGTCAGCGGGTGTGTCGGGTCGATCCGGGGCAGCGCCTCGGGCAGCAGCTGCACGATGGACGACGCCGGGACGACGCAGACATGGTGGTCCGGGACCAGGCTGATGGCCCTGCGCCCCTGGGCGGGGGAGCCGTCCAGGATGATCGTCCCGGATTCGGCGATCGAGACCGCCGAGGAGGTGACCACCGAGATGCCGTCGAGCTGCTCGACGGTCAGCCGGCTGCCTGGTGCATCGGTGAGGCGGCGGTCGTCCGCGCGGAGGGTGTCGTGGTCGAGCCACTCGGCCGGGAGCCCGTGGGGCACCACGTAGCTGGTGGCCTGGGCGAGCAGGCCGGCGATGGTCCGCGGCAGGTCCGCGGCCTGGACCCGGTCCACGGTCGCCTTGTAGTCCTCAAGCCGGTCCACCAGCATCTCCAGCACCTGGTTCGGCTCCAGGTCGGCGGTCCGGCGGTAGGCGCGGGGCACCTCCGGCGCGGCCGGGCCGTCGCTGATCGCCGAGCGGATGCGCCCCAGGATCTCCTCGCGTGCTTCCATCACTTTGCCTTCCCGCTCGAATCCGTGGTGCCGTTCCCGTGCTCCTTGGCCCACCAGTCCCGGAAGGACTGCGTCGGCGGGGCGGGGATGTCGCGCGAACTGGTCCAGCCACCGGCCAGGTGGCCGGGCAGCCGCTTGATCTTCTTGTCGGGTCCCGCGGCCAGCTTGCCCAGCGGCAGGGCCTTCTCGAGCAGCCCGAGGCGCGCCCCGGAGCTGAAGGCCCACTGGACCCCCTTCATCATCAGGTCCATCTCCGACGGCAGGCGCGGCTTGCCCCGCCGCGCATCGACGTCCTCGCCACGCAGGTGCACGAGGATCTCGGGGATGTTGATCTTCACCGGGCAGACGTCGTAGCAGGCGCCGCACAGGCTCGAGGCGTAGGGCAGCGAGTTGTTCTCCTCCGCCTGGATGCCGGTCATCAGGGGCGAGAGGATCGCCCCGATGGGTCCTGGGTAGGTGGAGCCGTAGGCGTGTCCGCCGGTGCGTTCGTAGACCGGGCAGACGTTCATGCAGGCCGAGCAGCGGATGCAGTGCAGCGCCGAGCGCCCGTGGACGTCGGCCAGGGCTGCGGTGCGCCCGTTGTCCAGCAGGACCAGGTGGACGTTCTGCGGTCCGTCGTCCTCCGTGACGCCGGTCCAGAAGGACGTGTAGGGGTTCATGCGCTCGCCGGTGGAGGAGCGGGGCAGCAGCTGCATGAAGACCTCGAGGTCCTCGGCGTGGGGCAGCAGCTTCTCGATCCCCATGACGGTGATGAGCGTTTCCGGCAGGGTCAGGCACATCCGGCCGTTGCCCTCGGACTCGACGACGCCGAGCGTGCCGGTGTCGGCCAGGGCGAAGTTGGCCCCGGAGATCGCGACCTTGGCGGAGAGGAACTTGCGGCGCAGGTGGGCCCGGGCGGCCATGGCCAGTTCGCGGGGGTCGTTCGACAAATTCGGGTCGACGTCCTGCATCTCCTTCAGAAAGATGTCGCGGATCTGGGAGCGGTTCTTGTGGATGGCGGGAACGAGGATGTGGCTGGGCTTGTCGTGGCCGAGCTGGACGATCAGTTCGGCCAGGTCCGTCTCGAACGCGTGGATGCCGCGGTCTTCGAGGTACTCGTTGAGGCCGATCTCCTGGGTGGCCATCGACTTGACCTTCACGACCTCGTCCGTGTCCTGCTCGCGGATGAGGGACTCGACGATCCGGTTGGCCTCGGCGGCATCGCGGGCCCAGTGGATGATCCCGCCCCGGGCGGTGAAATTGGCCTCGAACTGCTCGAGCAGGGCCGGCAGGCCGGCCATGACGGCCTCCTTGGTTGCCGACCCGGCGGAGCGCAGGTCCTCCCAGTCCGGGAGTTCGCCGACCACGTGCGCGCGCTTCTCGCGGATCGAGGTGGTGGCGTGGCGCAGGTTGCTGCGCAGCTGGCCGTTGCGCAGCTCGTGGTGCGCCGCCTCGGGGAAGGACTCGGTGGCGAAGAGGTTCCCGGACCCGTGGGCGGGGAGGGTGGGCATGCCGACGAAGACCTGGCTCATCGTGCCACCTCCACATCGCGCGGGAAGGAGCTTCCGGCGTCGTACGGGTTCTCGTGGGTGCTGGCGAGGATCTCCGCCAGGTGCAGGGTGCCCGCGGCGGCACCGGTGCGGGAGAGACCGCCGCCGATGTGCAGCAGGCAGGAGGCGTCGCCGCCGGTGCACAGCGAGGCACCGGTGGCGGTGACGTTGGCGGCCTTGTCGGCGAGCATGGCCGAGGAGACCTCGGCGTTCTTCATCGAGAACGTGCCGCCGAAGCCGCAGCACTGGTCGGCCGCGGGCAGGTCGGTGAGCTCGATGCCCTCCACGGTGCGCAGCAGGTCCAGTTGGCGGTCGCCCAGGCGCAGCAGGCGCATGCCGTGGCAGGAGGGGTGGTAGGTGACCGAGGCGACGCAGGAGGCCGAGGGGGCGACGGCGACGTCGTAG
>DATNBS010000110.1:0-14844 GCA_035571895.1 Arthrobacter sp. | reverse complement strand
GTGGTGGACGGCGTGGCGGGGGACAGGATCCGGGGCTGGGGGCTCATGTGGTCTTCATCCTGGGGTCGATGAGGGTGTAGGCGAGGTCGACGAGCAGGTTGGCCACCACGTAGATGACGGCCACCAGGATCACGACCCCGCAGACGACGGGCAGGTCGCGGCTGTTCACGGCGGTGACGAGCACCTTGCCCAGGCCGGGGCGGGAGAAGATGTTCTCCGCGATGACGGCCCCGGAGAACAGGGCGCCCATCGCCCAGCCGCTGAGGGTGATGCCGGGCAGGACGGCATGGCGCAGCACGTGGCGCAGGCGGACCTGCGTGTCGCCCATGCCGCGCATGCGCGCGGTGAGGGTGAAGGGCTGGTCCAGGGCGGCATCGAACTCGCTGCGGATTGTCTGGCCCAGGAACCCGGCAAGCGGCAGGCCCAGGGTCAGGGCCGGCAGCACCAGGCTGTCGAACCCGGTGCCCCCGACCACGGGGAACGCCCCGAGCCCGAGGGCGAAGACCACCAGCAGGATCACGCCCAGCCAGTACTGCGGCAGGCCGGCGGCGACCGCCTCGATCCCGGCGGCCAGCGAGGAGAGCCAGGGCACGCGCTTGACCGTGGCGATCGTGAACACGGTGGCGACCGCCCAGGCGACGGCCAGCGCGGAGAACGTGAGCACCAGCGTGGGCAGGACCTGGTCGCCGATGACCTCGGTGACCGGCTGGTACAGCTGGTAGGACCGTCCCAGGTCCCCGTGCAGCAGGCCCGCCAGGAAGTGGAGGTACTGCACCGGCAGCGGGTCGTCGAACCCGTAGCGGGCGTTGATGGGCGCCAGTTCGGCGGCGCTGCGTTCCTGGACCTGGCCGGTGAGCTGGTTCAGCAGCAGCGTGGCGCGGTCCCCGGGCAGCAGCGCCTGGATGAGGAAGGTCAGCGACGCCGCGGCCCAGACGACCCCGAGCGCTGACAGGACGCGGGTCCCGGTACGGCGCAGGAGGGCCTGGGTGCGGGAACCGGTTACGCTCGGCGCATCCGGCGCATCCGGCGCGTCGGGCAGGGTGGTCGTGGTGGTCATGGCTGCTCCGTGAAGTAGGCGTCGTGGAACACCGGCTCGCCCTGCGAGGCCTCCAGCCAGAGGCCCTTCAGGTCCGGTTGGCTGGCGATCGTGGAGGTCTGCGCGTAGAGCCCGACGGCGACCGCCTGGTCGCTGAGCTGCTGCTGGGCGCGCCGGTAGGAGCGGTTGGCCTCGGCGGTCGTGGCGGCGGAGAGGGCGTGGCGGATGGTCCCGACGATGGCGGTGTTGTTGTAGAACGTGGTGTTGGCGTTGTTCGGGTGCGCCGGCGTGGTGGGACGGTAGTTGATGTAGAGGATGCCGGCGTGCGGGCTGGTCCAGTAGCCCAGCTGCGCGTCGTAGCTGCCCGGGGTGGAGTACGCCCCGGAGAACAGCTCGGACTGGGTCACCGGGTGCAGCCGGACCTTGATGCCGGATTCCTTGACCTGGGCCTGGAGGTTCTGCAGGGCCGTGGCGCCCTCCTGCGTGACGATCGAGTTCAACCCGAAGACGATGTCGACCGCCAGTTCCTTCCCGTCCCTGGTCCGGGTCCCGTCGGGGGAGCGGCCGGTCCAGCCGGCGGCATCGAGCAGGGCGGCGGCCTTCGCGGGGTCGTGCGGGTAGTCCGCGGCGACGGAGGCGTTGTACCCCGGGGTGGTCTGGCTGACGTAGCCGTTGCCCTCGAAGGGGACGACACCGAGGAAGGCCGAGTCGACGTTGGCCTTGCGGTCGGAGGCGTAGGCGAACGCCTGGCGGACCCGCCGGTCGGTGAAGGGGCCCTGCGCGGTGTTCAGCGACAATGTCACCGGCCGCCCCGGCGTCACGTACTGCTGGACCGCGAAGTCCCGGCGCGCGTCCGCGAAATCCACGGTGGGGACCTCGCCGATGGCGTCGGACTCGTCGCTGACCAGCGAGCCGTAGCGCGAGGTGTTGTCCGGGACGAACGACCAGATGACCTCGTCGACGTAGGCCGGTCCCTGGTGCCGGGCGTTCGCCGGGGCGGAGTCGTAGCCGGGGTTGCGGTGCAGGGTGATCGATTCGCCGCGCTTCCATTCCCCGACGGTGAACGGGCCGGAGCCGATGGGCGCCTCGCAGTTCTGCTGCTCGGTGCGTGTCCGCAGCGCGGTGGGGGACTGGATGCCGAAGTAGGCCTGGCTCAGCGCCGAGAGCAGCGGGGAGTACGGCGCCGTCAGCCGGACCTGGACGGTGGTGGCGTCCAGGGCGCGGGCCGAGTCGTAGTAGCCGCCCAGATGCGCCTGGACGGTGCCGTTGCCGCCGTCCATCCAGTACTCGAAGTTCGCCGCGACGGCCCGGGCGTCCAGCGGGGTCCCGTCGGTGAACCGGACCCCGGGCTTGAGCTGGAACGTCCAGGTCTTCCGGTCGGCGGAGACCTTCCAGGACCTCGCCAGCCACGGCACGATCGTGCCCTCGTCGGTCTGCGAGACCAGCGAATCGAGCACCTGGCGAGAGAGGTAGGCCTGCTGGACCCAGCCGCCGTACACGCACGGGACCTCCTGCAGGTGGGCATAGCGGATCGTGCCGCCCTCGAGGCGTCCGCCCGATCCGGTCGCCGTCGCGGCAGGCCCGCCGGCCCCGGAGGCACTGCCCCCGCACGCCGAGAGCAGCAGCATCGAGGCGGCGGCCAGCGCGGCCGCGGTCCCGTGGACGGGGCGGCGCTGCGGCCGCCGGGGACGGCGTCGGGAATCCGGTGTCGGGGCGCTGCCCGGCGGACGATGGGTCACGGGGTTCTCCTGGTTCGGCATGGCGGATGGGGGTTGCCGACAGTTCTACGCCCCGCCCGCCGACGCGCACCACGGCCGCTTCACGACCGGTCGCGGCGCGTCACACCACGTCGCATCCGCTCCCGATCCGCGCGTTCCCGGGCCCCCGGCGCGTCACATCGCGTCATCCGGGCCGCTTTCGTGACGCCACAAGACCCGGCACGACGGCGGATGTCGGCCCCGTCGACGCGGCTCCACCCGGGTGCCAGCATGGTCTGCACGCCACCGATCCCAGCGATCCCATCGATCCCCGCCGTCCCGTCCAGGAGGACCCCATGGCACAGCCCCTGCACTTCAACGCCTTCGTCATGAACACCGCCAGCCACATCCACCACGGGCAGTGGCGCCGCCCCGATGCCGGGCAGACCCGGTTCAACGACGTGGACACCTGGATCGGGCTGGCGAAGCTGCTCGAGGAGGCGAAGTTCGACGCGATGTTCTTCGCCGACGTGTCCGGCCTCTACGGCGACTCCGACGCCGACTTCGACGTCTACGTCGAGGAAGGGCTGCAGATCCCCTCCAACGACCCGACCGTCCTGCTCGCCGCGCTCGCCGTGCACACCGAGCACCTCGGCTTGGCCACCACCTCCAACGTGGTGCAGAACCATCCGTTCAACTTCGCCCGCCAGATCTCCACCCTCGACCACATCTCGCGCGGGCGCATCGCCTGGAACATCGTGACCGGCATGCAGGACAACGGCGCCCGGAACTTCGGCCTGCCGCAGCTGACCGACCATGCCGAACGCTATGCCTGGGCCGAGGAGTACGTGGACGTCGCCTACAAGCTCTGGGAGGGCTCGTGGGACGAGGGCGCCGTGCTGGCCGACCGGGACGGCAGCCGGCACGCCGACCCGGCCAAGGTCCACAAGATCCACCACGCGGGGCCGCGCTACCGGGTCGAGGGACCCCACCTGCCCTCGCCGTCACCGCAGCGCACCCCGCTGCTGTTCCAGGCCGGCAGCTCCGCCTCCGGCCGCGCGTTCGCCGCGCGCAATGCGGAGGCCGTGTTCATCATCGCCCCCAGCCCCGAGGTGGCGCGCCAGCAGATCGCGGACACGCGCCGCCAGGCCGTCGAGCTCGGCCGCCGCGGCGAGGACCTGAAGTTCTTCATCGGGCTCTCGTTCGTCATCGGCGACACCGAGGAGCAGGCCCGGGCCAAGGAACGCGAATACGACGCCTACGTCTCCGTCGACGGCTACCTCGCCCACGCGGCCCTCGTGGACAAGACCGGCCGCGTCTACCCGCCGGAGACCCCGCTGAGCCAGGTCGACACCAACACCCGCAAGGGCTTCACCGAATGGGTGTCCAGGCACATCACCGACCGGGAGCCGCTGGTCGAGGACCTGGCGTGGCTGCAGGCACGCAACTCCAGGATCGTCGGCACCCCGGAACAGATCGCCGACCGGCTGCAGGAATGGCAGGATGCCGGCGTCGACGGGATCAACGTCATCAACTGGGTGATCCCCGGCTCGTTCGCCGAGTTCGCCGACCAGGTCCTGCCGGTGCTGCGCGAGCGCGGGCTGGCCCAGCGCGAGTACACGCCCGGAACGCTGCGGGCCAAGCTGTTCGGCTCCGACCGGCTCAACGAGCGGCACCCGGCAGCTGCCTACCGCGGGGCCTTCGCTCCCGTGGGGGACCTCTCCGTCTCGGTAGGGGCCCGCGATGCATCCCCGGATGCGGCACCCGCGTCCTGAGCCGGCTGCGGGGCAAGGATGGCTAGCTGGCGGTCGTGATGAGGACGTTCAGCGGCAGCAGCTTCCGCGTCAGCCAATCCATGTCTTGTTGGAAGGCGAAGGCACGGGCCACTCCGGCCGCCGCCGTGAAGTCCGACTCTTTCCCGTGGCGGCCGAAGAAGACGTATGACTTCGCGGAATCGTGTCTCAGGCTCATCCAGACGATGCCGTCGAACCCGGCGGCATGCACGGCTTGGGCCCAGGGAACCGTTTCCGGATAACGTCGGGGGGAAGTCCTGGTGATATCCGCGGCGTCCCGTCCGATCCTCCGGAAGCCGTCGCCATGGAAGGCAACCAGCCGAAGTTCCCGGGTCGACGTGATGCCCGAGAGGACCCGACTTCGGACCAGCCGTTGGTCGAGTTGGCCGCCGGTGACCGGGACATCGTGCAGCAGCACCTCCGCAAGGGCGGCGTCCTCCGTTTCGGCTGCATAGAGCGTGGGCACCGTCGGAGCCCCGAAAGAGGCGAAACGAGTGGTGACTGCGGCAGGCGTAGGTCCCGGATTGTATTCCGTGGGGCCGTACCGACTCCAGTGGACCCGGTACAGGGTGGTTCCCGCGGGAAGGGACTCCTCGCGGGGTGCCACGCGTCGGCCGTCGGGAGCATGCATCACCATGTGGCGCCATAGTGCGCGGTGAAGGCATCGAGGACGCCGTCCGGATCGTCGAGGTGGTCGACCGGGCGTGATTCGTCATCCCACCAGGTGGTGGGGGAAGCCAACCACAGAAGAGTTGCCTCTTCGCCGACGTCCAAGGCATCGGCTTTGCCCTTCAGGTCCTTCATGAGGCCCAGAGGCCCATCCGTGCCGAGTTGGAACGCGGGGTAGAGGTACCGGTTGAGGCGCTTGACGGCCATGAGCCGTCCGCTGCGGCGGGCATCCGAGGCATAGCTGCTGCGGCCGGCGGCTGTGGACCCACAGCGGCGTGCGACTTCGGCCGCCGGAAGCAACCCGAATTCCCGGTCCATGGTCCGCCACGCGTTTTCCGTGGCCTGGGCTCGGAGGGCCTGCTCGGGAGTGCTTTCCCTCGCCAGGGCCGTGAGCGTTGATTTGAGGGAGTGCGCCGCCTGCAACTGATCGCGGACGAGTACGAGGGCATCCAAGCCCAGACCATCGTGGTCGAGGGCCCGGATCTGCTGCAGCACTTCTTCTTCCCGGGGAGCGATGCTCATGACGGCCTTCTTCCTGCAGTTCGTGCATTTCATTCTAGTTCAGGAACCGCAGGAAAGGCAGCCCTAATGTGGCGAACGTCCGCCATCGGGTGCAAGCTGTTCAGCAACACATTCCGCGGCCGCGCGTCGCGCCTAACCGGTGGGACGCGCAGGAAAGCAGGTGGCATGGACCCCGAGGATGACGTCGGCACCCTGCACGCCACGGGCGTGGTCTTCTACTGGCGGGGCCCGGCGCCGTTCTACTACCTGCGCGTGCCCGACGACGTCGCGGCCTACATCCACGACGTCGCCTCCCAGGTCAGCTACGGGTGGGGCGTGATCCCGGTGACCGCCACCGTCGGGGCCACGCGCTTCACCACCTCGCTGTTCCCCCGCCACGGCGGCTACCTGGTCCCATTGAAGGACGCGGTCCGGCGGGCCGAGGACATCGAGCTCGACGACGAGGTCACGGTGCGCCTGCAACTCGGCCGGTAGCCGGATGCCCGGTTACCCGGCGGGACCGATGGCGGCCCGGGTCAGCACATCCACCGCGTGGGCCCAGTCGATGCGTTCCTGCTCCAGGCGCATGTTGCCGCGTTCGGCGAGGAGCCGCAGGGCATCGTGCTCGCCTGTGGTCAGGTACTCCAGCGTCGCGGTCGACGGTTTGGGTTCGGGCACGCAGAGGTCCGCGTACGCCTCCAGGGTCGCGGTGTCCATGAGCACCGAGCGCGCCGCGATGCCGTGGGCGCGCAACCGGTTCAGGATGGCGAAACCGTGGCTGTCCAGATCGCCCCAATACACGACCCCGGCGCCACGTACCCAGGGGATCCGGTCGAGGCGCTCCACCGCGTAGCCGGACCCGTGCACGACGACGGTGCCCTCCAGGGCGGGGACGGCCAGGATGGTCTCCAGGTTCTCCACCACAAGGACCGTCCGCGGGGTGATGTCCAGTCCAGCCAGGTCGGCCACCGGTGCCGAGACATCGCCCAGGCCGCCGGGGGCCAGGTCAGGGTCCAGGAACCGGACCCTGACCAGGTCGGGGCGGATGGCCAGGCCCAGATCGGCGCGGCCGCTGGCTGCCAGGTGCAGCCGTTGCACCAGCCGACGGTGGGTGCCGACCCATTTGGAGTCAACTCCGCGGATGGGCAATTGGCGGATGTACAACCCGGAGTCGGGGTGTTCGGCCAGCCACGCCAGCACCAGGACGAGCCGCTCGAAGTCGCCGTCGTCCCAGGCGGCGACCTCGCTCGCGGTCCCGGGCAATGCCGCCGTGAGCGCCGCGCGGTTGCCCGGCACCTCGGTGGCCAGCCGGGCGAAGCGGGTGGAGAGCCGGCTCCAATGGGCCGTCCGGCCGGCCACGCGCGCGGTGTCCGCCGGGGTAGCCAGGACGAGCCGTTCGGGCACGCGCTGGGTTCCCAGGTTCGCCCACCGGCGTTCGCCCCAGGAAACGGCCCCGGTGACGTCGTCGAACCCCTGCCAGGACCTGGCCCACGCGATGGCGGCGGCCTGGTCGGCCAGGGCGGCGCGTTCGGTGGGCGGGTGCAGGGCCACCACCGCGGTGGGCACCCCGGGAGTCGCAGCGGCAGCGAACGATGCGCCCGTTGTGGCCGCCGCCCAGGTTCCGGCGTGCCGGTCGTAGCGCTTGCGGACCATGGCCCGGGCGGTCTCCGGGGTGACCGGTGCCGGGCTCACCAGAGCGTCCCCGCCCCGTCGCGCTCGGGACCCTGGAGTCCCGGCAACTCCGGCCGGCCCTGATCCTGCCCGTCGGTCGCGGCCTTGCCGCCTGTCACATCATCCGCGTCATCGTCATCATCCGGGTCATCGTCCGCGTCGTCGTTGTCCAGCGTGGCGATGCGGGAGTCCTTGAAGTCCACGCACCGGATGACGGCGGTCCCGCCGATGTACCCCGAGAGTGTCTGCAGCAGCTTCAGCGGGGTCGCCAGCACCATGTGGAAGCCGAACTCGTGGAAGACATCCATGGCCATCCGGGTGAACTTCGCATCCGCCTTGTCGAAGGCCTCGTCCATCATGACCGTCCCGTAGCGCGGCACCAGCTCGTCGTCGCGGGTGAGCTGGTAGCGCAGCGCCGCCGCGAGGCAGAACGTCACGAGCTTCTGCTGCTGGCCACCCGAGAGCCCGGCGCTGGTGTCATGGATGTTCACCGTGTTGCCCTCCGGATCCACCTCGAGGGCGGTGAAGCGCACATGCAGGCGGGTATCCAGGCACTGCCGGCGCCACGAGGCATCCGCCGCCTCGCTGGAGGCCAGGCGCTGCATCAGCCGCCGCATCGTCTCGAACCGATGCTCGGCGTCTGCCCGGTCCTCCGCGACCCAGGAGCCGGCGGCGATCGTCTGCAGGTCGGCCAGGAACTGCCGGCCCAGTTCCCCGCGGTTCTCCTTGACCTGGATCTTCAGGAAGCGCCCCTCATCGAAGGCCGAACGGGCCAGCGACCGGTTGACCGGGTCGATGCGGTCGCGCACCTCGCCGGGGGCCCGGCGGATCTCGGCAGCCAGCTGGGCGACATTCTGCTGGGACTGGCTCTCCAGCAGGTCGAAGAAGCGCGTCTCGAACTGCGGCAGCCCGTCGGCGACCAGCCGCTCGAGCAGGCCCAGGTACCCGTCACGGTCCTCGATGTCCGGACCGAGGTCGGCCGCCGGTGCCGGCCACGTAGTGCGGAAGACGTGGGCGGCGGCGCCGAAGTCCCGGGCGGCCCGCTGGGCGTCCTCGGCATGCCGGCGTTCGTCGGCCGAGAGGGCGGAATTCACGGCGAGGGCGACGTCGTCGATGATCTCGTGCGAGATCCGCCGTCGTTGGGCGTGGGAGGTGAACAGCCGTTCCAGCCGGGAGGCCGCCTCGTCGGGGACGGCTTCCGCAGGCCCTGCGCCGCGCAGCGCTTCGATGGTGCGGTCCAGGGTGTTGACCGCGGCGGCGGCCTCGGCGGCCTCGCGCCGCCGCTCGTTTTCCCGGGTGCGGGCGGAGGCGTGGCGTTCCTCGGCCTCGCGGGCCTCCTGCTGGGCCGCGCGCAGATCGTCGTTGGCCCCCAGCAGGGCCTCGAGCCGCTGGCGCTGATCGTTCAGCGCGTCCGTGGCGGCGGTTTCGTCGAGCCCGCTCCACTGCAACGCGTGCACTTCTTCCAGCGCGTCGAGGCGGCGGCGGGACCGGTCGCGTTCGCCGGCAAAGGAATCGACCTGCCGCACGGCTTCTTCCAGTGTGGCGGCTGCGGCGCGGAGCCGGTCCAGCAGGTCATCGAGCTTGGCTTCGGTGCTGAAGCCCAGGTACCAGTTGCGGCGGTCATCGATGCGGGACCTGTCGTCCTTCTCGTAGAGAGTCCGGGAGCGCTTGACCTGCCCGGAACGGGTCACGGCGCGTTCGTGCCCGGCGAGTTCCGCCGGGGATTCGACGCACGCGAAGTCGTAGCGCCGGGAGAGTTCCAGATGCAGCCACGCGGCCAGGGGACCGTCGGCGACGGTGACCCGGTGCACCAGCGACACCTCGGAGGCCGCCGGATGCGGTGCCTCGGGACGCGGCGGGACCTCCACGAACACCAGCCGCGCGCCCAGGTGCTGCCCGTCGACGGCGGCGCGGACGGCGGGAAGGTGCGATTGGGGGACCAGCATCAGGGTGGCCAGCGGCCGCAGCACGCGCTCGATCGCCCCGGTCCACTCGGCGTATCCGGCATCGACCTCCAGCAGCTCGCCGGCGAACGGCAGCGCCTGTTCCGGCAACCCGGCCGCGGCCGCGACCCGTGTCCGCGCCTCGAGCAGGCGGCGATCCAGGTTGGAGCGCTGCCGGCGCAGCGCGGTGATGTCCTTCTCGAGGGACTCGTGCTCGTGGCGGGCGGCGGCCCGCAGGTCGTGCAGCTCCAGCAGCCGGCTCCTGGCCGCCTCCTCGCCGGCGGCCCAGGCCTCGCGTTCGCGGCCGGCGGCCGTGCGCAGCTCCTCGAAGTCAGTGAACGAGGCGGGCAGGGCCAGCCCGACGTCCTCCAATCGTCCGGCGAGCCGGCTGCGGCGTGCGGTGATGTCGGCGAGCTTGCCTTCGGCCAGGCGGATCCATTCGCGCTGCGTCTGGATCGCGGCCCCGCCGCTCTCGGCGACCCGCTGCCGGGCCACGGCGAGGGCATCGTAGAGGTCGCGCACCGACTCGGTCGCCTGCCCTGCGGCGTGTTCGACCGCTAGCAGGCGTTCGCCGGCGGCCACGCGGGCGTCCTCGGCCAGGCGCAGTTTCCAGGCGTCCTTGAAGGCGGGCACGGCGGCGGCCAGGGTTCCGGCTTCCGTGGCCGCCGCGGCACCGGCCTCGTAGTCGCGGGCCGGTCCGGCCATCCCCTGCAGGTGGTCGCGCTGGCGGCGGGCCTCGACCACGGCGGTGTGGGCCTGCGAGAGCTCGGCGAACTGGGCCACCGCGTTCTCCGCCTGGGCGAAGGTCTTGGGCTCGTCGAGCATGAAGCTGCGGAAGAGCTCGTCGAGGTTCCCGAGCGACTTGGCGGCCTGGGTCTTGTGCAGCAGCAGCACGGCGTTCTCGCCGGAGATCCCCAGCATCCGGCTGAACCGGGCGGCGAAGCGGGAGTGCTTGTCGGTGGCCTCGACGGCGTCCGGCCAAGCGGCCTTGATCCGGCGGACGTCGACCCCGTTGCCCAGATGCGGGACGAAGTCGGCCAGCGACGTGCCGTCCTGCAGGATCAGCGACAGCTCCTGGATGTCGGCGGGCGTGTTGGTCCCCCGGCGCAGGTGGTACAGCTTGACCAGGGCCACCGGCTTGCCGCCGGTCCCGTCCGCGTAGCGCAGCAGGATGCCGCTGTACGTGGCCGCGGGGCGCAGGTACTCGCTGGCCACCTCGCCCGTTTCCGCGTCCGCGCTGCGCCGCCAGGCACCCCGGATGTAGCTGACCAGGCTGCGGTCCTCGCCGCGCGCACCGCCGTCGTTCGCGGCGGCATTGAAGCGCAGCTTTCCGCGCGGGGTGAGCACCGCGGCGACCGCGTCGAGCAGCGAGGACTTCCCCGAGCCCGAGGGCCCGGTGACCAGGAAGCCGCGGCGGGCCACGGGTACGGACCAGTGCCCCTGGAAGGTGCCCCAGTTCAGCAGCTCGATCTCCTCCAGCCGCCACTGGCCGGGGTGGATGGAACTCATGCGTCCTCCTCGTCATCGGGCACGACGGCGGTGCCCGGGTCCCCGTCATCCCCGCCGGGCCCCTCGGTCCCGAAGCCGGCGGGGGCGGCCAGGCGGTGGTATTCGGCGCGAACGGCGGCGATCTCCTCGGCCCCGAACACCAGCCGCAGCACGGGGGAGACCTCGAACCGGCCCTCCGTGGTGGTCTTGGCCAGCAGGCCGAACTTGACCATCTTGTTCCACGAGGTCTCGATGCGCTTGGAGAACCCGGCGGGATCGGCGTTGTCCTTGCCGCGGTAGACCTGCAGCTGGTCGGCGACCTCGTCGGCGCCGACAATCGTGCGCGTGCCGTGGGCATCGTGCAACAGCTGCTGGCGCAGATGCAGCAGCATGGCCGTGTCCAGGAACGTCAGCGGGGCGGTGCGCATGGCCTTGGGAGCATCCGTGGCGGCCTGGACATTGCGCACGAACGCGACCTGCGATTCGTGGTCGGCCACCAGGTCCAGGAACAGGTCGGCCAGCCGGGATCGGATCTGTTCCTCGTCCGCCAGCAGCGCAGCCCAGAGGTTCGCGTGGCGGGCGGCGGAGAGGTAAGGTCCGCGCAGCAGCTGGACCAGGGCACGGCGCGAGGGTTCGCGCAGGCTCCCGCCGTCGCCGTCCCACAGTCCACGGGGCCGCGCGTCGTCCCCAGCCGGTCCGTCGGGGGCCGTGCCGGTCATCGGCTCGTTGCCGCTCATGGGATGATCCTTCCGGTGAACAGGTATCGGTCCAAGGTGCCGCGGCGGCCGTCCCAGTGGACGTCCTCCCGGCCGCCGAGCGGTTGCCCGTGCTCCTGGGCCAGGACCAGCAGGCCGACGACGCTGGCCACGCCCTGCGACGCCGGGTGCACCTCCAGCACGTCGGCGATGGTGGCCGCGCCGTGGGCGTCGACCACGTCGTTGACGTTGCCCTCCAGCTCCGCCATGTCGATGTCCGACGCGCGGGCCAGGGCCAGCAGCTCCCCGATGTCCACGGCGTCGACCTCGTGGGAGACCGCCACGTCCCCGGCTTCGAAGTCACCGGGGTTGTGCAGTTTCAGGGCGTCGACGGAGGAGAGTTGCATGCTGGTCAGGTC
This sequence comes from Arthrobacter sp., assembly GCA_035571895.1. Lineage (GTDB taxonomy): Bacteria > Actinomycetota > Actinomycetes > Actinomycetales > Micrococcaceae > Arthrobacter_H. The sequence continues at coordinate 2,932 of DATNBS010000110.1, read as the reverse complement.
CAGGTGCAGCCCGGTACGCGCCCAGGGCCTGACGGCTTCCGAGGCCTGCAGCGCCTCGCGCAGGCCGGCCCGCAACTGGCGGCTGATCTGCCGCTCCCGTTGTAGTTCCTGGCTCTGGACGAAGCGGCGCAGGCTGCGGCTGAACGTGGTCAGGACCGTATGGATTTCGGAACCGCGGTCCTGCAGGGAGGGCATCAGCCGGCGCAGCGTGCGGACCTGGGCGGGGGAGAGCCGGTCGATGAAGCCCCGGTCCATGACCCGGGCCAGGCTCTCCTCGAATTCGAGTCCGCGTTCCGGGTCGAGCAGCAGGGCGTAGAACCCGGCGAAGCTGCGTCCGGCATCGGACTCGGCCAGCAGGTCCACCCCGCGGAAGATGTCCTCGAGGACGGAGGCGCGGGGGCCTTCCTGCTCGACCAGTCGTTCGCGCAGGGTCCGGTTGAGCTGCTCGAGCTGGCTGCGGACCCGGGCGAAATCGGCCGGGACCTCTTCGACCAATCCCAGGATGTCCCGGATGCGTTCCAGTGCACGGTCCGGGGCGAGCACGTCGATCTCGCCTGATTCCACCCGGTCGATCTCCGCCTGGATGCGGTCCCGCTCGGTGTACAGGGCCTGCAATCGGGAAGCCGCATCCGGGTCGGTATCGCGGGCGAGTTCGCGCAGCCGGTCCTGGATGGTGGCCAGCCGGGACTCGGTGACGCTCTGGCGTGGCTCGGCCAGGTCGGTGACGAAGCGGATGGCCGTGAGCGCGCCCGGGGAGAGTTCGAACGTCTCCTCGCGTGATTCCTCGGCGGAGCGACGGATGAGGATCTGTTGGTTCCGCCACTCGGTGCAGTATGCCTGCGCGGTCTGCGGCAGATCGAATCCCTCGGCGCGGAGTTCCTCGAGGTCCGCGTCGACCTTTTCGAAGAGCACGGGGGCTACCAGCCGGCGTTCCTCCCCGGCCAGATGGTTCCCCAGGATCGCGACCGCGGTGTCCGCATTTCGGGCACGGAGCATCGTCCAGGCAGGATGGGATGCCCGCAGCCGGGAGGCGGCACGGGCAGTACGGAGGACGTTCACGGTCTCACGCTACCGGGCATTGCCGATAGCCGAGGTTCTCCGCGGGCAGCAACTCAGGATCAGGTTGCTGTTCCGCCAAGAGCTCACGGAACAGTGGCCCTGACAGGGGGTTGTAAGCCGCTCCGTGCACCTGCCGATTTCACGGTTCACGCCGTAAACTACCTACATGAACTCGACCCTGACTGAAGTGCTTGACGCGGCCCGTGCGCTGTCTCGTGCCGAGCGCGCCGAAGTCGCACAGGAGCTGATCGCGTCGCTCGAATCGACCGACGAGTTCGATGAGGCTCGCGACGGCGAACTCCGTGCTGCAGTGAACCAGGGAATAGCCAGCCTTGACGCCGGTCGCAGTACTCGCGTCTCCGTCGATGACCTCGACGACTACCTGCGTGAGCGCGGACGGCTGGCGACCGAGCGAGCAGCCGCAACGAGCGCGTGACCTTCCAGCTCGACCTCGCTGAAGATGCTGAAGCGGACATCGATGACATCCTCGAATGGTCGGTGATGCGCTTCGGTGAAGCCGTAAGAGACGGATATGAAGCGCTCATCCACGCGGCGTTCGTCAGCATCGTACGCGATCCCGAGTGCCCAGGGTCGCGTGATTGGCAAGACCTCGGACACGGAATCCGCACGCTGCATCTGAGAACCTGCCGCAACGAGGTCAGCCCGACGGCCCGACGCATCGCCAACCCGCGTCACTTCGTGGCCTATCGTCACATGGCGAGGTCATCCAGGTGGCCCGCCTGCTGCATGAGGCAGTGGACATCCACACGCAACGCATCCCCGGATAGGCACAGAAACGCATCACCCGAAAATCACCCTGAGAGCGGTTTCTGTGGTCGCAGAGCCGCCGTTCGAGCCCGCAAAATCAAGGGAACCGGGATTCTGGACGCCTTCAGGAGGAGCCCACTCTCCAACCGTTCGCCGCTGACGGTTGGGAAGCGGCCGAGGATGTGTGCGGGATCGGCCGTGTCCGCATGGCCCCAGACGCCGCGGGGGGCGATCTTGGACCTCTGCCTGGCGAGCCGTTCCTCTTCCAGTTCGCCGGAGGACGGGCTGGGTACGCCGGATTCAGTGACACGATCACGCGCTCCCGGGGCTTGGCGGGCTGGTAGGTGGCGCGCTCAGAGGCCGTGATCCACGTGGAGCCGATCCTTGGCCGCCTCCGGAGGTCCGTCTCCCGAGGCGGGTTCGTGGGGCCATTCACGCAATGGCGGACCTCGCGGCCAAGGGGCGCACGCTGATTTGCATTGCACAGGAGATGGGCCTGGCGAAGGCGACCGTGCAGGCCTGCCTGACCGGCAGTTGGCGCGGCACGGCAAAGGCATCCCACCGCCAGGAGACACCCTGCCTCCTGAAGCCGTGGGAGTTCGTGTTTCCCTGACACTGGCCTGCCGTATTCGGCAGGCCAGTGTCAGGGAAAGGGATGGCCACATGGAAACGGTCCATGGGCACCGGGCCCATGGACCGCCATCGTGCTCCTACCCCCACATCGGGAGCACGTCATGGGGGGCTACTTCTGCGAAGAGCCCTTCGAGGAGGGCTTCGATCCGGACTTCGTCGACGAGGCAGCACCCTTCTCGGTGCCGGCGGCAGCGTCGTCGAGTTGTCCCTGGCTGTTCTCCAGATGCGAGCGCATGAACCATTGGAAGAGCTCCAGCTCGGCGATCTGGCCGATCAACATGTCCTCGGTGACCGGGTCGAGCTCCTCGACGGTGGCGCGGGCCTCGCGGTGGCTCTCCACAACGCCGTTGTAGACCACGTCCAGGGCGGCCAGGTGCTCGGCGGTTCCGGCGCGCTGGATGTCGTAATCGTCCCACGGGCGGGCCTTGACCAGGGCCCCGGCGAGGCCGTTGGGGGAGACGCCGAGGGTGGC
>DATNBS010000109.1:0-12551 GCA_035571895.1 Arthrobacter sp. | reverse complement strand
CGGGCTTGACCTCGTCGAGGATGCGGCCGATGTCCGGCTTGGCTTCCCACGGCAGGCATAGGCGCAACGTCGAGGCGGTGGGCTGGCTGTGGGACCTCAGCCGGTGCACGGTCGCCTCCGGGCGCTGCTCGACGACGCCGGGGCCGTTGACTTCCCGGGCGGCCACCACGTGCACTGTGTGGCCGCGGTGGGCCATGGCTGTGGCCAGCCGGTGCGAGAAAACCGCGGCCCCGTTCACGTCCGGCGGATAGGTGTCGGCGGCGATCAGGATGGTCAGGGGTTTGTCACCGCTCACTGGGGGCTGGCTCCTGCTGCTTGTGGTTCGGACGGCTGGTTCTGTCGAGGCGCCTGCACGGGGCCGCGGGGGCGGGGACGGCTAGCGGCCCGAAGGCGCTTGCCGTCGTCGTGCTTCTTCCTGGCGTTGGAGGACATCGGGATGATGCCGCGACAGCGCAATGACCCCCACGATAGCAACGAGGGCGGCCGCGACCATGGACATCGCCACGACGGGATGCACGTCGGGTCGCAGCTCCCCCAGGATGCCGATGCCGATGGCGATGCCGATCATGGGGTCGATGACCGTCAATCCGGCGATGACGAGGTCCGGCGGGCCGCTGGAGTAGGCGTTCTGCACGCAGTAGGTGCCGAGCAGCCCGGCCACGGCAACGGCCAGGATGACGTACCAGGCGATGTTGCCCAGCATCTTCCCGTTGGGGTCCAGCAGGCCGATGGCGATGGTGCGCACGAGCACGGCGACGAATCCGAAGAGGACGCCGGCACCCATGATGTAGATGAAGGCCCCGGTCCGGTGCCGGAACACGACCAGGATGCCGATGAGCAGCGCGGTGACGACGGCGAGCAGCAGCACGGTGGCCAGCTCCTGGGGACGGCTGATCTCGTGCGTGGCCACGGTGACGTTGATGGCCAGCAGGACGAACCCGATGCTGCCACTGATGCAGGCGGTGATGGCAAGCACCGTGGGCCGGTTGATCCGGATGCCCTGGTCGCGGGCGTTCACCACGGTGGTGATCACCAGGGCGATGGCGCCGATGGGCTGGACGACGGTCAACGGTGCCGTGGCGAGGGCATAGACGTTCAGGACCATGCCGATGCCCATCAACAGCAGGCCTCCCAGCCACCGCGGGTTGGCCAGCATGCGCAGGATGCCCCGCGAGGAGACGGCCAGGCCGCCGCTGCTGGCCCGCACGGCGCTTCCCTGGCGCTGGGTTCCGAAGGCCAGGAAGAAGGCCGCGGCCACCGCGCAGCAGACGGCTAGCCAGACCATGGTCCCCCGGATCGCAGCCGGCGTGCCTTGCGCCGGGCCTGTTGGAAGTAGAGGACGGCGGCCACGACGTGCAGCACGCAGCCGATGCCCAACACCAGCGTGGCCAGGGCCCGCAAGGTGCCGCCCTCGGCGGCGTCCACCTGGCCCAGCAGCAGCAGGGGCGCGCCGACCAGCAGCAGGGCGGTGCGGATCTTGCCCAGCGTGCTGACGGGCAGGTTGGGGCTGCCGCGGAAGAGGACCAGGGCATTGACGATGAGCACCGCATCCGGGACCACGATCGAATAGACCAGCCAGGCCGGGGCGATGCCGTCGACAACGAAGACGATGACGACCACGATCAGGGCCACGCGGTCGGCCACGGGGTCCAGCCACTTGCCGATGGTGGAGATCTGGTTGAGCCGGCGGGCGACGTAGCCGTCGATCCAGTCGGTGCCTCCCAGGACGACCAGGACGGTCGTGGCCCAGCCGTAGTGCCCGGCGGCGACGGCCACCACGAAGACCGGGACCAGTCCGAAACGCAGGACGGTGATCAGGTTGGGCAGCGTCCAGAACGTCTGCAGCTCGCGGTACTCGATGTCATCGCGGCCGCCGGCACCGATGATCCTCACGCGTGCTTCCCCTTTCCCCGCCGTCAGTGGGCCGTGCACTGGCCCGGTGTTGCCCATCCCGGCTGCGTCCGGCCGGGAGGCGGGACCGGTTGGGTCAGGACTTGCTGAGCTTGCGTACGAACGCCGCCAAGGCGACCAGCGAGGCGCCCATGACCGCCAGTGGCTGCCAGCGGTCCTTCAGCAGCTGCCCGGCATCGGCCGGGGGCTGCTGGTGGGTCCGCTCGTGCAGGGCGTGCCGGGCCCGCAGCTTGCCGTCCCGGGCGTAGGTCTTGGCCGTGGCGGTTTTCTCCCTCGCCTGGCGCTTGACGTCCAGTTTCGGGGCCAGGTCGTCGCGGAGCTCGGCCAGGTGCTCGCGACGGGCCTGCGATCGCTTGAGCAGCTCGTGGTACGGCACCGGCACGGGCTTGTCCGCCTGGTCCTGGTGCTGGTCCTTGGCCGCCTTGTCCTTCTTCGGTTTCTTCTCGTCGAGGGTGGACGGGTCGAAGGACCGGCCCTCCTTCAGCACGCCGAGGTCGTACTTCACCCCGCGGATGGCGTCTTCGGGGATCAGCGGCATCTGCTTCTTGATCTTGCCGATCCCGATCAGCGCCAGGATGACGGCGATGACCAGGAAGAGGGCCGCCACCATGAGCGCGGCCAGCCAGGGCTTGAAGACCAGGCCCAGTCCGAGGATGCCGGAGGTGATCAGGGCGACAGCCATGAAGGCCAGGAAAACGACGGCGACCAGGGCCACCGCGGCACCGATCCCGGCCTGGATGCCCTTGGTCTTCATCTGGGTGATGGCCAGCTGGATCTCGTCATGCAGCTGCCTGGGCACCAGTCGGCCGACCAGCCTGAGCAGGCCGGTGAACGACGATGGGCGACGTCCGGACGTTGTGCGTGTCATCCTGGTCCTCCTTCGGTGGCGGCCCAGACGGGCCTGTGCACTCAAAAACCTACCATCTTGCCTGACGTGGGGCTTCCCGTGCTACCGAGGCTCCCTGGACCGGCCGGAATGTCACCGCGGTTGCCCGGGATTTCCGTCCCGCACGCGTCCCACCGGGGCCTGTCGAGCCACAACGCAAACCGGCCCTGGCCCGCATCAGCGCAGGCCAGGACCGGTTTCTCGGCTCCCCCGACTGGACTCGAACCAGTAACCCTTCGATTAACAGTCGAATGCTCTGCCAATTGAGCTACGGGGGAATGAAGCGAGTAAAACCCTATCAGGGCGTTCCGCGAAATCCGAATCGTCCCCTCCCCCGGGGGACGGGGGCCTCACCCCTGAGCCGGCCACCGCCGTCGTGCCCGGTACAGCCTCTTCATCCCGTCGGCCGGGCGGATCGGCTCGGGCCACCGTGGTTGGAGATCGTCGCCCAAGGTGACGCCCCGCAGCCGCCGGCCGAACATCGGCAGGACCCACTGCCGGGCCCATTCGACATCGCGCAGCACGGCCTGGCCGGGCCCCACCCGGGAATCCGGTCCGAGGGGCTCGAAGGCCAGGCGGTGGTCGATGCCGAGGATCTCCAGGATCCTGATCGCCATGTAGCGGTGGCCCGCGCGGTTCATGTGCAGTTTGTCGTTGCCCCACAGGCGCCGGTCGCGATACGCGTCCCAGGCCCAGTAGTCCACCAGGGTGGCCCCGTGCTCGGTTGCCAGCGCCCGGACGTGGGCGTTGAACAGGTCGTTCCGCCGCCTCAGGGACCCGAGCCCCGGAGGCAGCGCGATGTCGAACCCGGTGAACAGGAGCACCTGGGCCCCGGATCCGCAAAGCCTGGCCACGGCCTGCGAGTACAGCTCCAACAGGGCCGGCAGGTCCTGGCGGACTTCCAGCAGGTCGTTCCCGCCGGCGTAGAAGGTCACCACGCTCGGCTCCAGGGCCAGCGCCGGTTCGAGCTGTTCGTCGATGATCCCGCGCAGCCGCCGGCTGCGGATGGCCAGGTTGGCGTATTCCCAGCGCGGGTCGGCCTTGCCCAGCTGCTTGGCCACGCGGTCCGCCCAGCCGCGGACCCCGTTGGGCAGCCGGGGATCCCAGTCCCCGACCCCCTCGGTGAAGGAATCGCCGATCGCCACGAAACGCAGTGCCATGCCCGGGACGCTACGGCCGCGAGATGACGGGCGGTCAACGGCCAGGTGGCCGGAGGCCGAACTCCGCCGGGCGATCGGCGGCCCGGCCGGTGGGGGGCGACGCCGGGTTAGCCTCGTTCGATCGGCCCGATGGCCACGCGCCGCCCGGTCCTGACCCACTGGCAGCCCCCGGCCCGGTGTTCGGCATCGGTGGCGAAGCGGTAACGGTAGGTCAGCACCCGGATCCGTGCCGGGGGCGTGCCCTCGAAGGGGTCCAGCCGCAACAGGGCGAGCACCCCCCGGTCGGCCACCAGCAGCTTGGCCAGCAGGGCGTGGAACCACCGCTGGTGGACCGACCCCAACGGCAGGAACCACATCATCCAGTCCAGGCGCAGGTGGTAGGGGGCGAATTGCCGCGGTCGGCGGCGCGGGTCACCCGGCTTGCCGCGGAATTCGTATTCCCGCCATCCGCCGTCGTCCTCCAGGGTCCCCTCGATGACGACCTCGATGCGTTCGCGGGTCACGCTGCCGAAGGCCCCGTACGCATTGCCGAGCTGCCAGCGGTTGAAGCTGGCGTTCATCAGCTGGCGGCGGGAGAACAGGTTGCGCAGGGCCGGGATGCCGGCCACCACCAGCAGCACGGTGGCGGCGGCCACGAGCACGATCCACCAGAGCGGGCCCGGATCCGGCGATGCCGCGGTGCCGGCCTGCGGCGGAAGGAAGGGCAGGACGGTGCCGAAGGCGGCATCGTCGACGGCGCAGCAGGCCAGCACGATGGTGATCCAGTTCAGCCAGGCGAAGTTGCCCGAGGCGACCAGCCACAACTGGGTGAAGATGACGATGGCAGCGGCGATGGACGCGACCGGCTGCGGGACGAAGAGCAGGAACGGGACGGCGAGCTGGGCCACATGGTTCCCCGCGGCCTCGCAGCGGTGCCACCAGCGCGGAGCCAGGTGCGCCCGGCGGCTGAGCGGGCCGGGCATGGGCTGGGTCTCGTGGTGGTAGTACAGGGCGGTCAGGTCGCGCCAGGCCGGGTCGCCGCGCCACTTGATCATGCCGGCCCCGAACTCCAGCCGGAACACCAGCCACACGGTCAGCAGCAGGATCGTCCGCGGCGGGTCCACCTGGTGCGAGCCGAGCAGTCCGACCGTGAACCCGGCTTCCAGCAGCAGCATCTCCCAGCCGAACCCGTAGAAGACCTGGCCGATGTTCACGATGGACTGGTAGAGCCCCCAGAGCAGCAGGAACGCGGCCAGCGGGATCCACGCGGGACCGGCCTGCGGCAGCCCGGCGACCAGGAGGGCCGCCACGACGATCCCGGTCCAGCACACGGCCGCCAGCTTCCGGTCCGAATACCCCCAGCGGGTGAACAGCGACGGGCCGCGCGCCCCGGGGCCGGCCAGCAGGCGGGGTGCTGGCAGGAGCCCGTGGTCGCCGAGCAGGGGGCGGAACTGGTTGAGCGTGGAGGCGAACGCGACGATGAACAGGGCGGCGACCCCGCGTTGCAGGATCTCCCGCGCCATCCAGTAGTCCGGTGCGGCCAGCCAGTCCATGGCCCCATGGTAGGTCCGGGGACGCGGGCGGGTACACCGCCCGCGTCGCGGGTCCGAAGCGCAGAACGTCCCCGCCACGATCAGTGGCGGGGACGTCCCGGATCCGCTCCCCCGACTGGACTCGAACCAGTAACCCTTCGATTAACAGTCGAATGCTCTGCCAATTGAGCTACGGGGGAAAGCAACAGATACGACTATACAAGAGCCCGGCCGGGGTTGCTAAATCGCCGGCGGCCCCGCACCGGCCACTGGTCCGGTCCCCCGATCCGGCCATCGGCTAGTCCTGGCGCAGGGCCCGGCGCCGCAGTTCCAGCTCCATCAGCTCGCGGTTGATCCGCTGGTAGCCCTCGGGATCCGCCGCCGGGTCCATCCGTTGCAGCTGCCCGATCCGGTCGGCCTTCTGGTGGGTGATCTGCAGGTCGAACAGCCGGTTCATGATGCCCTGGCAGTACTTGGCCAACCCCTCCTCGGAGTTCGCCGGCAGCGGGTTGACCGCCAGTTCGGAGACGAAGGGCCGCAACGGCTCCGGGACCTCCTGGCGGATCGACTCCACCCACTGCGCCGGGGTGGCACCGGCGGCTCCGGCCGCGCGGACGGCATCGTGCACGGCGGCGTGCACGGGGGCCAGGAACCGGGCGGCGTAGAAGGCCTGCCACTGGTCGGCGTTGAGCAGGCCGGGCTGCTGCAGGACCACCTCGAGGGATTCGCGTTCCATCCGCGTCACCGGATCGCGCACGTCGGGTCGCTCGAACGCCGGGACCCGGGATTCCTGCACGACGGCGGTCCCATGGTTCCCTGCCTCCGTCCCCTGGCCGGAATGCGGAGGCCCACCGTTGCCGGCACCACGGTGGCCGTGATCCCGATGCACGGCCCCGTGGCCCGGTCCCCCCCGGTGCCCGCTGTCGGGGCCGGCGGAGTGCCGGGCCGGCCCGTTGTCGGTCCGGGGTGCCTCCCGGGAGCGCTTGGAGGCGGCGCCGACAGCCCGGTTGACGTCCTCCATGTCCATGCCCAGCCAGCCAGCCAGTTCACGGGAGTAGGCCGGGCGCATGGCCGGATCGCGGATGGCCGCCACGATCGGGGCGGAGGCGCGCAGAGCCTGGACCCTGCCCTCGACGGTGTCCAGGTTGAATTTCTTCAGGCCGGCCCGGATGGCGAATTCGAAGAGCGGGCGCTTGGAGGCGATGAGTTCCTTGACGGCCTCCGGTCCCCGGTGTTGGCGCAGTTCGCAGGGATCCGCGCCGGTGGGCTCGACGGCCACGTAGGTTTGGGCGATGAAGCTCTGGTCCTCGTTGAAGGCGCGCAGGGCGGCCTTCTGGCCGGCGGCATCGCCGTCGAAGGTGTAGACCACCTCGCCGCCGGTGCCGTCGTCCTGGAGCAGACGCCGCGCGATCTTGATGTGGTCGACGCCGAAGGCGGTGCCGCAGGTGGCCACCGCGGTGCCGAGTCCCGAGAGGTGGCAGGCCATGACGTCGGTGTAGCCCTCGACGACGATCAGCTGCCGGTTCTTGGTGATCTCCCGCTTGGCCAGGTCGACCCCGTAGAGGACCTGGGACTTCTTGTAGAGCTGGGTCTCGGGGGTGTTGAGGTACTTCGGCCCCTGGTCGTCCTCGTAGAGCTTGCGGGCACCGAAGCCGATGGTGGCGCCGGTGAGGTCTCGGATGGGCCAGATCAGCCGCCCGCGGAACCGGTCGTAGATCCCGCGGTTGCCCTCGGAGAACATGCCGGTGAGCTTGAGTTCCTCGTCGTGGAAGCCCTTGTGGCGCATGTGCTTGAGCAGCGGGTCCCACCCGCGCGGGGCGTAGCCCACGCCGAAGTGCTCGCACGCTTCGCGGTCGAAGGCGCGGTCGGCGAGGTACTTGCGCCCGGTGGCTGCCTCCTCGGTCAGCAGCTGCGCGCGGAAGAACTCCTCGGCGACCTTGTGCGCGTCGAGCAGGCGCTGGCGGCGGCCGACTTCCTGGCGGCTGGGGCCGGATCCGCCGTCCTCGTAGTGCAGTTCGAAGCCGATGCGGGCGGCCAGCCGTTCGACGGTCTCCGAGAACGTGGTGTGGTCCATCTTCTGGATGAAGGAGATGACGTCGCCGGATTCACCGCAGCCGAAGCAGTGGAACGTGCCGACCTGCGGCCGGACGTGGAAGGAGGGGCTGCGCTCGTCGTGGAAGGGGCACAGGCCCTTGAACGAACCGATGCCGGCCGAGCGGAGCGTGACGTAGCCGTCGACGACTTCCTTGATGTCCGTGCGGGAGCGGACCTCGTCGATGTCTTCGCGTTTGATCAGGCCGGCCATGGCCCCCAGTCTAGTGCCGCCGTGGCGGCGGAACGGCCCGCCGACCGCGGCCTGTGGACCACCGCGGCAGGCGGGCCGGGCACGGGCGGCGGCACCGCCGTCGTACTGGTCGTGCTCCTTGTATTACCCGAGCTCCTTGTATTCCCCGAGCTAGAAGAGCTCGAGGGTGAAGGAGTGGCCCTGGACCAGGGTGGCGTGCCATTCCTTGGCGGAGGAGTCGGTGAGGCTGGCGACCTGGTCGATGACCGCCCGCAGGCGTCCGGCGTCGTCGGTGGCGGCGCGCCAGTCCCCGGAGAACAGCGGGTCCAGGTAGCGGTCGCCGGTCTCGTGCAGGAGGGCCACCAGTTCGCCGAGGACCTCGAGCTGGCGCTGGTAGATCGGCTGGCGTTCCTGGCTGGTCATCACGTAGGCGGCGGCCAGGCCCTTCATCGCGGCGATCTCGTGGTCGGTTTCCTCGGGGACGATGAGCCGGCCGTTGAAGCGGGTCAGCCGGGTGGGGCCGTAGACGGCGCGGGTCGCCTCGAAGGCGGACTGGCAGAACCTGCCGATGAACTGGCTGGTCATGTCCTTCAGCGCCGCGGCGCCCTTGCGGGTCTGGTCGTAGTCCTCGACCCATTCGGCGGTGGCCTCCAGGCGGGCCAGGGCGGCGTCGATCGCGGCGGGGTCGACCTCGGGAAGGTACCAGCGCCGGGTGCAGTCGATCACACGGGCGCGCTGGTCTGCGTCGCGGATCCAGCGCAGCTGGAAGCGCCCGGCGACGATGGCGTCCTCGACGTCGTGCACGGAGTAGGAGATGTCGTCGGCCAGGTCCATGACCAGGGCCTCCACGCACTTCTGGCCCGGTTCGGGCGCGACGGCGGCACCGCCGTCGTGCCCGGAGCGCAGCCACTCGAAGACCGGGAGGTCGTCCTCGTAGACACCGAACTTGCCGGTCTGCCGGCCGTTGCGGATGGGCGCGTCGGTGCGCCGCCAGGGGTACTTGCAGGCCGCGTCCAAGGTGGCGCGGGTGAGGTTCAGTCCGGCCGGGGACCCGTCGGCGTGGAACTTCTTGGTCTCCAGCCGCGTGAGCAGGCGCAGGGTCTGGGCATTGCCCTCGAACCCGCCGATGCCGGAGGAGAGCTCGTTGAGGGCCTTTTCGCCGTTGTGCCCGAAGGGCGGGTGTCCGAGGTCGTGGGAGAGGCAGGCGGTGTCCACGACATCGGGGTCGCACCCCAGGGTGGCGCCGAGTTCGCGGCCCACCTGGGCGACCTCGAGCGAGTGGGTGAGCCGGGTGCGCACGAAGTCGTCGGAATAGGGGGCGACGACCTGGGTCTTGGCGCCGAGGCGGCGCAGGGCCGAGGAGTGCAGGACCCGGGCGCGGTCGCGCTCGAAGCTGGTGCGGTAGGACTTCTTCTCCGGTTCGGCGAGCCAGCGTTCCTCGTCGAAGGGGGTGTAGCCGGCCGGACTGCGCCGGACGTCGGGCTCAGCCACCCGAGACGTCCAGTTCGGCGGCGGAGATCTGGGCCCGGTGGCCCTCGTCCAGCGAGCGGCTGTCCAGCCAGCCGTCGGGCAGGTGCGGGCGCTTCGGGGACCCGGCGCGGCCGCGGGGACCCTCGGCGTCGGCTCCGGGGTAGGGTGCGTCCTGGTCGAGCTGGGCGAGCAGCTCGGCCAGCACCTCCAGGGTCGGCACGGCCGCCAGGGCGGCGCGCAGGTCCCCGCCGACGGCGTAGCCCTTGAAGTACCAGGCCACGTGCTTGCGGATGTCGCGCAGGGCCTTGCCCTCGTCCTCGAAGTAGTCCACCAGCAGTTCGGCGTGGCGTTGGAAGGAGGCGGCGACCTCGGCCAGCCCGGGGCGGAAGCGGCGCTCCGAGCCCTCGAAGGCGGCCTGGATGTCGCCGAAGAGCCAGGGGCGGCCCTGGCAGCCGCGGCCGATGACGACGCCGTCGACGCCGGTCTGCTCGACCATGGCGATGGCGTCCTCCGCGCTCCAGATGTCGCCGTTGCCCAGGACCGGGATGTCGGGCAGGGCCTCGCGCAGTTCGGCGATGGCGTTCCAGTCGGCCTGGCCGGAGTAGTGCTGGCTGGCGGTGCGCCCGTGCAGGGCGACGGCGGCGGCGCCGGCGTCGCGGGCCATCTTGCCGGCCTCGATGAAGGTCAGGTGGTCCTCGTCGATGCCCTTGCGCATCTTGATGGTCAGCGGGACGTCGCCCCGGGCCGCCTCGCGGGTGGCTGCCTGCACGATGGCGGTGAACAGGTCGGTCTTCCAGGGCAGGGCCGCTCCCCCGCCGCGCCGGGTGACCTTGGGGACGGGGCAGCCGAAGTTCAGGTCGATGTGGTCCGCGCGGTCCTCCTCGACGATCAGGCGCACCGCGGCACCCACGGTCGCCGGATCCACGCCGTAGAGCTGCACGGAACGGATGTCCTCGTCGTCGTCATGGGAGATGATCCGCATGGACATCTCGTTGCGCTCCACCAGTGCCCGGGAGGTGACCATTTCCGCCACGTACAACCCTCCGCCGTATTCGCGGCACAGCCGGCGGAACGCGGTGTTGGTGATGCCCGCCATCGGCGCGAGGACGACGGGGGTGTCCACGGTGTGCCGGCCGAGCTGCAGGGGCGGCAGCGCGAGCTTGGGCGGGGTCGGGGTGCTGGGGGAAATCACGGTCACGGTCCCATTCTCTCAAATCCGGCCAAATCGACCGAACGCGGCTGGTCAGAGGTGGAATGGGGTCGGATTGGCGATGCGGGGTGCCGGAGGGTGTGCCCGGGACGGGTTAGCCGGCGTTGGCGACGATGATGGTGGTCGTCACCACGGTCGCCTGGCCGGCGGCCATGAGTTCGTCCACCAGGTCCGAGAGCGGGGCCATGGCGTCGTCGACCTCGAGCTTCACCGGGTACTGGTGGGCCAGCATGGCCAGCAGGCCCCGGACGGCTTCTCGGGCATCGGCGTCCGACAGGGTGGGATCCCATCCCATCAGCACGTCGGCGGGGGCGTCGACGCGGTCCGGTTCGTAGCTGATGGCGAAGGAGAGGATCTTGCCGTCGGCGTCCTTCGGCTTGTCGCGCAGCACGATGGCGCCCTTGGCCCCGGTGGCGTCGTTGAGCAGCATGGTCTGGGCGCGGCCGAGGGTCATCTGCGCGCGGTCCCAGTCGTGGACGGCGTTGTAGTAGTCGGCGACGACCTGGGAGAGTTCGACGGATCCGGTGGCAGCTTCCTCGAGGGTCAGGCCGGCCTCGTCGAATACCGGCAGCTTCAGCGCCCCGGGCTCGACGACGACCCCGCGCGAACGCATGATCTGTTCCTGGCCCAGGGAGGCGGTGAACGCGGCGGCGGCCTCGCCCTCCGCGCCTTCGACGGTGAAGCGGGACTTCAGCGCCGTGACGCCCGACGGTGCCGGGAACTCCCGCAGGCGGCGCAGCAGCTCGGTGGCCACGCCCTGCCGGCGCATGGACGGGGCGACCTCGACGAAGAGCCAGAGCCGGTCGGGGTGCAGGGAGGATTCGAAGAGCGTGCCGGCGCCCACCGGGACCCCGTCGTCGACGGCGACGAGCGTGCGGGCCCAGGGGTCGTCGCTGTCGGCGCGCAGCATCGTGCGGTCGATGTGGGCCTGCGGCGTCGACGGGTCCCCGAGGATCTGCAGCAAGGCCAGGTCGTCGCCTTCTTGCCACGATCGGTAGGTGAGGTTGCTCATGTTGCTCCTGATGCGCTGTTGAAGTGGTCGGAAAGACGTGCGGGCCGGCTGCCGGGGGCAGCCGGCCCGTCGTGGGGTCAGGCTCCGAGCAGGCGCCCGGCCAGATAGGACTTCACCTGGTCCAGGGCGACGCGCTCCTGGCTCATGGTGTCGCGTTCGCGGATGGTCACGGCCTGGTCCTCGAGCGTGTCGAAGTCGACGGTGATGCAGAAGGGCGTGCCGATTTCGTCCTGGCGGCGGTAGCGGCGGCCGATGGCACCGGCATCGTCGAAGTCGATGTTCCAGTGCTTGCGCAACTCGGCGGCCAGGGCCTTGGCCTTGGGCGAGAGCTCCTCGTTGCGGCTCAACGGCAGCACGGCGGCCTTGACCGGGGCCAGGCGCGGGTCGAGCTTGAGCACGGTGCGCTTGTCCACGCCGCCCTTGGCGTTCGGTGCCTCGTCCTCGGTGTAGGCATCGACGAGGAAGGCCATCATCGAGCGGGTCAGGCCGAAGGATGGCTCGATCACGTAGGGGGTGAACCGCTCTCCGGTGGCCTGGTTGAAGTAGCTCAGGTCGGTGCCGGAGCCCTTGGTGTGGGAGCCGAGGTCGTAGTCGGTGCGGTTGGCCACGCCCATCAGCTCGCCCCATTCGGAGCCCTTGAAGCCGAAGCGGTACTCGAAGTCGATCGTGCCGGCCGAGTAGTGGGCGCGCTCGTCCTCGGGGACGTCGAACTGGCGCATGTTCTCCGGGTTGATGCCCAGGTCGATGAACCAGGCCCAGCAGGCGTCGACCCACTCCTGGAAGAAGCGCGGGGCGTCCTCGGGCGCGGTGAAGAACTCGATCTCCATCTGCTCGAACTCGCGGGTGCGGAAGATGAAGTTGCCGGGCGTGATCTCGTTGCGGAAGGCCTTGCCGATCTGCCCGATGCCGAACGGGGGCTTCTTGCGCGAGACGGTGAGCACGTTGTTGAAGTTCACGAAGATGCCCTGTGCGGTCTCGGGGCGCAGGAAGTGCAGGCCGGCCTCGTTGTCGACGGGCCCCAGGTAGGTCTTGACCAGGCCGGAGAAGAGCTGCGGTTCGGTCCAGCCGCCCTTGGTGCCGCAATCGGGGCAGACGATCTCGGACATG
>DATNBS010000108.1:0-2839 GCA_035571895.1 Arthrobacter sp. | reverse complement strand
CGGCATCTCCTCGCCGGCGTCCAGGCGCTCGCGGATCTTCGCGTGGGCGATGTCGCGGGCGACCACCAGCGGCCGGTCAGCGACAGGCGGGTCTTCACGGGGTGCCGGGTCAGCTCGGCGAGGATCTCGTCCATCGGCCGGTTCAGGTCGATCTTGACGACCGAGGAGCCCCCGGTGCCGGTCACCCCGTCGGTTTCGCCGTCGTGCGCGGCGATGGCCGGATGCGACTCGTCGGGCATGAAGCGGGCCGGATCCGTTTCGAGCTGTTCGACGAACACCCCCTCGGCGGTGATCTTCGCGAGCATCTGGCGGTCGGCCGAGCAGGAGACGGCGATCGCGACGGGCAGGGAGGCCCCGTGGCGGGGCAGCCGGACCACGCGGACGTCGTGGCAGAAGTACTTGCCGCCGAACTGGGCGCCGATGCCGAAGTGCCGGGTCAGTTCCAGGACCTTTTCCTCGAGTTCGAGGTCGCGGAAGCCGCGTCCGGTCATCGCCCCGGTCGTCGGCAGGTTGTCCAGGTACTTCGCCGAACCGTACTTGGCGGTCTTCAGGGCGAATTCGGCGCTGGTGCCGCCGATGACGATCGAGAGGTGGTAGGGCGGGCAGGCCGCGGTGCCCAGCGAGCGCAGCTTCTCGTCGAGGAAGGCGAGCATGGCGTTCTCGTTCAGGATGGCCTTGGTCTCCTGGTACAGGAAGGACTTGTTGGCCGACCCGCCGCCCTTGGCCATGAACAGGAACTTGTACTGCGCCTCGTGACCGGGCTCGGTGTCGGCGTAGAGCTCGATCTGGGCCGGCAGGTTGTTGCCGGTGGACTTCTCCTCCCAGGTGGTCAGCGGCGCCAGCTGGGAGTAGCGCAGGTTCAGCTGCGTGTAGGCGTCGTAGATGCCCTGCGAGAGGGCCTTCTCGTCCGGGCCCTCCGTGAGGACCTGCTGGCCCCGCTTGCCCATGACGATCGCGGTTCCGGTGTCCTGGCACATCGGCAGGACGCCCCCTGCGGCGATGTTGGCGTTCTTGAGCAGGTCCAGGGCGACGAATTTGTCATTGGCGCTGGCCTCGTCGTCGTCCAGGATGTTGCGCAGCTGCTGCAGGTGCGCCGGACGCAGGTAGTGCGAGATGTCGTGCAGCGCGGTGCGGGCCAGGTTCGACAGCGCTTCCGGAGCCACCTCCAGGAACGTGCGGCCCCCGGGCCCCTCCACCGGGCGCACCCCCTCGGTGCCGATCAGGCGGTAGGGGGTCTCGTCCTGGCCGATCGGCAACAGGTCCTCGTACTGGAAATCGGTCATGGGCATCCTTGGCATCCGTGCGGGTGGTTGCGCCCAGTCTAATTCGGCGCGGTCCCGAACCCCGAACCGTTGCCGCCGGGTTGCGGCAGGGCGGGTTGCACATCGGGGGCCGCCGTGATCGGCTGGAGGGCATGAGCGACGAGCCAACCCAGAGCCCAGCCGGAACCCCGGATCCCGACGAACCGCAGACGCACCTGGAGACGGTGCTGCAGGAGGGGCAGGCCGACGAGGCCAAGGCGGGGCAGGTCATCGCGACCTTCCTGTCCGAGGAGGTCTTCTTCCTCAGCCGCGAGCAGGTGACCGAGGAGACCGAGAACGTCCAGCCGCTGCTGCTGCAGAACAAGGACGGCGAGCCGGTGATCGCACTGTTCACCCACGTGAACCGCATCCCCGAGACCTACATCGCCGAGGCGCCCTTCGCCGTGCGCGTCGTCGGAGCCGCGGTGATCGACAACCTCTCCGGCGCCGGCCTGGTCCTGAACCCCGGGCACCAGCTCGGCTTCGAGATCCCGGCCGACGGCGTCGAGGCCATCAAGCGCGACTTCGCTCCGGACGGCTCCCCGGCGGGACAGGCACCAGCCGAACCCACGGACGACGGCGGGACTCCCCCGGTCTCCTGACCGCCCTGCCCTGCTGGTTCGATGGCCGCTTCCGGTGCTCCGGGGGCGGCCATCGCCATGCCAGGGCGTGCGTTCCGGGTCCCGGAGGTCCCCGCCGGGGCGGCCCTGCGTGCGGGGCCCACGGGTCTAGGCTGGAACCATGAACCTGGATGAGACCCCCCTTCCCGGGATCGGGGTACGCCGTGATGTCACGCTGGCCACCGGCCGACGCGTGGGCGTCGTGGTCAAGCGCGACGGCGGCATGGAGCTGATCATTTCCGAGCGCCAGGATCCCGACGCCTGCCAGGCGGCCATCCCGCTGACCAACGAGGAGGCGGCGGCGATCGGCAGCCTCCTCGGGGCCCCGCAGCTGGTCGCCGACCTGACCGCGGAGCACCGCGAGCTGCCCGGGGTGAACACCCGCCAGTTCGTCCTGAGCCAGGACAGCCCCTACGCTGACCGCACCCTCGGCGACACCCACCTGCGCACGCGCACCCACGCGTCGATCGTCGCCATTTCCCGTGGGGGCCAGGTCTACGCCTCTCCGCCGCCCTCGTTCGAATTGGCCCCGGGAGACGTGGTCATCGTGGTCGGCACCACCGACGGCCTGGACAAGGCTGCCCACCTGCTCAACCACGGATAGGAACCGCCGGTGGACCACACCACACTCGTCCTGATCGAACTCGGGGCCGTCTTCCTCGGCCTCGGGCTCCTCGGGCGCGTGGCGGCGCGGATCGGCATGTCCCCGGTTCCGCTGTACCTGCTCGGGGGCCTGGTCTTCGGCCACGGCGGGATCGTCCCCCTGTCCGGCATCGAGGAGTTCGGCGACATCGCCAGCGAACTCGGCGTGGTGCTGCTGTTGTTGATGCTCGGCCTGGAGTACACGGCCAAGGAGCTCGTCACGGGGTTGCGTGCCTCCTGGCTGGCCGGCGTGGTCGACCTGGTCCTGAATTTCAC
>DATNBS010000107.1:0-12639 GCA_035571895.1 Arthrobacter sp. | reverse complement strand
TCGTCGCGGATGCGCTGGAGCAGGTAGAGCCCGTGGGAGGCGCGCGGCAACACGACGGGGAACGGGTCATCGGGCAGCCAGAGCTCCTCGAGCCGCTTGGCCAGCCCGGCGACGTAGACGTCGTCGATGCCCAGGTCGGTGAGCGCCTGCACGGCCGCGGCCACCTGGGGCGGTCCGCCGTCGACCACCACGAGGGAGGGCGGGTAGGCGAACTTGCGCGGCGGTGCCTTCTCCCCGGCCTCCTCGATGCTGATCTCGCCGCTGATCGCCGGGGCCATGGCGGCCTGGTCGTCGAGGTAGTGGCGGAACCGGCGGGTGATGACGTCGTACATCGAGGCGGTGTCGTCGCGGGCCGCCTCCCCGGTGATGGAGAACTTGCGGTAGTCGGACTTCTTGGGCAGCCCGTCCTCGACGACGACCATGGATGCGACCACGTTGGTGCCCTGGACGTGGGAGATGTCGTAGCACTCGATGCGCATCAGCGGCACCGGCAGGCCCAGGGCCTCCTGGAGTTCCTGCAGGGCGGCGCTGCGGGTGGTGATGTCGGCCGCACGGCGGGACTTGTGCAGGCGCAGGGACTGCTCGGCGTTGTCCCTCACGGTGCCCATGAGGGTGGCCTTCTCGCCGCGGCGCGGCACCCGGAGGTTGACGGCGGCCCCGCGCAGCCCGCGCAGCCAGGTCGCCAGCTCCTCCGGGTTCTCGGGCTCGACCGGCACGAGGACCTCGCGCGGGATCCGGTCGCCGCCGGTGGTCTCGCCGTAGACCTGCTGCAGGAGGTGTTCGATGAATTCCGGGCCGCTGGTCTCCTCGACCTTTTCGACGACCCAGCCGCGTTGGCCGCGGATGCGTCCCTGGCGGACGTGGAAGACCTGGACGGCGGCCTCGAGGTCGTCCTCGGCGACGGCGAAGATGTCGGCCTCGGTGTCCTCGGAGAGGACGACGGCGTTGCGTTCGAACACGCGGCGCAGGGCGGCGATGTCGTCGCGCAGCCGGGCGGCCTGCTCGTAGTCGAGTTCGGCGACGGCCGCCTTCATCTGGGCCTCGAGGTCGCGGATGAACCGGGTGCCCTCCCCGCCCATGAACTGGCACAGCTCGTCGGCGAGCCGGCGGTGGTCCTCGGGGCTGATGCGCCCCACGCACGGGGCGGAGCATTTGTCGATGTAGCCGAGCAGGCAGGGGCGGCCCGACTGCTCGGCGCGGCGGAAGATGCCCGCGCTGCAGGTGCGCACCGGGAAGACGCGCAGCAGGGTGTCCAGGGTCTCGCGGATCGCCTTGGCCGGGTAGAACGGCCCGAAGTACTTCACGTCCTTGCGGCGGTCCCCGCGCATGACCTGGGCGCGCGGGAACTTCTCCCCCATCGTGACCGCCAGGTAGGGGTAGGACTTGTCGTCACGGAACATGATGTTGAACCGTGGCGCGTATTCCTTGATCCACGTGTACTCGAGCTGCAGTGCCTCGAGTTCGCTGCCGACGACCGTCCACTCGACGCTGGCGGCGGTGTGCACCATGGCGTGCGTCTTGGGCATCAGCGTCGCCGGGTTGGCGAAGTAGGAGTTCAGCCGCGACCGGAGGTTCTTGGCCTTGCCGACGTAGATGACGCGGGACTGCGGGTCGCGGAAGCGGTAGACACCCGGGTTGGTGGGGATTTCACCGGTCCGCGGGCGGTAGCTGGTGGGATCGGCCATGCGTTAACGCTACTCCGCGGACGGCGACTGGTTGTAGTTGCCCGAGCGTTCCTGCCCAGTGATCGCGGCGATCGCGTCGACGATGGCGTCGGTGGCCTGACGGCGTTGCGGCAGCGGGTGCTTGCGCCCCACGTGCTCGAAGCGCAGCGGCGCGCCCACCGTGAGGGTGAACTTGTGCGGGGTGATGCGGTTGCTGCCGGCGGGTTGGAGCCGTTCGGTGCCGACCAGCCCCACCGGGACCACGGGCGCGCCGGTGGACAGGGCGAGCCAGCCCACGCCGGTCCGGCCGCGGTAGAGCCTGCCGTCGCGCGAGCGGGTTCCCTCGGGGTAGATCCCGACGCCCTGCCCGTCCTCGAGCAGGTCGACCAGCGCGTCCAGGGCCGCCACGCTGGCTGCCTGTTCCCCGCGTTCAACCGGGATGGAGCCCACGGATTCGAAGAAGGCCTTCATCGCCCGGCCCTTGACGCCGGGGGTGGTGAAGTACTCGGCCTTGGCGAAGAACGCGACGGGGCGCGGGCAGATCGCCTGGATGATGACGCTGTCCAGGAAGGACAGGTGGTTCGAGGCGATGATGAACGGCCCGTCGGTCGGGACGTTGTCCAGCCCGGTGATGGTGGGTCGGCACAGCGTGCGGATCGTCCCGCGGAAACCCGCGCGGACCCCTTCGAACATCCCCATCTAGGCCGAGCCCTCCCGGGCCGTCGCCTCGGCCACGGTCGCGGGGGCACCGAGCAGGCGGCCCAGGTCTTCCGGGGACTGCACGACGGCGGTGGCCCCTGCCGCTTCCAGCTCGCCGTCGGCGGCAAAGCCCCAGGAGACCCCGATGGCGGCCAGCCCGTTGACCCTGGCACCCTCGATGTCGTGGAGGCGGTCACCGACCATGATGGTGTGCCCTTCCCCCTGGCCAGTGGCCTGCAGGGCGGCGGCGACGATGTGCGGTTTGCCGGTGGTCCGGGTGGGGGCGGAGAGCTCGTCGGGCGACGAGCCGTGGATGGAGTCGAAGTAGCCGTCGAGCCCCTTGGCCGCCAGCAGGCGGCGGGCCAGGGGTTCGGGTTTGGAGGTCGCCACGGCCAGGACGCGGCCGTCGGCACGGAGCGCTGTGAGCAGCTCGGCGATGCCGGGGTAGACGCGGCTGGCGGCCATGCCGTGGGCGGCATACTGGTCCCGGTAGGTGGCGATGACCCGCGGCAGCAGCTCCTCGGTCATGCCCGGGACGGAGAGCAGCCCGCTGGCCAGCGGGGGACCCACCAGCGATTGCAGGTGCGCCTCGCCCGGATGCGGGATCCCGTGGCGGAGCAGGGCGTGGAGGATGCCGCCGGTGATGCCGCCCGCCGGGTCGACCAGGGTGCCGTCGAGGTCGAGCAATACGGCGCGGGCAGGAATCATCACCGCAACATTGTTGCACGAACCACCACGGGGGCGCGGCAGCCATGCCCGTGGGGGCATGCACGGGCTGTCCCGGCTCCCGGCGCCGCCCTGGTTGCCGCCTAGCGCAGGATCTCGGCCAGGAACCCACCGGTGTGGCTGGACTCGACCTGGGCGACCTGTTCGGGGGTTCCCTGCGCGACGACCTGCCCGCCGCCGGATCCGCCCTCGGGGCCCAGGTCGATGATCCAGTCGGCGCTCTTGATGACGTCGAGGTTGTGCTCGATCGTGATCACGGTGTTCCCCTTGTCCACCAGTCCCTGGAGCACGAGCAGCAGCTTGCGGATGTCCTCGAAGTGCAGGCCCGTGGTGGGCTCGTCGAGCACGTAGATGCTGCGTCCGTTGGAGCGCTTCTGCAGTTCCGAGGCCAGCTTGACGCGCTGTGCCTCGCCGCCGGACAGCGTCGTGGCCGGTTGGCCGAGCCGGACGTAGCCCAGGCCCACGTCGACCAGCGTGTTCAGGTGCCGGGCGATGGGGGTGAAGGCGGCGAAGAACTCCGCGGCCTCCTCGATCGGCATGTGCAGCACATCCGAGATCGACTTGCCCTTGTAGTGCACCTCGAGCGTCTCGCGGTTGTATCGCGCCCCATGGCAGACCTCGCAGGGGACGTAGACGTCCGGCAGGAAGTTCATCTCGATCTTCAGGGTCCCGTCGCCGGAGCAGGCCTCGCACCGGCCGCCCTTGACGTTGAAGGAAAACCGGCCGGGCAGGTAGCCACGGACTTTGGCCTCGTTGGTCTCGGCGAAGAGCTTGCGGACGTGGTCGAACACGCCCGTGTAGGTCGCGGGGTTGGAGCGCGGGGTGCGGCCGATCGGGCTCTGGTCGACATGGACGACCTTGTCGAGCTGGTCGAGGCCCTCGACGCGGGTGTGTCGACCGGCGACCTGCTTGGCGCCGTTGAGTTTGTTGGCCATCACCTTGTAGAGGATGTCGTTCACGAGTGTGGACTTGCCCGAACCGCTGACACCGGTGACCGCCGTGAGCACGCCGAGCGGGAACTTCACCGTCAGGTCCCGCAGGTTGTTCTCGCGGGCACCGACGACGGTGACCTGGCGTTTGCGGTCCACCTTGCGCCGCGTGGCGGGCAGGTCGATCTTCCGGCGACCGGACAGGTAGTCGCCGGTCAGCGATTCGGTGTTGTCCAGCAGCGCCTCCAGGGATCCCGAGTGCACCACGGATCCCCCGTGTTCGCCAGCGCCGGGGCCGATGTCGACGATCCAGTCGGCCTGGTGGATGGTGTCCTCGTCGTGTTCGACGACGATGAGGGTGTTGCCGAGGTCGCGCAGGCGGTTCAGCGTCTCGATGAGGCGCCGGTTGTCCCGCTGGTGCAGGCCGATGGAGGGTTCGTCGAGGACGTACAGGACGCCCACCAGACCCGATCCGATCTGGGTGGCCAGGCGGATGCGCTGGGCCTCCCCGCCGGAGAGGGTGCCGGCCGCGCGTTCCAGGTTGAGGTATTCGAGCCCGACGTCGAGCAGGAACCGCAGCCGGGCCTGGATCTCGATCAGGACCTGGTGGGCGATCTGTTTCTCGCGGCCGGTCAGGGTCAGCTCGTTGAGGAAATCCGCGCACTCCCGCATCGGCAACGCCGACACCTCGGCAATGGACTTGCCGTTGATGAGCACGGAGAGCGAGGCCGGGTTCAGCCGGGCACCGTTGCACTCGGGGCAGGGGATCTGCCGCATGTACTCCTCGTACCGGTCACGCGCGTGGTCCGACTCGGTCTCCTGGTGCTTGCGGTGGATGTACTGGATGACGCCTTCGAAGCCGGTGCTGTACTTGCGTTCGCGGCCGAAGCGGTTGCGGTACTGGACGACGACCTTGTGGTCCTTGCCGTTGAGGATGGCCTCGCGCTGCTTGTCCGTGAGCTTGCGCCACGGGGTCTCCAGGTCGAACTTCAGGTCCTTCGCCAGACCGGCCAGCAGCCGGTTCCAGTATTCGGTCGTCGCGGTGCCCAGGGACCAGGGTGCGATGGCGCCCTCGGCCAGCGATTTGGACGGGTCGGGGACGACGAGTTCCTCGTCGACCTCCAGCCGCGTGCCGATGCCGGTGCAGGCCGGGCAGGCGCCGAAGGGGTTGTTGAAGGAGAAGGAGCGCGGTTCGATCTCGTCGATGGCCAGCGGGTGCTCGTTCGGGCAGGCCAGGTGCTCGGAGAAGGCGCGGACCCGGCCCTCATCGTCCTGCGGGAGGTCGACGAAGTCGGCGAGGACGCGGCCGTCGGCGAGGCCGAGGGCGGTCTCGATGGAGTCGGTGAGGCGCTGGCGGATGCCGTCCTTGGCCACCAGGCGGTCGATGACCACCTCGATGGTGTGCTTGTACTGCTTGCCGAGCTTCGGCGGATCGCTGAGCTGGATCGTCTCGCCGTCGACGCGGGCGCGGGCGTAGCCCTTGACGGCCAGTTCCTTGAACAGGTCGACGAATTCGCCCTTGCGGCCGCGGACCACCGGGGCCAGGACCTGGAAGCGGGTGCCGTCCTCGAGTTCGAGCAGCTGGTCGACGATGGCCTGCGGTGTCTGCCGGGTGACCGGCTCGTGGCAGACCGGGCAGTAGGGGCGACCGACACGGGCCCAGAGCAGGCGCATGTAGTCGTAGATCTCGGTGATGGTCCCGACCGTCGAACGGGGGTTCTTCGAGGTCGACTTCTGGTCGATCGACACCGCAGGCGAGAGCCCCTCGATGAAGTCCACGTCGGGTTTGTCGACTTGCCCCAAGAACTGCCGGGCATAGGCGGAGAGCGATTCAACGTACCGCCGTTGCCCCTCCGCGAAGATCGTGTCGAACGCCAATGACGACTTCCCCGAGCCGGACAGCCCGGTGAAGACGATCATCGCGTCGCGCGGGAGGTCCAGGTCGACGTTACGCAGGTTGTGCTCGCGGGCCCCCTTCACCAGGAGGCGGGACTGGTCGTGCGGGCGCACGGTCGACGCGTCGATTTCGGAGTTCAGGGTGCTGGGGGTAATGGCCACGTGTAGATGGTAGTCGAAAACTTGTTCGAACACACGTTCTAAGGTGTCGTCTCGGGCGTGGATCCGGGGAATCCCGGACCCGTTGTTCACTGCGCGCGGAAGGCGGCCCGCACGAATTCGACGGTACGGGCCTCGTCGATGCCCCAGTCGCGTGCCTGCCGTGCCAGTTCGGCGGCGGCGGTTGCCAGGCGCCGGTCGGCGTCGGACCCCGTGGCCTGCACCACGGTGCCGTGGCGTCCGCGCGTCTGGACGGCTCCTGTCTGCTCCAGCTCACGGTAGGCGCGGGCCACGGTGTTGACGGCCAATCCGAGCCGTCCGGCGAGCGCGCGGACCGCGGGCAAGCGGGTTCCCGGGACCAGCCGGCCCGAGACAATGGCCTCGAGGACCTGCTGGCGGATTTGCTCGTAGGGGTTTGCCGCCGCATCCTGGCGGATCGCTACAAAACCCAGGATGTCGTCGGTCACGCGGGCTCCTCTGGGGGTGCCCGGGCCGGGAGCCCGGGTGTGGATGGTGATGCCACCACGGTACCCGGGCATCGGGCCACCGGCGGGACGGCGCCGTAGGTGCGTCGGCCAGGTTCGCTACTCCATGTGCTCTTCGCGGATCTCGCCGAAGGGCACGGTCTCCGAGGTCATGGCGTGCACCTCCGAGCCCATGAAACGCACGATGACGCCGGTATCGCCCTCGGCGACCGATTCGAGCAGGACCGGCCGGAGCGTTCCGATCAGGTCGGGCCGGGCGTCGTCGAGGTACTTCTGGTATGAGTGCGGCAACTGGTGCTCCATGATGGGCTCCTGACATTCCGGGGGCGGGTGCTTCCAGATCTACCAGCCGCGCACCGTGCTGTGAACCCCTGCCGCCGCCGCGCCGGTTCCCCGGACGGCGGTACCGGCGGCCACCCTCAGGATGCCTTCCGCCCGACCATGAAGATCCTCCGGAACGGGAAGACCGTCAACGGGTCGCTGTCATGGACGGTGACGGGAGGATAGGCCTCGCGGGCCAGCGCGGCGTACTCGTGCTCGAATTCCCGGGCATCCTCGGGCGCGAGGACCGAGAGGACCGGACGCAAGGCCGTGCCGCGTACCCATTCGAGCACCGGGTCCTGCCCCCGGAGGAGCTGGGAGTAGGTGGTCTCCCACACATCGGCGTCGAACCCGTGTTCGAGGAGGAGGCGCAGGTAGGTCCCCGGTTCGGCAGTGGCGTCCTTGCGCAGGGCCAACCCCTCCAACCTGGTCTTCCAATGCGGGCTCCCGGCGAGTTCGCGCAGCAGCACATGCGAGGGCGCCCCGAAGTTCCCCGGGACCTGGGCGGCGAACCAGGCACCCGGTTCGAGGGCGTCGAGCCACTGCGCCATGAGCTCGCGGTGTCCGGGGATCCACTGCAGCATGGCATTGCTCACCAGGACATCGGTGCCCGTTTCGGGGATCCAGGCGGTGGCATCGGCTTCGGCGAAGGCCAGGTGGGGGCGATGGTGTTCGGAGGTCGCCCGGGCGATCATCTCGGCGGAGGAGTCCAGTCCGGTCACCTGTGCCTGCGGCCATCGGTCGGCGAGCGCAGCCGTCAACGGTCCGGGTCCGCAGCCCAGGTCGACGACCTTCCGCGGGGCGTCCGCGTCGACGCGGGCCATCAGCTCGAAGAAGGGCCGGTCCCGATGGGAAGCGAACTGGACGTACTTCGCGGGATTCCATTTCATTTGCCTACCGTATACAAACATCCCCCGCCGTGCCCCCCATCGACCGACACGCCCCAGCGGTGGCCGGAGGGCCGCGTCTCCCGCGGGCGCGGGAACCCTGGGCGTCGGTGCCCCGGCGTTCGCTGTCATGTCGCAGGGGTCCTCGGCCGCCGGTCAGTCCGCGACGATCAATGCCTGGGGCGCCGCCTGTTTCATGCGCGTGGACAACCACGCCAGCTGGGTCTTCGTCTCCCCCTCGCTGCGCGACGTCACGTCCAGCAGTTCTTTGTCGCGCAAACCCTGGGCAGCCTGCTTGACCATGGTCCAGGTGATGTCCACGAGACTTGCGAGCAGGTACAGGTCCTGCAGGTCCCGCAGCAGTCCCACTGGCCCGGAGCGGGTCTCGGAGAGTCCGTCGGCGTGGAGCCGTTCGGGCTCGTCGACTGCCTCCACCTCGCCGTACCGGTCCACGATGGGTGCCAGCGCCTCCTCGTGTTTGGCGCACTGGTCCGCCAGGGACAAGCACAGGAAGTGGACGTCCGGCTCAGCGCCGTGCCCCTCGGCGACCTGCCGGAAGGAGGCGGCGAGGGTCTGCTCGGATTTGTGCAGCAGACCCAGGTAGATGGGCAGTTTCATGACCGTTCCTCCTTCGTTGCGACCGCGGGCGGGTCCACCGGGGCGATTGTCTCGGTAACCTCTGCTGCCGCACCGCCCACCGTGGCGGGGACCCGCCCCGGGCGGGCCGGGCGCGAAGCCGTCGTTGTCGGGGCCGGAGCCGGCCCGGAGGAGTCCGCGACCTTCGTGATGCGAACGGATGCGTTCTTCAACACCGGCTGCTTGGACACCGGGTCCCACTCCGTGATGGTCAATTCGTTGGCGGCGCGGTGGTACCGCTGGTCGTCTCCGGGACCGCTCGGCCGGTCCCAGTAGCCGTAGTGGAAGGGTGCGAAGACCGTGCCGTCGCGCACGTCACCGATCCGCACCGGTGCGACGATCTGGCCCCGGCGGGATTCGATCCGCAGAACATCTCCTTCAAGCAGCCCCAGCTCGGACGCATCGCCGACGGAAATCTCCACCCAGGCATCCGGAGCAGCCCCGTGCAGCTGCGGGGCACGGTCGGTCTTGGTGCGTGTATGGAATTGGTAGGCGGTCCGTCCCGTGGTGAAGCGGAAGGGGTAGTCCGCGTCCGGGGTTTCGTGCACTCCCTGGTAGGGCGCCGTCTTGAAGATCGCCCGACCCGCAGGGGCCATGGCCCGGTAGGCCTCGGTGCCCACGGTCGCTCCGGTCATGAGGTCGTGACCGTAGGTCTCGCTGTAGTCGGGGTCAGTGGAGAAGACGCCGTCCCGGTAGAGCCGGACGGTGCCGTCGGGGTGTTCGTCGTTGCAGGGCCAGGGGATCCCGCTGCCCCCGCGTAGCCGCGCGTAGCTGAGGCCCGTGTAGTCGCAGGGCCTCCCCCGTGTGCACTCCCGCCACGCATTGAACCCGTCCTCCGGGCCCGACCAGTCCAGCAGGGGGCCGCCCGACCGGGTGCGGAAGTCCATCCGCCGGGCGTAGTCGAGGAAGATGTCCAGATCGCTGCGGGCCTCTCCGGGGGGGTCGACGGCCTTCTCGGACAAATGCACGGTGCGGTTGACGTTGGTGAAGGTTCCCGTCTTCTCACCCCAGGCAGCGGCGGGCAGGACGACGTCGGCGTACTGCGCGGTTTCGGTCAGGTACAAGTCCTGGACCACAAGGAATAGCTCCTCCTGGTCCAGGATCTCCCGGATACGTCCCAGCTGCGGCATGGAGACGGCCGGGTTGGTCGCCGAGATCCATAGCAACCCGATGGAGCCCTGTTCCACGTAGCGGAAGATCTGCGCGGCGTGCGTCGGCGGAGCCCAGTGCGGGATGACCAGCGGGTCCACGTCCCACAGCTCTGCCAGTTCCTGCACGTGCCGGGGGTTCGACCAATTGCGGAAGCCCGGCAGGTCGCCATCCGCACCGGCCTCGCGGTTGTTCTGCGCGGTCGGTTGGCCGTTCATCTGCAGGACGCCGCACCCCGGTTTCCCCAGCAGCCCCCGCAGCAGGTGCAGGTTGTTGACCTGGCAAGAGGAGGCAGTCGCCTGGGCGGACTGGTAAAACCCCTGGAGCACGGTCGACAGCACGCGTTCGGACGTCCCGAAGATCCGGGCCGCCTCCCGTACGTCCTGGGCGTCCACCCCGCAGGTCTCGGCAACGGCTTCGGGCGTCCACTGGTCGATCTGGGCCTCGAGGTCCTCGAACCGCAACGTATGCTGGGCGATGTAGTCCTCGTCGATCCAACCCTGGGCGATCACCTCGCGGATCAGGCCGTGCATGAGCGCCAGATTCGTTCCGGGTCGCACCGCGAGGTGCACGTCGGCGTGCCGGCAACGTCGGTTTCGCGGGGGTCCACGCACACGACCTTGGGCTTGTCCGGGCCGGCGATCCGGTCCAGCACCCGCGCCCACAGCACAGTCTGGGTCTCGGCCATGTTGTGGCCGTAAAGGAAGATGGCGTCGCACTCGTCAATGTCGACGTAGCTGCCGGGCTGGCCGTCGGAGCCGAAGCTCTCCTTCATGGAGGCGGCGGCGGTGGCGGTGCACAAACGGGTATTGCCGTCCATGTGGGGGGTTCCCACGCCGGCCTTGCCGATCATGCCCAGGGCGTAGTACTCCTCCAGGAACAACTGCCCGGAAGTGTAGAAGCCGTGCGAGAGGGGTCCCTTCTTCTCCAGCAGGTCCTTGGACCGTTCCACGATCCGGCCCATGGCCGTGTCCCAGTCGGTCTCCACGAGTTCGCCGTTCTCCCGGACCAGTGGCCGGGTGAGGCGGTCCTTGTTCCGCACGCCCTGCCAGCTGGCAAAGAGGCCCTTCGGCCCCAGGCGACCATGGTTGACGATGTCCATCGCCCGGCCCCGGACCCCGACCATCTGCTCGTCCTTGACCGCGATGTCGATGCCGCATCCGTTGCTGCACAGCACGCACGCCGACTGGACCCATCGGTCCACCTCATCCTCGTCGACCCCCTCGGTGAGGACCTGGTCGACGCGTACCGGCCAACGCTCCCCTCGGGCGAAGGGGGTCCGTGTTCCCCAAATGTCCGCAATTCGATCAACCATTTGCCGTGCCTCTGCCTTTGCCTTCGGGGCGTGATCTTCGCATCGGGGACCCGGGCAGCGTGCCGGCCCCACATCCCCGACCGTAGTGGCGGATCCCACGGCAGGGAACCCCAAATGCCGTTCCGCGGCGAACAGGCGCTCAAGGCGCCGGATCCCGGGCCCCCTGGGGCCCGCCGCCGCGACCGGCGGGCGATAGGCTGGAGGAACCATGAACCTCACCGATCTCCTGCCCGCTACCCCGCCTCGCGGGGCAACCGCCGAATCGACCTACGCGTCCTTCCTGACCTGGGCGGAAGGTCGTGGCATCTCGCTCTACCCGGCGCAGGACGAGGCGGTGATGGAACTCGTCGAGGGGAACAACGTCATCCTGGCCACCCCGACCGGTTCCGGGAAGTCGCTGGTTGCCGTCGCGGCGCACTTCCATGCCCTGGCCCGCGGCGAGCGCAGCTACTACACGGCACCGATCAAGGCGCTGGTCTCGGAGAAGTTCTTCGCCCTGTGCGAGATCTTCGGCGCGGAGAACGTGGGGATGGTCACCGGGGACTCCTCGGTCAACCAGGACGCCCCGGTCATCTGCTGTACCGCGGAGATCCTGGCCAACATCGCCCTGCGCGAGGGGAAGGACGCCGATCTCGGGCCGGTCATCATGGACGAGTTCCACTTCTACTCGGACCCCCAGCGCGGCTGGGCATGGCAGGTGCCCCTGCTCGAACTGCCGCAGGCGCAGTTCCTGCTCATGTCAGCCACCCTGGGCGACGTGACCCGGTTCGAGGACGAGCTGACCCAGCGCACCGGGCGGCACACGACGACCATCGCCCATGCCCAGCGTCCCATCCCCCTGCACTACTACTACTCGGAGGAGCCGGTCCAGGAGGCCATGGAGGAACTGCTGGCCACCAGCCAGTCCCCCGTTTACGTGGTCCACTTCAGCCAACTCGAGGCGATCGAACGCGCCCAGTCGCTGATGAGCATCAACGTATGCACCCGCGAGGAGAAGGACCGGATCGCCGAGCTCATCGCCGGGTTCCGCTTCGCCACCGGCTTCGGCAAGACCCTGAACCGCCTGGTGCGCCACGGGATCGGCGTCCACCACGCCGGCATGTTGCCCAAGTACCGGCGGCTGGTGGAGCAGCTGGCCCAGGCCGGGCTGCTGAAGGTCATCTGCGGAACCGACACGCTGGGCGTGGGCATCAACGTGCCGATCCGCACCGTGATGCTCACCGCGTTGTCCAAGTACGACGGCGTCCGCACCCGTCCGCTGAATGCGCGCGAATTCCACCAGATCGCCGGCCGCGCGGGGCGGGCCGGCTACGACACGGCCGGCACCGTCGTCGTGCAGGCTCCCGAGTTCGCCATCGAGAACAAGAAGGCGATGTCGAAGGCGACCGCCAAGTTCGGCGAGGACTCGAAGAAGCTGCGCCAGGTCGTGAAGAAGAAGCCTCCGCAGGGCTTCGTCTCCTGGTCGGAGAAGACGTTCGACAAGATGGTGGCCTCGACGCCGGAACCGCTGACCTCCTCGTTCACCGTCACGCATTCCATGCTCCTGAACCTGCTGCACCGCCCCGGGAACGCCTTCGTTGCCGCCCGCACCCTGCTCACCCAGAACCACGAGCCGCCGGCACGGCAGCGCGTCCTGCTGCGCCGGGCCCTGGGCATCCTGCGCGAACTGCTGGCCACCGGCGTCGTGGAGCGGTTGCCCGAGCCCGATGAATACGGCAACCTGCTGCGCCTGACCGTGGACCTGCAGCAGAACTTCGCGCTGAACCAGCCGCT
>DATNBS010000106.1:0-2286 GCA_035571895.1 Arthrobacter sp. | reverse complement strand
CACCGATGAACAGGATCACCAGAGGTTTTATCCCCCGTCGGCGGTGGCGCCGGATTCTGGCCGCGGCGGCCCTGGTCGCCGGGGTGGGGTTCGCCGCCGTCCCGTCCCAGACGGCCACAGCGGCCTCGTCCATCTGCCCGGACGCGAACGTAGCCGCGTTCGGGCCTAACGTCTGTGTCTTCACCGACACGATGAGCCAGGCCGCCATCCAGAAAGACCTCGACAGCATCGCCACCCAGCAGGTCCCGGTGGCTAGCCAGTTCAGCAGCCAGCGGTACGCCGTCCTGTTCCGGCCCGGCACCTACGGGTCGGCGGCCAACCCGCTGGTCTTCCAGGTCGGCTACTACACCCAGGTCGCGGGCCTGGGCGCGATGCCGCAGGACACGGTGATCAACGGTGCCATCGACGTGTTCAACAACCTGTGCACGGCGGGGACCCAGGACTGCAACTCCGACGACAACTTCTGGCGGTCGCTGTCCAATCTGACCCTCAACGTGGACCTGCCAAGCTCGCCTCCGGCCTACGCGCCTCCGATCGTCGATCCGTTCGGTGCCGGCTGCACCAACTCGGCGGAGATGTGGTCGGCCTCCCAGGCCGCGCCGATCAGGCGCGCGATCATCAACGGCAGCGTCGTCTTCCAGGACTACTGCGCGAACAACAACTTCGCCAGCGGCGGCTTCATCGCCGACAGCAAGGTGAGCGGCAGCCTCAACTTCTTCGGCAACCAGCAGTTCCTGGTCCGCAACAGCACCATCGGCGGGGCGGCCGGGTGCCCGAACGGCCTGTGGAACATGGTCTATTCCGGTGTGCAGGGCGCGCCGGCGCCGGTCTTCACCGGCCAGTGCCAGCAGAACACGGTGCTGCCCACCAGCCCGGTGACCGAGGAAGAGCCGTTCCTGTTCACCGACTCGAGCGGCAACTACAACGTCTTCGTCCCCGCGGTCCAGCACGGCTCGTCCGGCCCGTCCTGGGCGGGCGGCCAGGGAGCGGGCAAGACCCTGCCGCTATCGAAGTTCTTCGTGGCCAGCCCGTCCACGCCGACGCCGGCCATCACCGCCGCGCTGGCCCTGGGCAAGAACCTCATCCTCACCCCGGGCGTCTACAACCTGAACCAGCCCATCGTCGTCAGCCGTCCCGGCACCGTGGTCCTCGGCCTGGGCCTGGCTACGCTGGTGCCGCAGCACGGCAACGCGGCCATGGTCGTGACCCCGAACCACGGCGTGAAGCTGTCCGGCCTGATCGTCGACGCCGGCCCGGTCAAGTCGCCGGTCCTGGTCTCGGTCGGGCTGCCCGGGCTCGGCGGCAGCAGCACCGACCCGGACCTGATCCAGGACGTGTTCTTCCGCATCGGCGGGGCCGAGACCACCCCCACCTCGGCGACCGTCAGCCTGCTGGACAACGCCTCGAACTCGATCATCGACAACGTGTGGGCCTGGCGTGCCGACCATGGCAACGCGGTGGGCTGGACCCAGAACACCGCGGCCACCGGCCTGGTCGTCACCGGCTCCGGCGTGACCGCCTACGGCCTGGCCGTGGAGCACTACCAGAAGAACGAGGTGGTCTGGAGCGGACAGGGCGGCACCGACATCTTCTTCCAGAACGAACTGCCGTACGACCCGCCCAGCCAGTCCGACTGGATGGCGAGCCCGACCCAGAATGGTTACCCTGCGTTCCTGGTCAGCCCGAACGTCAAGACGTTCCAGGGCTACGGAATGGGCAGCTACGTCGTCTTCATCCAGACCTCGGCGACGCTGCACGACGCCGAGGCCTTCCAGGCCCCGCATACTCCGGGCGTGCAATTCCATGACGTCTTCGGCGTCTGGATCAGCGGCTCCGGGGGCCTCGACTCGATTGTCAACGGCGTCGGCGGCCCGGTGACCTCGACGAATCCCGGAACGGTCGAACCCGTGGACGTGGTGAGCTACCCCTGATCGCCTGATCGCGGATCGCTGCGCTCCTGATCAGGGGCGCAGCGATCCGCGATGATGGCGGACCGGCTCGAAGATCACGTGCTGTCCTCGGTGGATAGGATCGTGGAGACCGTGCCGAAAGCCATATAGGAGTCCCGTGAGCAGCAACCTGGCCGAACTGACCGGCATCGACGTCCCCACCCGGCTGCTGATCGGCGGGGAGTGGACCAGCGGGCGCGGCGGCGGCACGATGCCGGTGATCGACCCGGCCACCGAGGACGCGCTGACCGAGGTAGCCGACGGGACCGTCGAGGACGCGCTCGACGCGGTCGGCGCGGCCGCCGGCGCGCTGGCCGGCTGGGCCGCGACGCCGCCA
>DATNBS010000105.1:0-3106 GCA_035571895.1 Arthrobacter sp. | reverse complement strand
GAGATCCTCGAGCGGCTGCTCTACCCGATGGTCAACGAGGGGGCCCGGATCCTCGCCGAGGGCATCGCCGAACGCCCCGGGGACATCGACGTCATCTGGGTCAAGGGCTACAACTGGCCCGCCTACCGGGGCGGACCCATGTTCCACGCCGACCAGGTCGGCCGGGCTCGCGTGGCCGAGCGGCTCGCCCGGTATGCCGAGGCCACCGGTGACGAGTCCTTGCGTCCGGTCGCCTGGCTCACCGCAGGCGACGACGGGGGCACCACCGGGGACGAAGCCGGCACGCCATGACCGAGGTCGACGGGCGCACCGCCCGCGCCGAACGCACCCGGACGCTCCTCGTCGACGCGCACCTGGCGCTGATCGCCGACGGCGAGCTCAAGCCCACGGCACGGCAGGTCACCGAACGCGCCGGGGTCTCGCCGCGGACGCTCTGGGACCACTTCACCGACATGGAGGCTGTGATGGCCGCCTCCTCGCGACGCCAGCTCGAGGGCCAGGACGCGGCGGCCCTGCCCGCCGACCCAAACCGGCCGCTGGACCAGCGGCTGGCGGACTACGCCCGCCACCGGGCCGCCGTGCTCGAGGCCCTGGCCCCATTGGCCCGGGCCGCCGACGTGCAGCGGCCCTTCTCCCCGGTGCTCCAGCAGAACCTGCGCGGCAACCTGGACCGCATCCGGGCCGAGGCCGAACGCGTCTTCGCCCCCGAACTCGACCGGTTCGCACCCAGCGCACGGGAGCGGGCCGTGCTGGCCCTGACCGTCGCCGCCGACTGGGCCAGCTGGCAGCTGCTGCGCCACTACCTCGACCGGCCGGTGGAGGAGGCCACGGCCGTGCTGCAGGCCGCCGTCGCCGGGATCCTCTCCGGGGCGGAGCCCATCCACCCGGAATCCCTGATCCCCGAGCACGCCGCCCCGGACACCAACCTCCCGGCCCCTCCGAAGGAAGGCACCACATGACCGCCCTGTCGCTCGCCGCCATCCTGGAGGGATCGGCCCGCAAATACCCGCACAAGACCGCCGTGATCAGCGGCGGGACCGCCTACACCTACTCCGAACTCTGGCACCAGGCCCTCGCCCAGGCCGCGGAACTGCGCGCCGCCGGCATCGGTCCCGGGGACGTCGTGGCGATCATGAGCCCGAACACCGTGGACTTCCCGCGCTCCTACTACGCGGTGCTGGCCGCCGGCGCGGTCGTGGTCCCGGTGCACCTGCTGCTCACCGCCGAGGAGATCGTGCATGTGCTGCGCGACAGCGGGGCCCGGCTGCTGATCTGCCACCCCTCGTTTGCCGCGATCGGCGGGGCAGCGGCGGCCGACCTGGACCTGCCGGTGCTCACCAGCACCCCTGACGGGGAGCGGGCGGGGACAGAGTCCGCGGCGGAGGCGCCGGCGGCTGCCCCGGCCGCTGCACGCGCGCCGCTGCCCACGTATGCCACGCGGCAGGCGGAGGATCCCGCCGTCGTCTTCTACACCTCCGGCACCACCGGCAAGCCCAAGGGCGCGATCCTCACCCACGTGAACATGGTCATGAACGCCACCGTCTCCGCCGTCGACGCGAACGACGTCCACCACGAGGACATCGCCCTGGGCTGCCTGCCGCTGTTCCACGTGTTCGGGCAGACCGCCAGCATGAACGCCGTCTTCCGGCTCGGCGCCACCCTGGTGCTGCTGCCGCGCTTCTCCGGCGAGGCCGCGCTCGAGCTGAT
This sequence comes from Arthrobacter sp., assembly GCA_035571895.1. GTDB lineage: Bacteria > Actinomycetota > Actinomycetes > Actinomycetales > Micrococcaceae > Arthrobacter_H. Next base: position 1,399 of record DATNBS010000105.1, on the reverse strand, counting down.
CCGCGAGCACCACGTCGACGTCTTCCACGGGGTGCCGACCATGTACATCCAGCTGCTCGCCGCCGCGGAACACGAGTCCAACCAGGCCAATCAAGCCAACCAGGCCGGGCTGCCGCGGCTGCGGCTGTGCGTCTCCGGCGGGGCGGCGTTGCCGCAGGCGGTCATGGAGCGCTTCAACGCCGCGTTCGACGTGACCATCTACGAGGGCTACGGCCTCTCGGAGACCTCGCCGGTCGTCTCCACCAACACCCCGCACGCCGGGGTGAAGCCCGGCACCGTCGGTCCGGCGATCTGGGGCGTGGACGTGCTCATCAACGACCGCAACACCCCCGGCACGCTCTCTCCGGTCCCGCACGGCGAACTCGGCGAGATCCTGGTCCGCGGGCACAACGTCTTCGCCGGCTACCTCGGCAACGCGCAGGCCACCGCCGAGGCCATGGTGGAGGGCTGGTTCCGCACCGGCGACCTGGGCACCCTGGACGACGACGGCTTCCTCACCATCGTGGACCGCACCAAGGACGTCATCATCCGCGGCGGCTACAACGTCTACCCCCGCGAGGTCGAGGAGGTCCTCGTCCGCTGCCCGGGCATCGCCCAGGTCGCGGTGATCGGCATCCCCGACGCCGAGCGCGGCGAGGAGGTCTGCGCCGTCGTCATCCGCGACACCGGGCACGACGACGATGCCATCACCGAGGAGGGCATCATCGCCTGGGCGCGCGAGCGGCTGGCCAAGCACAAGTACCCGCGGGTCGTCCGCTTCGTCGACGAGTTCCCCCTGGGGCCCAGCCACAAGGTGCTCAAGCGCGAACTGCGCCGGACGGTGTCGGGTACTGAAGAATAAGGGGAAGAATTCTATATAGAAAATGCCACAAGCGTTCGGGTCTTCCTCAAGGAGCGGATCGTGAAAACGGACACCAGGAACATCGTGAGCGTGACGGCCTTTGGCCAGAACGTCTCCACTTACGTGCGGAACGCCGAGGACGGCGAACCGAAGGTCATCATGCGGAACAACAAGCCGGCCGCCGTGCTCATGGGCATGGAGGAGGCCGAACGGCTGAGCCGGATAGATGAGTTGGAGGATGACCTGAAACTCCTGACTGCCGCTATGGTGCGCATCGTCACCGACAACGGCCATCGACATCGCCTGTCAGATGTTGCCGAGGAATTCGGCATCGACCTGAACGACCTGTCCACGGACTGAGGCCTCCTATGGCGGATGTCTTCCTGACCGACGAGGCGAAGGGCGACCTCGCAAGAGTGGATCAGTCCACCCGGGTGCTCGTTTTCAAGGGATTGAAGAAGCTGGTGGATGAGCCGGAGAAACGCGGTGCGCCGCTGGGCAGCCGGCGAACGGGTGATCTCACGGGACTGCGCAAGCTCGTGGTGGGCAACCGCGATT
>DATNBS010000104.1:0-11081 GCA_035571895.1 Arthrobacter sp. | reverse complement strand
GAAGCCGCCCAGGCCCACGGCCACCCACAACCATCCGAGCCGATCCGCATCGACCGTGCCGGAGGAGGTGACCAGCAGCGGGCCGAAGGTCCAGGTCAACGACGAGCCGACCCCGGCAACGAGTGCGGCCGCGGCCGGGATGGCCAGGGTCCGCCACGCCCCGGACGACAGGGCCGGGGGCATCCCCGCGGCCGGGACCGGCCGGAGGTTGGCTTGCTCCCGGAGCTGCAACCAGAGGGCGGCCCCGGTCGCGGCGCACGCGAGCGCCATGAGCAGCCAGGCAGGGCCGATGGTGCTGGCGGTGAAGGCCACCCCACCCGCTCCGATGACGCCGACGGCGGTGCCTGCATTCACGACGGATTGCGCCGTGGCAGCTGCCTCGGGTGCGACCACGGCATCCATGACCGGCACCAGGGCCGGGGAAGCGAAGCCGCCGCCCAGCCCGGCAACGAGGACGGCGGTGATGAAGGCGCCCGGTTCCGTCGCCGCGGCGATCCCGGCGCAACCGATCGTCGCGGTGGCCCCGGCGAGGGCCAGCCCCCAGCGGGGGTGGCGGTCCGCCCAGCGGATGGAGAGTGCTGCAGCCAAGGAATAGGCGGTGAACTGTGCCGCGGCCGCTGCTCCCAGGACCCCCACGAGTTCGGGTCGTTGTGCCGCCAGATAGGGGGCGAACAGGCCGACCCCGAACCGGGCCATGCCGTACGTGGTGGCGATGAGCAGCATGCCGGCGGCCGCTATGCCCAGACCCCTCCCGCTGCGCCGCCCTGTCGTTGAGGTGGCCGTTTCGTGTTGCATAACGACCGTTATAGCATAACGCGCGTTATACTTGAATATGGCCAGCACTCAGGACACACGGAAACGCCTCCTCGACGCCGCCGAGGGGTTGTTCTTCCAAGAGGGGATCGCCGTGACCGGTGTGGACCGGGTTGCGGAGGCGGCCGGCGTGGCGATTGTGACGCTGTACAAGCACTTCGGCTCCAAGGACAACCTCCTGCGTGAAGTGCTCGCCCGCCGTCTGGACGCGTGGACCCGGCATTGGGATGCGGCGCTCTCGGCAGCAACCACACCCGCTGATCGCCTGCTGTCGATCTTCGATGCCCTCGAATCATTCCGGGCCGCAGCCGGGGAAACGCAGTGGTGCTGTTTCCTGGCCACCGCCTCGGAGCGGGCGGTTCCCGACACCGGGTCCGGTGACCCGGTGTTCGCGCTCATCCGACAGGACACCCGATTGGTGGCAGGCCGGCTCGGCGAACTGGCCCGCGAGGCACGATGTTCCGATCCGGAGGGGACGGCCGCAACCATCCTGCTGCTCTACAACGGGGTACTGGGCAGCCTGCTGCGCGGGGAACCCGCCCATCCCGTAGCCCATGCCCGTGCGGCTGCACGGGCCGCCATCGACGCTTCGCCCGCAGCAGGTCCCCCGGCCGGGTAGCCCATCGTCCTGCGTCCGGCACGGAGGCGGGGCGGGGGTGGCCTAGGTGGAGCGCAGTTGCCCCTGGGCGCGCTCGACGTCGCTCCGCAGAATGCAGAACTCGTTGCCCTCCGGGTCGGCCAAGACCACCCAGCCCGTCCCGTCCGGCATTCTCCGGTCGTCGACCGTCCGCGCGCCCAATCCCTGCAGGCGCGCCAGCTCCTGGTCCCGGGTCCCCTCGGCGGGGACGAGGTCCAGGTGCAGGCGGTTCTTGACCTGTTTCGGCTCGGGGACCTCGATGAACAGCAGCCGCCGGGTGCCGTCGGGGGAAAAGATCATGCACTCCTCGTCGCCGGGGCCGTCGGGATCCTCGGCGTCGGGAGCGAAGCCGAGGGCCTTCGCCCAGAAGAGCGACAGCGAGTAGGCATCATGGCAGTCGAATGACGTATGCGATATCAGGGCAGTCATGGCGGTCATGCTGCTCTCCGTGGCCGGCCCGGTCACCCCCCCGCCGGTGCCCGGCCAGCGCCGGGACGTCCCGTTGCCCTCCGGCACCTGCCCATCGCCGGGGCGCTAGCGTCCGAGCCGGTCCTGCAGGATCCGGGCGCCGGGACCGGTGAGGCCAGCGGCTGCATCGCCGCGTCCTGCCAGGGCCAGGAGCACCGCCTCCGCCGGGCCGCGGGCCTCGGGTCCCCGGCCGTGCGCCCAGTCCAGGTCGGTGGCGACCAGCCGCGCGCCGCGGGCCTTCCAGAATCCGCGCAACGGCGGCGCCCAGACGGCGAAGGGCAGCGCCACGGCCAGCCGGTCGGCCGGGACGTCCCGCGGCATCCCCAGGGGCCGCCGGATGTCCTGGTGGTGGATCAGGCAGTCGACCAGTCCGACGCGCCCGCCGAAGCGCGCCGTGGATCCCCGCGGTTCGAGGTGGGTGCGCAGGAACTCCAGGAGCTCGTCGGGGCTCTTGCCGCGGTAGTCCGCCAGGGCCGCCTCGTTGAGGCGTTGCGGACGGAAGCGCACCCGGCGCAACCGCTCCAGCAGGTCCGCCGGTCCGTGTTCCTCGTAGCTGACGATGTGGGCGACCACGTCGCGCACGGTCCAGCCGGTGCACAGGGTGGGGGATTCCCACTGCCGGGGAGCCAGGGCGGACAGGAAATCGGCCAGATCCGAGCGTTCGGCACGAGCCAGGGCCATCACGTCCATGGGTTTCCTCCCCCGGGGAGGCCGGTCCGGCCGTCGCCCGTTGTCCGCCTAATCTACCGCGAAGGGCCACCCGGTGATCTGCTTGGGTCGCGGCGGGGCATAGGTGCGCACCTTGGACGTCTTCAGCCCCATGCGCACCAGCGATTCGGCGATGCCCACGGCGGAGCGGACCCCGTCGACGATCGGCACGCCGGTGGCCGCCGCGACGGCCTCCTCGAGTTCGGCCATGCCGCCACAGCCCAGGCAGATGACCTCGGCCCTGTCCTGCTCGACGGCCAGGCGCGACTGCTCGGCGATGGCCGCCACGGCACCATCGGGATCGGATTCCAGGTCCAGCACGCCCAGCCCGCTGGCCCGCACCGAGGCGCAGCGGTCGTCGAGCCCGGCGAGCTTGAGCCGGTCCTCGATCAGCGGCACGGTCCGGTCCAGGGTGGTCACCACGGAATAGCGGTGGCCGAGGAACATGGCCGTGGAGGCGGCCGCCTCGGTGATGTCCACGACGGGGACCTCGAGCAGCTCCTGCAGGCCCTCGCGGCCGTGCTCGCCGTAGCCGGCCTGGATGACCGCTTCGTAGGGCCCCTCATGGGACTGGACGGCATCCATCACGGCCAGGGCCGCGAGATAGCTCTCGAAGTTGCCCTCGCAGGATTCGGCCCCGAACCGCGGGGTCAGCTCGATGATCTCGGTGCCCGGGGAGGCAGCTGACCGGGCGGAGTCGCCGATCGCGCGGGTCATGGAGGCTGTCGTGTTCACGTTGACGACGAGGATCCGCATGCGGGCCTGCCTTTCAGTGCGAGGTGTTCAGTGCGGGGGGTCAGTGTGAGGGGGTGACGGCGATGGCCTCGCCGCTGACGTCGTCGTACTCCTTGCCGCGCGGTGCCACCAGGAGGTAGGCCACCGCGCCGACGGCGGCGCCGATGAACCAGGAGAAGTGCGAGACCACGGCCGCGGCCGGGACGAACGCGAAGACCAGGGCCAGCACGGCCGCCGGGACCAGGGCGGCCACGGCCCGGCGGTTGAAGCCGCCGGTGAAGTAGTAGGTGGAGTGCCCGTGGTCGCGGTAGAGGTCCGGGATGTTGATGCGGGTGCGCCGGATCAGCCAGTAGTCGGCCATGATGATCCCGAACAGCGGGCCGAGCAGGGCGCCGAGGCCGCCGAGGAAGTACGTGATGACCACCGGGTTGTCGTAGAGGTTCCACGGCAGGATCACCAGCCCGATGACGCCGGAGATGATCCCGGCCCGGCGGAAGTTCAGCACCTTGGGGAAGAGGTTGTTCAGGGCGTAGATCGGGGCCACGAAGTTCGCCATGAGGTTCACCGCGATGGTCAGCACCAGCAGGGCCAGGCAGGCCGCTGCGAGCAGGAACGTGTTGGGGATGGCCTGCACGATGTCCGCGGGGCTCTCGATGACACGGCCGTCGATGCGGAACTGGGCCCCGGCGAGCACGACGACGATGCCCCCGAACAGGAGCATGTTCAGCGGGATGCCGAAGAAGTTGCCCCGCACGATCGAGCCCTTGGAGCGGGCGTTGCGGGTGAAGTCGCAGAAGTTCAGCACGAACGTGGAGTAGATGGCCACCCACAGGGCGCCACCGCCGAGGATCGTCAGCCACATGTCCAGCCCGGTCTTCGACTCCGGGGTGGTCCACGCGATGGCCCCGCCGGCGCGGGCGAACATCCAGAGCGCCAGCGCCGCCATGGTGACCAGGATGACCGGTCCGGCGAACGCCTCGTACTTGCGGATCATCTCCATGCCGTAGCTGATGATGACCAGCTGCAGCGCCCACAGGGCGACGAAGCTGATCCAGCCCAGCGTCGAGAGGCCGAGGAAGCTGTTGGTGTCCAGCCCGGCGGCGCCGGGGGCGATGGCGATGATCATGATGCGCAGCACCACGGAGGCCAGGTAGGTCTGGACGCCGAACCAGGCGACGGCGACGGAACCGCGGATGAGTGCGGGGATCTGCGCCCCGCGGATGCCGAAGGCGATCCGGCTCATCACCGGGAAGGGAACGCCGGTCTTTTCGCCCATGAACCCGGAGAGGGTCAGGAGCAGGAACAGCAGGGCGGCGCCGACGGCCAAAGCCGTGAGGATCTGCCAGCCCCCCAATCCCAGAGAGAACAGGCCGATGGCGAAGGCGTAGTTGCCGAGGCTGTGCACGTCGTTGGCCCAGAGGGTGAAGATGCTGTACGCACTCCAGGTCCGGCCGGTGCGGGTGGTGGGGGCCAAATCCTCGTTGTAGAGGCCGGCGCTGAGGTCGTGCGGGTTGTGGGATTGCAGGTCGTGGTGGGCCGGGGCGGCCGCGGGGAGATGGGGGAAGTCATCGCGCAAGGCGGTCATGGCGGTGGACCCTTCTGTTCAGGCCGGGAGCAGGGCGGAACGGCTGAGAGGGAGCGGCGGCTGCGCAAGCGGGGCGGGCGTCGTTTCTTCTCGTATTGCGGAAAAAGATTTTCAGAACGATGTGTTCGAGATAACACCGTCGGACGGTTCCCTGTCAATGGTTTTCCGTCCGGCGCGGCGAAATGGGTCGCGCCGGATCCCGTCCGGACACCTCTTGACAGCCTCTCGGTGCGCTTCTAGTGTTTTCAGTGTGCAGAAGAAAACTTCCACGATTCGAAATCAAGTGCCTCGAAAGGACAGTGCGATGTCGTACACCGTGAACTGCTCCATCCTGTTGACCGAGCTGCCGCTGCTCGAGCGTCCGGCCGCGGCCAAGAAGGCGGGCTTCGACAACGTCGAGTTCTGGTGGCCCTTCGCCGAGGCCGTGCCGTCCGACGCCGACGTCCATGCCTTCACCTCCGCCCTGGCCGACGCCGGGGTCCAGCTCACCGGGCTGAACTTCCTCGCCGGCGACATGCCCGCCGGGGACCGCGGCCTGGTCTCGTGGACCGGCCGCGACGCCGAGTTCCGCGACAACATCGATGTCGTCGCCGCCATCGGCGAGGCCACCGGCTGCCGCGGCTTCAACGCCCTCTACGGCAACCGGCTGAACGACGTCGAGGCGGCGGCCCAGGACGAGCTGGCCGTCGAGAACCTCGTCGCCGCAGCCCGCGGGGTCTCCCGCATCGGCGGCACCGTCCTGCTCGAACCCGTTTCCGGCACCGAGGCCTACCCGCTGAAGACCGCCGCCGACGCCCTCGACGTCATCGCCAAGACCCGCACCGCGGGCGTCGACAACGTCAAGCTGCTGGCCGACTTCTACCACCTGGCCGTCAACGGCGACGATGTCGACGCCGTCATCGAGGCCCACGCCCACGAGTTCGGCCACATCCAGATCGCCGACAACCCCGGCCGCGGCGCCCCCGGAAGCGGCGACCTGCCGCTAGGCGAATGGATCACCCGCAGCCGCGAACGCGGCTACCACGGCCCCATCGGGCTCGAATACAAGGCCGCCGCCGACGCCGCCTTCGACTGGCTTATCCGCCAGCCCGCCTAGCCACCGTGCCCCCGCGCACCGACTTCCCCAGGAGCACCACATGAGCACCACGAACATCGCCGTCATCGGCCTCGGCATCATGGGCCTGCCCATGGCCAAGAACCTCGCAGCCGCCGGCTTCCACGTCACCGGCTACAACCGCAGCCCCGAAAAGGCCGCCGAGCTCGCCGCCCACGGCGGGCACGCCGCGGCGAACATCGCCGAGGCGGTCGCCGACGCGGACGTCATCATCACGATGGTCCCCGATTCCCCCGACGTCGAAGGCGTCGTGACCGGGGAGAACGGCGTCTTCGCCCACGCCAAGGACGGCGCCCTGTGGATCGACAACTCCACGATCCGCCCGGACGTCGCGGTCGCGCTCGCCGAGGAGGCCCGCGCCGCCGGCCTGCGTCCGCTGGACGGGCCCGTCTCCGGCGGCGAACAGGGGGCCATCGACGGCGTCCTGTCGATCATGGTCGGCGGCGAGAAGGACGACTTCGACGACGCGGCCGACGTGCTGGCCGCCATCGGCAAGACGATCGTCCACGTCGGGCCCTCCGGGTCCGGCCAGACCGTCAAGGCCGCCAACCAGCTCATCGTCGCGGCCAACATCCAGGCCCTGAGCGAGGCCGTCGTCTTCCTCGAGGCCTACGGCGTGGACACCACCGCCGCCCTGCAGGTCCTCGGCGGCGGGCTGGCCGGCTCCAAGGTGCTGGACCAGAAGGGCCAGAAGATCCTGGACCGCAACTTCGACCCCGGCTTCCGGCTGGCCCTGCACCACAAGGACATGGGCATCGTCACCGCCGCCGCCCGCGAGGCTTCCGTCGTGCTCCCGCTCGGCGCCCTCGTCGCCCAGCTGGTCGCCTCCACCGTCGCCACCGGCGATGGGGCGCTGGACCACTCCGGCCTCTTCCGCGGCGTCGAGCGCCTCTCCGGGGCCACCAGTACGACGCCGGAACCGGCTCCAGCCGCCGGCTGACCCGCCCGCCCCGGCGAGGCCGCCCGACCGGCGGCCCGCCCAGGCGGCGGCAAGGCCCACCAGACCCGGCCGCCGGTACCTGTATTCGGCCCGTACCGGCGGCCGTACCACTCCACACCCTTTTCCCCACCCGCTTTTCCAGCCCGCACCGCGGGCCTCCCCAAGGAGAACACCATGACCACCATGCGCACCGTGGACGCCGTCGTCCTCATCCTCGAAAAGGAACGTGCCACCGAGGCCTTCGGCCTGCCCGGTGCCGCCATCAACCCGCTGTACTCGGCCATGAAGGCCCACGGCGGCATCCGCCACACGCTGGCCCGCCACGTCGAGGGCGCCTCCCACATGGCCGACGGGTACTCCCGCGCCGCTGCCGGCAACATCGGCGTCTGCCTGGGCACTTCAGGCCCCGCCGGCACCGACATGGTCACCGGGCTCTACGCCGCCTGGGCCGACTCCGTGCCGATCCTGTGCATCACCGGCCAGGCCCCCGTGGCGAAGCTGCACAAGGAGGACTTCCAGGCCGTCGACATCGAGACCATCGCCCGGCCGCTGACCAAGCTGGCCGCCACCGTGCTCGAGCCCGGCCAGGTCCCCGGCACCTTCCAGAAGGCCTTCCAGCTGATGCGCACGGGGCGCCCCGGACCGGTGCTGATCGACCTGCCGATCGACGTGCAGATGGCACAGATCGAGTTCGACATCGACGCCTACGAGCCGCTCGAGGTCACCAAGCCGCGCGCCAGCCGCGCCCAGGCCGGCAAGATCCTGGACCTGCTCACCGCCTCGAAGCACCCGCTGATCGTCGCCGGCGGCGGCATCATCAACGCGGACGCCTCCGAGCAGCTGGTCCGGCTGGCCGAACTGCTCAACGTCCCCGTGGTGCCGACCCTGATGGGCTGGGGTGCCATCCCGGACGACCACCGCCTCATGGCCGGCATGGTCGGCCTGCAGACCCACCACCGCTACGGCAACGCCAACTTCCTGGACTCCGACTTCGTCCTGGGCATCGGCAACCGCTGGGCCAACCGCCACACCGGCGGCCTGGACACCTACCGCGGGTCCCGGAAGTTCGTGCACGTGGACATCGAGCCAACCCAGATCGGCCGCGTCTTCTCCCCGGACCTCGGCGTGGTCTCCGACGCCGGGGCCGCCCTGGAGGTCCTGCTGGAGGTCGCCGCCGAGCGCCAGGCCGCCGGCACCCTGCCGGACTACAGCACCTGGGCCGCCACGACGACGGCCCGCAAGGGCGAGGGCCACCGCAAGACCAACTTCGACAACGTGCCGATCAAGCCGCAACGCGTCTACCAGGAGATGAACGCCGCCTTCGGCCAGGACACCACCTACGTCTCCACCATCGGCCTGAGCCAGATCGCCGGCGCCCAGATGCTCCATGTCTTCGGCCCCCGCCGCTGGATCAACGCCGGCCAGGCCGGGCCCCTGGGCTGGACCGGCCCCGCGGCCCTGGGCGTGGTGCGCGGCAAGACCGGCCAGAAGGTCGTCGCCCTGTCCGGGGACTACGACTTCCAGTTCATGATCGAGGAGCTCGCCGTCGGCGCGCAGTTCAAGCTGCCGTACATCCACGTGGTGGTGAACAACTCCTACCTGGGGCTGATCCGCCAGTCGCAGCGCGGCTTCGAGATGGACTACCACGTGTCCCTGGCGTTCGACAACGTGAACTCCCCGGAGACCGAGGGGTATGGTGTGGATCACGTCAAGGTGGCCGAGGGACTGGGCTGCAAGGCGGTCCGCGTCACGGATCCCTCGCAGCTGGCCGAGGGCTTCGCCGAAGCGGGGCGGCTGGCCGAGGAGTTCTCCGTCCCGGTCGTCGTCGAGGTCATCCTGGAGCGCGTCACGAACATCTCGATGGGCACCGAGCTGGACAACGTCACCGAGTTCGAGGACCTGGCGGTGGAGGCGGCCGACGCCCCCACCTCCCTGGTCCCGCTGGCCCCGGCAACGGCCCAGGTCCCCGTCGGCGCCTCCGTCTAGCACCGACAGCACAGCACCGCCCGCAGAGCACACGAAGGAGTGGAAGCCATGGCAACCAGCCCCAGCAACACGACCACGGCCGGCGCCGCCGCGGCCACCGGCACCACCGGCACGTACGACCTGGTCGTGCGCGGCGAACACGTCGCCCTGCCCGACGGCATCGCCCCGGCCGAGGTGGGCATCAACGGCGGGAGGATCACCGCCGTCGTGCCCCTCGGCGAGGCACTGGACGGGGGCGAGGTCATCGAGCTGGCCCCCGGGCAGGTCCTCATCCCCGGGCTCGTCGACACGCACGTGCACGTCAACGAACCGGGCCGCACCGAATGGGAGGGCTTCGACTCGGCGACCCGGGCCGCGGCCGCCGGCGGGGTGACCACGCTGATCGACATGCCGCTGAACTCGATCCCGCCGACGGTCGACGTCGACGCGCTCGAGGCCAAGCGGGCGGTCGCCGCGGGCCAGGCCCACATCGACGTCGGCTTCTGGGGCGGTGCCATCCCGGGCAACCGCGGCCAGCTGCGCCGGCTCCACGACGAGGGCGTCTACGGCTTCAAGTGCTTCCTGCTGCACTCCGGCGTCGACGAGTTCCCCGCCCTGGAGCCCGACGAGATGGAAGCGGACATGGCCGAGCTGGCCGGGTTCGACGGCCTGATGATCGTCCACGCGGAGGACGCCCACACCATCGACGCCGCCCCGCACCAGGGCGGCCGCGCCTACTCCGACTTCCTGGCCTCCCGCCCCCGGGACGCCGAGAACCTGGCCATCCAACGGGTCATCGACGCCGCCCGCCGCACCGGGGCGCGCGCCCACATCCTGCACCTGTCCTCCTCGGATTCGCTGCCGGTGATCGCCGCCGCGAAGGCCGAGGGGATCCGGTTGACCGTGGAGACCTGCCCGCACTACCTCACGCTGCTCTCCGAGGAGATCGAGGACGGCGCGACCGCCTTCAAATGCTGCCCGCCGATCCGCGAGGACGCCAACCGCGAACTGCTGTGGCAGGGGCTCATCGACGGGACGATCGACTTCATCGTCTCGGACCACTCGCCCTCCACCGTGGACCTCAAGGAGGTCGAATCCGGTGACTTCGGCACGGCCTGGGGCGGGGTGGCCTCGCTGCAGCTGGGCCTGTCGCTGATCTGGACCGAGGCACGACGGCGGGGCGTCACCCTGGAGACGGTGCTGGCCTGGATGTCCCGCAACCCGGCGGAACTGGCCGGGCTCCAAGGCAAGGGGCGCCTCGAGGTCGGCGCCGACGCGGACTTCGCGGTGTTCTCCCCGGAGGATTCCTACACGGTCGACGTCGGGGCGCTGCACCACCGCAACCCGATCTCGCCCTACCAGGGCAAGGAACTCACCGGGACGGTCTCCGGGACCTGGGTCCGCGGCTCGCGGGTCGACTTCAGCACCCCGCGCGGCCGGCTACTGCGCCGCGGGGAGCGGTAGGCCGGGCGTTCCGCCGACGCTGGTGCCTGGGTGGCTACCCGGCTGGCTGCCCCGGCGGGGACCTGCGGCCGGGGCAGCCAGCCGGCGTGCAACTCAGTCAGCCTGGTCGGGGGAGAGGTCGTCGCGTTCCGGCGCTTCCTGGACCTCTTCCGCATCGGTATCGTCGACGAAGGGCTCGCTCTGCCGGAATTCCTCCCGGTGGCTGGGCTTGATGCCGTCGATGCCGCTCTGGGCCTCCTGCTTCATCTCCTCGTCCAGCTCCGGACCGTGCTTGTTGCTTCCGCGCTCAGCCATCTGGATCCTCCTCGCTTTCCTCGGTGAGGCCCTGTTGGGCCCGTTCGGCCCCTTCGCCCGCGTCCGACGGGCCCGGGTCGGCGGCCGTCCGCCCGTGCCGCCTGCTCCCGGGGGAGCGGGTCGGTGGCGGTCCTGCTGCCGTGGTCCCTTCAGCGTAGGACCGGTCCCGCGGGGAAGTACAGGGTGCGCGTCGGCCGCACGGGAGCGTGGTGGGAGGCTCGAGGGCGCGCCAGGATACCGGTCGGGAGCGTTGACCGGCGGACCGGCGCTGGCTATCTTGTCGGCATGGAGTGCCGGGTCGGCAGGAGCTCAATCCACTATGCCGAGCACGGTGCTGGGCTGCCGCTGGTTGCCCTGC
>DATNBS010000103.1:0-8156 GCA_035571895.1 Arthrobacter sp. | reverse complement strand
CAGTCCTGCTATGCCGGCCAGCTGGACACCGTGAAGCTGGGCATGATGGGCAGCCCGGCGACCATCGACACCGTCGCCGCCGCCCTGCGCTCCCAGCAGTGGCGCAACGTCGTGCTGGATCCCGTGCTGATCTGCAAGGGGCAGGAACCCGGACACGCCCTCGATACCGACCAGGCGCTGAAGGCGAACCTGCTCCCGCTGGCCACCTTCGTCACCCCGAACCACTTCGAGGCCGAGTCGCTCTCCGGGACCACCATCTCCTCCGTCGAGGACCTGGAGCGGGCTGCCCGCATCATCCATGAGGCGTCCGGTGCCGCGGTGCTGGCCAAGGGCGGCGTCCGCCTGGCCGGCAGCGAGGCCGTCGACGTCTACCACGATGGCACGACCACCGAGGTTCTCTCCGCCCCGAAGATCGGCGAGGTCGCCGTCTCCGGTGCCGGCTGCTCGCTCGCAGCGGCCATCACCGCGGAGCTGGCCAAGGGCGCGACGTCCCTGGAGGCGGCCCGCACCGCCAAGGCCTTCGTCACGGCAGGCATCGAACACCGCGTCACCTCGCATGCCCCCTTCGACGCCCTGTGGCAGGGCGGCGCCAGCGCCTGACCCAACCACCGGCACGACGGCGGGAGCCGCACCCATCCGGGGATGCGGCTCCCGCTTTAGTTCCTCGGCGCATGCGCCGTTCCGGCGGCCTCATCGCCATTTTCCGCGATGCTTCACGGATTCTGTCGACGCTTTACAAAGCGGCTCCCCCGCTTTGCAGAGGGCGCGCCAGACGCCCTCCTTCCGCAGCCAACCGCGGGGCCGCCTTCACAGCGCCGTTCGGCGCCCGCCCGGATGGCTCGGCGCCCGCCGAGCCCAGCAGAGTCAACCCACGAAATTGACCCAAAACCATTGTCAACATGCGGGATCCACCTGCCCAAAAAATGTAAAACGACTACTTGACTTGTGACCACAGTCACTTAGGCTATGGCGTGGGGCGCACGGGGGTAATCGCCCCACCGGTGCCCCGAAAACCGCCCAATCGGTTACAAGGAGCATCATGAATCACTCGCACCGGCCCCGGCTTGCCCGGGCCGTCGTGGCGGCGGCCTCGGGAATCGTCTTGGCCGCCACCATGTCGGTTCCGGCCAATGCCGCGCCAAAAGACATCAACAGCACCCCCGGAAGCCAAGCCCAGGCTTTCGGGGGTTCGGCGTTGAAAAAGCAGGACCTCAAGACCCTGCAGAACCTGAAGGTCTCCGGCCCCATGGTCAGCAAGAAGGGCGAGGTCACCGCCTACGTCCAGTTCAGCGGGGAAGGTGCCTTCGCGGCCACCCAGTCGGAGAGCGTGGCCCGCGGCATGGCCAAGCCGGTAAAGAACGAAACCAAGGTCAAGCAGATCCGCAAGAACATCAAGGCACAGGGCGCAGCCGCGGCGAAGGCCTCCAAGTCCGAGGTCGTCTACAACACGACGAACTCCCTGCCCGGTGTCGCCCTGCGTGGCGACGCCGATGCCATCCGCTCGCTCGCCCAGCGCCCCGACGTCGTGAAGATCACGGCCGTCGTGCCGAAGTCGCCCACCAACAAGGGGTCGGTCGTCGACACCAAGGCCCTGGACGCCTGGACGGCCCTGGACGAGACGGGCAAGGACGTGACCATCGCCGTGCTCGACACCGGTGTGGACTACACGCACGCAGATTTCGGCGGTCCGGGTACCGTCGAGGCCTACAAGAAGGCCCAGGCATCCAATACCTTGCCCTCGGCCAACTCCGGGCTGCTCGATCCCGCGAAGTTCATCGGCGGCTGGGACCTGGTCGGCGATGACTACAACGCCGATCCGAGGGCGGAGACGTACCAGCCCGTTCCGAAGCCAGATGCCAATCCGCTGGACTGCGCGTCCGCCGGCCACGGCACCCATGTTTCCGGCACCGCCGCCGGCTACGGGGTCGACGCGGATGGCAAGACGTTCTCCGGGGACTACTCCACGCTCAGCGCCAAGGACGTCGCGGGCATGAAGATCGGCCCCGGTTCCGCTCCGGAAGCGCAATTGGTCGGCATCCGGGTCTTCGGCTGCGAAGGCTCCTCCGACGTCGTGGGCCAGGCCCTCGACTACGTCCTGGATCCGAACAACGACGGCGACTTCAGCGACCGGGCCCAGATCGTGAACATGTCCCTCGGCTCGGACAACTCCCCGGTCGAGGATCCCGAAAACGACATCGTCGACGCACTGGCCCAGCAGGGCATCCTCTCCGTCGTCGCCTCGGGCAACGCGGGCGACGTCACCGACGTCGGAGGCTCGCCGGGGAACTCCCGCTCGTCACTGACCGTGGCCAACTCCGTGGGCTCGAAGATCACCCTAGACGGTGCCCGCATCCTGGCCCCGGCCGAGGTGGCCGGCACCGCCGCCGGACAGTACTCGGTGAACTTCGACTACGCGGCGGCCTCCGAGGACCAGCTCACCGGAACCGTCGTCGTGCCCGATGCCTCGAACAAGTTCGGCTGCGATGCCTTCCCGGCCGGCACCGACTTCGACGGCAAGTGGGTCTGGCTGCAGTGGGAAGAGAACGGCGCGTTCCCCTGCGGTTCGGGCCAGCGGTTCAACAACGTTGCAGCTGCCGGCGGCGCCGGCGTCGTCCTCGACTCCCCGCGCAGCGTCTTCGATGCCGGCATCGCCGGCAACACCAAGATTCCCGGCATCCAGTTCAACAAGGACTACTCACAGAAGCTGCGTCCCGCCGCCGAGGCCGGCACCTTGCAGGTGCAGCTCGACCAGGACCTCATCGGGACAGCCTCGGGCGAATCCGGTGCCCTGGACACGCTGAATTCCAGCTCCTCGCGTGGCGTCCACGGGTCAAACGGGATCGTCAAGCCCGACGTCGCCGCGCCGGGTACCCTCATCGGATCCGCGGGTGTGGGCACGGGCAATGGACCGGCAGTCATGTCCGGCACGTCGATGGCCACCCCGCTCACCGCGGGCATCGCCGCCCTGGTCGCGGGATCCGGCAACTACACGGCCTACCAGGTCAAGTCCATCGTGATGAACACGGCCACGGCCGATGTCAAGGCAGCCAACGGCGAGACCTACGGTCCCAACCGGGTGGGTTCCGGCCGCGTCATCGCCGATGCCGCGATCAAGACCCCCGTCTACGCCTACGCGACCGACGCTCCCGACCTGACCTCCCTCTCGTTCGGCGTCATCGAACTGGGCAAGAAGAAGGTCACGAAGACCAGCTCGATCACGGTGCAGAACAAGTCGAAGTGGACCCAGCACTACCGCCTCGACTACATTCCGGCCACGACGATCCCGGGCGCCAGCTACTCGCTGGGCGCCAGCACGGTCAGCATCCAGCCGGGCAAGTCGAAGAAGGTCAAGGTCACCCTGACCATCGACCCGAAGAAGTTCGCCAAGACCATGGATCCGACGATGGACAAGCAGCAGCTGGGCTTGAACCGCCAGTACCTGGCCGACGCCACGGGGCGCATCGAACTGACCGCGAAGGGCCAGCCGGCCCTGCGCGTTCCGGTCCAGGCCGCCCCCAAGGCGTCCAGCGACATGGCCGTGAACCAGAAGAACATCACGACCAAGAAGAACAAGGCCACCGCCAACGTCAAGCTCAAGGGCAAGGGCCTGCTGCTGGGCAACGGCGACGAGCGCGTCCTGTCCCTGGTCTCCGCCTTCGAGCTCGGCGCCTCCAGCGCCAAGCTCCCGAAGTCCGCCGACGAGATCCCCGGCGCTCGCGCCATGGACCTGCAGTACGTCGGCGCCGCCTCCGATGCCCCCTCCAACGGGGTCGCCGGTGGGCTGTTGAACTTCGGCATCAGCACCTTCGGCAACTGGGCCCATCTGGCCGGCGGCACGGAGATCGACGTGGAGATCGACACCAACGGGGACAACAAGGCGGACTTCGTCACGTTCAACACAAACGTCGACGAGCTCGACCTGGATCTCGCCGCGACCTACAACCTGAAGACCGGCGAACAGGTCGATCTCTGGCCAACCAACGGCCTGACCGGCGAGACGGACTCCAACACGTTCGACACGAACACGGTGGGCCTGCCGGTTTCCCTGGCCGCGTTGGGCGTGACGGAACAGTCCTCCGGCCAGATCCAGTACCGAGTTTCCACCTGGAGCCAGTACAACGCGGATGAGTCCGGGGCCCAGGTCCCGGTCGACGGCACGGACTGGATCGCGTACAACGCGGTCGATCCCGATCTGTGGTTCGAGGGAGCCGGAACGGGCACGGCCTTTGCCGACCTGCCGGGCCAGACCCTCACGGCCCACGTCCAGGACTACAGCAACGCCTTCCCGAAGAAGATGGCGATGGCCAAGAAGAAGGCCAACCAGGAGAAGGGCCTGTTCCTCCACCTGCACAACCGCACGGGCGACAAGGCCCAGGTCGTGACCTTCACCAAGCGGTAACCGCACCAACGAGAAAGGTGCCAGCGGCCCGGCCGCTGGCACCTTTTCCGTATCCACCCCCTGCTCCGGGCAGACAGCCCGGTTCGCGCGCTAGGGTCCAGTCCGCGCGCTAGGGTCCGGGCCGCCAGCCGAAGTCGGGATCGCGTCGTTCCAGGAAGGCCGCGATGCCCTCGTCGATGTCGGGGCCGGCCGCCATCTCGGTCCACGCCCGGTCCCACACGCTGGCCAGGACCGCCGGCTCGGTGGCGGGGTCTCCGGCCGTGTCGATGAGGCCCTTGGTGGTGGACATGGAGAAGCGCGAGCGGGCCCGCAGGTCGGTGAACAGCGCCTGGACGCCGGCCTCGAACTCCGCGGCTGGCAGCACCTCGGCGACCAGCCCCATGTCCTGGGCCCGGGACGCAGTGAAGGTCCGGGCACTCATCAGCACGTACTTCGCGGTGGCGGGTCCGACCAGGCGCACCAGCCGGTCGACGCCGGCACGCGGGTAGATGATGCCCAGCTTGGCCGGGGTGATGCCGAAGGAGGCATCCTGTGAGGCGACGATGAAGTCGCACGCCGAGGCGAGCTGCCAGCCGCCGCCCATGCAATGCCCCTGCACGACGGCGATGGTCGGCTTGCGGACCCGGCCCAACGCACGGTCGGCGGCCGTGAGGTGGTCGGTGCTTCCGTCGTCGTCGAGGATCACCTGGCGTAGTTCACCGATCGACACCCCCGCGCTGAAGGTGGCCCCCTCTCCGCGCACGGCGAGGACGTCGACGTCCTCCCGCGCATCGAGACATGCCGCCGTCTCAGCGATCTCCCGGCACATCTGCCGGGTCAGGGCGTTGCGCTGGGCGGGGTTGCGCAGCAGGATCATGCCCACCCCGGCCTCGATGGTGACTTCGATGCCGGGGCCGGACTCCTGCCCTGCGGGCGCGTCCATCATCCCTGCCGGGCGGGACGGAGCTTGACGTTGATCTGCTTGGTCTGCGTAAAGCCCTCGAGCATACCCTCCAGCGAGACCTCGCGGCCGATGCCGGACTGCTTGTATCCGCCGTAGGCCTGGCCGACGACCTGGCCGCCGCCCTGGTTCACCTGGACCCAGCCGGCCTGCAGCGCGTGCGCGGTGCTCAACGCCCGGTCGAGGTCGTGGCTGAAGACGTAGGCGGCCAGGCCGAAGTGGGTGTCGTTGGCCATCCTGACCACCTCCTCCGTGCTGCTGAACGGGATCGCCATCAGCACCGGGCCGAATATCTCCTCGCGGGCCAGCCGGAAGTCGTTCCGGCCGCCCCCGAAGACTGTGGGCACATGGTAGTAGCCCCGGGTCAGTTCGCCCTCTGCCGGGGCACTGCCGCCGAGCAGCGTCTCGAGCCCGTCGAGGGTGCGCCCCTCGTCGAGGTACCCGGTGATCCCGTCGTATTGCTTGGCGTTGATGACCGCCCCCATGTCGCTGGCCTCGTCCAGCGGATCCCCGACCGTCATGGCGCCCAAGCGCGGCACCAGCCGGGACAGCACGTCGTCGTAGACGTCCCGGTGGAGGAACAGGCGCGAGCCCGCGGTGCAGCTCTGCCCCTGGCGGGCAAAACGCGAGGCCAGCAGCAGCTGGTCGATGAGGTCGTCGTCGACCGCGTCAGGGTAGACGATGGACGGGTTCTTGCCGCCGAGCTCCAACGACATGTGGGCCAGGCGCTCGCCGGCCTGTGCGGCCACGCCGCGGCCGACCTCGGTGGACCCGGTGAAGGAGACCTTGTCCACTCCCGGGTGCTCCGCCAGCGCCTGCCCGATGACGGACCCGCGGCCGGTCAGTGCATTCAGGACGCCGGCGGGCAGGTGGCGGTTGCAGACCTCCGCCAGCTTCAGGATGGTCAGGGGTGCGTCGTCGGCCGCCTTGAGGACCACCGTGTTCCCGGACGCCAACGCGGCAGGGACCTTGAAGCCGGCGATCATCAGCGGGGAATTCCACGGCAGGATCGCGCCCACGACCCCCAGCGGTTCGCGCCGGCTGTACTGCAGCTGGTCCTCCCCCGCCGGAAGGGTCGTGCCCTTGACCTCGCCGGCGACGCCGGAGAAGTAGCGGAACAGGGCCACCAACGTGGCGACTTCGGGGCGGGCCTGGGTGCGGATGGCGTTGCCTGTATCCAGCGCTGTGAGGCGGGCGAACTCCTCCGCCTCGGCCTCGATGTCGTCGGCGATCTGCGCCAGCGGCCGGGCCCGGCCGGTGAAGTGCAGGGCCGCCCAGGCCGGGAACGCGGCGCGCGCGGCCTGGACGGCCAGCTCCACGTCCTCGGTACCGGAGGCCGGAACGCGGGCGATGACCGAGTCGCGGAGGGCCGGGTTGGACACGTCGCGCCATTGCCCCGTGACGGAGTCCCGGCGTTCGCCGCCGATCCACTGGGGCCAGTCGAGCACGGCGTCGCCGGTGGGGCGGGAGGCGTCGACCGAGGCGCCGGCGGCCTGATTGGTCGCCGTGCGGGCCGCGGCCTCGCCTCCGAGGGCGGCGGTGTCCTGCGTGGTGTTGGTGTTCTGGCTCATGCTGCGCCTCCGTTGGTCGTGGCTGCGGCCGGCTGGTGGGTCCCGTCGACGAGTTGGACGATGGCCGAGCAGTCCAGGCCCTTCTTCCCATCCTGCACCAGGGTTTCGAACATTGACGAGACCTGTTCGGCCAGCACCAGCGGGGTGTCGGTCTGCCGGGCCGCCGCCAGGGCCAGGTTGATGTCCTTGTGGGCCAGTTCGGTGGTGAAGGTGGGCGCGAAGTCGTTGTTGGAGGCGGCCGTGGGCACCACGTTGGGCAGCGGGTACCAGGTGCGCAGAGCCCAGCTGTCGCCGGAGGAGACGCTGGCGATGTCCCAGAAGACCTTGCGGTCCAGTCCCAGGCGGTCGGCCAGGACGGCCCCCTCGGAGGTGGAGGCGAGGTTGATGAAGAGCATGAGGTTGTTGCAGATCTTCGCCGCCTGCCCGGTCGTGGCCGCACCGGTGGGGATGATGTTCCCGGCCATCGGCTCGATGTAGTCGCTGGCGGCCTTCACGGCACCGGCCTCGCCGCCGACCATGAACGTGAGGGTTCCGGCCTCGGCGCCGGAGATGCCCCCGGAGACCGGGGCGTCGACGAAGCGGTTGCCGTGGGCAGCTGCCGCGTCGTGCAGCGCCTGCGCCGATTCGATGTCGATGGTCGAGGAGTCCACGAGCAGGACGTCTGTCCCGACGTTTTCGAGCACTCCGCCCTCACCGAGGTACACGGCCTTGGCATGGTCTCCCTTGGGCAGCATGGTGAAGACGACTTCGGCACCGTCGATGGCCTCGGCGATGCTGCCCGTGGTCTGGACGCCCTGCTCGGCAGCGGCGGCCAACGCCTCCTGGCTGAGGTCGAACCCCCGGACCTCGTGCCCGGCCTTGACCAGGTTCGCCGTCATGGGTCCACCCATGTGCCCGAGTCCAATCCATCCGATAGTCGCCATTGCCTGTACTCCCCTTTGCTGTTATCTGCGCGGGACGACCCCGCCTATGACCACCATCACATGCTGCTATGGTGCACTCAAGCACTAAATCGGCATAAGCGGTGTGCACCGATGCACACCCGGAGAGGCCAGGAGGCCATGAACAGGTTCCCGAGTCCCGACGATCTGCTGATCCTGCTCACGGTGGCCCGCCTCGGGCGCTTCACGGCCGTGGCCGAGGCGCTGGAGACCACCCACACGACCGTCTCCCGCCGCATGGCCGCGTTGGACCGGCAGCTGGGCGGACGCACCCTGACGCGGACCTCCACGGGGTGGGAGCTCAC
>DATNBS010000102.1:0-24941 GCA_035571895.1 Arthrobacter sp. | reverse complement strand
CGACGTCAGGGTGGGGGACCGGACGATCGTGTCCACCATCGCGATTCCGGCCGACGCGGTGCTCCCGCAACTGGGAGCCACCCACGAGGCGGCCGCCGCCTCCGCGGGCGATCCCGCCGAGCAGCTGTCCCGGCAACTGGCCACCATCCCCATCGACGTCTGCCTGGAGCTGACACCCAAGCGCGTGACCCCGCGCTCGATCCTCAACCTCGCGGTCGGCGACGTGCTGGCCCTGCCCCACCCATCCCACCGACCGCTGCAGCTGAGCGTGGACGGCCGCCGGCTCGGCCGCGCCGCCGTCGGCACCCGCAACGGGCGCATTGCCGCCGTCGTCGTTTCCACCGAGGAGAACCCCGCATGACCATCGACCAGACCCGCCAGCCGGTCCTGCACTCGACCGAGCTCTACGTCTCGGCGGCCGAGGCCTTGGCCGCCGTCCTGCCCACCACCCGCACGCTCACGGCCCGCATCCACGCCGGGGCCCGGACCCTGCTGGGCGGGGTGGGCGAGACCGTGACCGCCACCTTCGTGGGCGAATTCTCCGCCGATGTCGCCGTCCACGTCGATGGCAGCGTGCTGGCCGGCACCGAGGGGATGGACGCCTCGCTGGTCTCCATCGCCGACGTCCTGCGCCCGGCCCTCGAGGCGGCCACCGGGGTCCTGGGCACCGGCGTGCTGTCCCCGGCCGCCCCGGCAACCGCCGAGGCCCTGCTGGACGACCACGAAACCGTTGTCTTCGCCCTCGAGGCCGAGGGCACCACTGCCGGCTGGTTCGGCCTGCGCATCCGCGACCACGCCGGCCGCGACGCGAGCGTGGCCGAGACCCGCGAGAACGGGAACGACGTCGGATCCCGGCTCGGGCGCATCAACAACGTCGAGATGGCCCTCACCGTGGAGATCGGCCGTACCCGCATGGCGGTCCGCGATGTCCTGAACCTGGAGCCCGGCGCCGTCGTAGAACTCGACCGCTCCGCCGGCGCCCCCGCGGACGTGCTGCTCAACGGACGGTTGATCGCCCATGGCGAGGTGGTCGTGATGGACCAGGACTACGGCATCCGCATCACGCAGATCCTCGATGTCGCGGAAGGCCTCGGCTAGTTGGAGAACCTGTTCCTCGTCCTGCGCGTCATCGTCTCCCTGGCGGTGGTGCTGGGGCTGCTCTATGTCCTGCGCCGGAAGCTGGTACCCCACTCCGGTTCGGGGCAGCGCCGTGACATCTCCGTGGTGGCACGGCAGGGGATCGGGGCCAAGGCCTCGGTGGCCCTGATCGAGGTCGGCGGCAAGCGCTACCTGCTCGGGGTGGGGGACCAGTCGGTCAACGTCCTCGACAGCTATGCGGCGCCCGCCGCCGAGGAGGAACCCGCCGGAAACGACCGCGGCCGCCTGTTCGCATTGAACCTCGACGACGCGCGGCACCGCAGCCAGGGCCCGGCCGACGCCGGGAGCTGCAGCCCGGTGGCGGACGCGGCGGAAGGCACCGGGACCGACGGCTCCGACAGTTGCCACGACGACGCCGTCGACCATGGCACCACCCCGGCGCCGGAGTCCCGGCGCGACCTGCGCGGCAGCCGCACCCACGGCGCCGCGGCACACACCCGGGAACCGGCCTCCCCGCTGGCCGGGTCGATCCTGTCCGCCCAGACCTGGCGGCAAGCAGCCGCGGCGTGGCGCCGCGGCCCGTCATGACCCCGGCACCCCGGGCGGCAGCAGCATCCCGACTCCGCTGGCCCGTCCTGCTCGTGGCCATCCTGCTGGTCGCAGCCGCCCTGCTGCTGGCCACCGCGGCCACCGGCCACGCGGCACCGGTCGAGCCCACGCCCGGCGGTGACAACGGCGGTCTTTCCGTGGAGATCAACGGCCCCAACGGGACCCCGAGCTCCGCCGTCGTGACCCTGATCGCCATCACGCTGCTCTCGGTCGCCCCCGCCCTGCTGCTGATGATGAGCTCGTTCACCAAGATCTTCGTCGTCCTGGCCATGACCCGCAACGCCCTGGCCCTGCCGACGATCCCACCGAACCAGGTCCTCGCGGGCCTGGCGCTGTTCCTCTCGCTGTTCATCATGGCCCCGGTGCTCACCCAGATGAACGACCTGGGCGTCCAGCCCTACCTCAACGGCAGCCTCACCTTCGACCAGGCCCTAAACGCCGGCGTCGCGCCGCTGCAGGACTTCATGATGGCCCACACCCGGGAGGAGGACATCGCCCTGATGACCCGGGCCGCCGGGATGGCGAACCCCGCGACCCCGGACGACGTCGCGCTGACCACGCTGATCCCAGCCTTCATGATCTCCGAGCTGCGCGCCGCGTTCATCATCGGCTTCGTGATCTTCGTGCCGTTCCTGGTCATCGACCTCGTCGTCGCCTCCGCGCTGATGTCCATGGGCATGATGATGCTCCCGCCAGTCATGATCTCGCTGCCGTTCAAGATCCTGCTCTTCGTCCTGGTCGACGGGTGGGGCCTGATCGTCACCGCCCTCATCGGCAGCTACGGATCGGGTGGTGGCTGAGATGGATACCAATGCCGTCCTGGACATCGGCCTCTCCGGCCTGCTCGTCGCCGCCAAGCTGGCCGCCCCGGTGCTGGTCACCTCGCTGGTGGTCGGCTTCGCGATCTCGCTGATCCAGTCGATGACGCAGATCCAGGAGATCACCCTGTCCTTCGTCCCCAAGGCCGTCGCCGTGGCGATCGCCCTGGTCGTCTGCGGGCACTGGATGATCTCCGAAATGGTCCTGTTCACGCACGACCTCTTCGACAAGCTCCCCTCGCTGCTCCAGGGCGGATGACATGGCCATCTCCCTGCCGCTGGACTGGCTCTACGCCATGATGCTGGCCGCCGTGCGCGTGACGGCCTTCATCGTCATCGCCCCGCCGTTCTCCCACAACTCCATCCCCGCCCGGATCAAGGCGATGATCGGCGTCGGACTGGCCCTGGCGGTCTCCCCGCGCGTGGTGGCCGACTACGTGCCCCTGGACACCGGGGCCTACGTGGGGGCCCTCATCCTCGAACTGCTCTCCGGCGCCGCCCTGGGCTTCCTGGTCATGCTGCTCTTCGCCGCCGTCCAGGCCGCCGGCGGCCTGATCGACCTCTTCGGCGGATTCCAGCTGGCGCAGGCCTTCGACCCGCAGTCCATGGTCAACGGCGCCCAGTTCACCCGGTTGTTCCACTTCGCCGCCCTGGCCCTGCTCGTGGCCTCCGACGGATACCAGCTGGTGCTCTCCGGGCTCTTCCGCTCCTTCGACGCCCTGCCGCTCGGTGCGGGCATCGGCCTGGACGCGGTGGCCGAGGAGGCCGTGGGCGGGCTGACCGACATGTTCCTCTCGGCGGTCCAGATCGCCGGGCCGCTGCTGGTGGTGCTCTTCCTGGCCGACATCGGACTGGGCCTGCTCACCCGCGCCGCTCCGGCCCTGAACGCATTCGCCATGGGCTTCCCGCTGAAGATCTTCCTGACCCTGACGCTGGCCGGCACCGTGTTCGTGGTGCTGCCCGCCGTCGTCTCGGCGCTCGTCCGTTCCGGACTCGAGGCACTGCGGGCGGTGATGGGCTGATGGCAGAGGACTCCGGGGAACGTTCCGAAAAGGCGACACCACAGCGCATGAAGGAAGTGCGCTCCAAGGGCAAGACCAGCAGGTCCCAGGACCTCACCGCCTGGCTGGGCATCGGCGCCGCGGCGCTCATGGTCCCGACCGTGATGGCCGCCGGCGAACACGCCGGACGCCGGCAACTGGAAACCGTCACCTCGGTGATCGAGCAGCCCGAGACCTCGGGCGTGCTGGCCGCCCTGGACGCCGGTTTGGGGTCCCTGTCCGGGACGCTGATGCCCATGCTGGCCGCCGTGCTGATCGTCGTCGCCGGTGCCGCAGCCCTGCAGGGAGGCATCTACTTCCGCAAGTTCAAGTTCGACGCCTCCAACCTGAATCTGGTCAACGGCTTCCAACGCACCTTCGGCCTCCAGGCAGTCTGGCAAGGGGTCAAGGCCTTCCTGAAGATCGCCGTCGTCGGGCTGGTGTTGTGGGTCGTGGTCTCCGGGCTGATGCCGCTGCTGCTGCACTCCGGGCTGCTCCCGCTGACCTCCCTGCTCGGATCGGCTGCCAACGGGGCCGCTTCGCTGCTGCAGGCCTCCGTGCTGGCCGGGCTCGTCCTGGCAGCGGTCGACCTGATCGTGGTGAGCCGGCGCAACCGCAAGCACACCCGCATGACACGCAAGGAAGTCAAGGACGAGGGCAAGAAGACCGACGGTGACCCGTTGATCAAGTCCCAGCGCCGTTCGCGCCAGCTGGCCATGAGCCGCAACCGCATGATCGCCGCGATCGGCGAAGCCGACGTCGTCCTGGTCAACCCCACCCATGTGGCCGTGGCGCTGCGCTACGAACCCGGCAAATCGGCCCCCCGCGTGGTCGCCAAGGGAGCCGGGACGATCGCCGCCCGCATCCGCGAGGAGGCCCAGGACAAGCAGGTGCCCATGGTCCGCGACATCCCACTGGCCCGGGCGCTGCATGCCGGCTGCGAACTCGGCCAGGAGATCCCCGTCGAGCTCTACGGCCAGGTCGCCGTCGTCCTGGCCTTCGTGATGGCACTGAAGGCCCGGGGCAACGCCTCCGGCGTGCACACCGTGCCCGACCCGGCAGCCCGGCGCACCGGACACCCACCCGACCGGTCCGGCCCGACCCCGACCACCCACCCCACCGCATTGCCGGCACGACCCCTGACCGAGAAGGCATCCCGATGAACTTCAAGACCCTCGCCAAGCTCGCCGTCCCCCTCGGAGTGGTCGGCATCATCCTGCTGCTGATCGTGCCGGTCCCCGCCCTGCTGCTGGACGGCCTGATCGCCGTGAATATCCTACTGGCACTGGTGATCCTGCTGAACACGATGTTCGTCAAGAAGCCCCTGGACTTCTCGGTCTTCCCGTCCCTGCTGCTGGTGGCCACCCTGCTGCGGCTGAGCCTCAACGTCGCCTCGACGCGGCTGGTGCTCGGCAGCGGCTACGCCGGCGAGGTGATCGCCGCCTTCGGGCACATCGCGATCGGCGGCAGCCTGATCATCGGCTTCGTGGTGTTCCTGATCCTGGTCGTCATCCAGTTCGTCGTCGTCACCAAGGGCGCCGAACGCGTCGCCGAGGTCGGCGCGCGCTTCACCCTCGATGCGATGCCGGGCAAGCAGATGGCGATCGACGCCGACCTGAACGCCGGGCTCATCACCGATACCCAGGCCCGCGAACGCCGTGCCGAGGTCGCCGCGGAGGCCGACTTCTACGGGGCGATGGACGGTGCCTCGAAATTCGTCAAGGGCGATGCCATCGCCGGGATCGTCATCATCGTCATCAACCTCGTCGGCGGCATCGCCATCGGGATGCTCCAGCGCGGGATGGACGTCGGGGAGGCACTGAACACCTATGCCCTGCTGACCATCGGCGACGGGCTGGCCACGCAGATCCCGGCACTGCTCATGGCCGTGTCCACCGGCATGATCGTCACCCGGTCCAACGCCGAGTCCGACATGGGCTCCACCGCCTCGACCCAGCTCTCGCAGTCCCGGACCGCCCTGATGATCTCCGGGGCAGCGGCCATCGCCCTTGCCGTGGTCCCGGGCATGCCCAAGCTGCCCTTCGTGCTGGTCGGCGGGCTGCTGATCTTCGCCTCCCAGCGGGTGAAGGCCCAGGAGAAGGCGCAGGCGGCCGAACAGGCCTCGGAGCAGGCCGCGCAGGCGGTCGCCCCGCAGGAAACCACCGAGGACATCATCGAGGCCATGCGCGTGCACGCCCTCGAGGTCCAGCTCGCCCCGGATCTGGTCGACATCGTCAACGGCGGTGGCGACGACCTGCTGGCCCGCGTCCGGGCCCTGCGCCGGCGCATCGCCAACGAGTTGGGCATCGTGTTGCCGCCGGTACGCACCCGCGACAGCGTGGACCTGCCGCCGTCCACGTACGTCATCCGCATCGCCGGCGTCGAGGCCGGCCGCGGGCAGGCCCCCCGCGGCAAGATCCTGGCGTTGGGGGACCACTTGGAAGGCTTGCCCGGCCCCAGCGTCGTGGAGCCGGTCTTCGGCCTGGCCGGGAAGTGGATCCCCGCCGAGCTGCGACACAATGCGGAGATGGCCGGGGCCACGACGATCGACCGGGTCTCCGTCGTCGTCACCCACCTGTCCTCGGTGGTCCAGTCCAATGCCGCCCGGCTGCTCACCCGTGAGGACGTGCGCGTGCTGACCGACGGCATCAAGGAGATCAACCCCTCGGCCGTGGACGAGCTGATCCCGGGGCTGCTGAGCCTGGCCGAGGTCCAGCGCGTCCTGCAGGGCCTGCTGGCCGAGATGGTCCCCATCAACGACCTGCAGCGGATCTACGAGGCCCTGGCACTGCGGGCCAAGTCCTCGACGGATCCCGAGGGACTCATTGAAGCGGCTCGTCAGGCCCTCGGCCCGGCCCTGGCCGCCGGGCACCTGGACGAGAGGACGCTGCGCGTCATCATGATCGATCCCGCCCTGGAACAGGGCATGCTCGAGGGGCTGCGGCCCTCCGAACACGGCACGCAGATCCTGCTGGATCCGGCACGGCTCGAACAGGTCCATGCCGGGATCAAGGAATCGCTGGCCGATGTCGGCAACCGCGGGCTCTCGGCGGTCCTGGTGTGTGCCCCGGCGCTGCGCCCGGCCATCCAGCGCCTGGTCGCCCCGCTGGCCAGCGGCCTGCCCGTGCTGTCCTACCAGGAAGCCACCGCCGGGGGAGCGGAAATAGAAACCGTGGGAGTGGTGCGTGCAACCAACCAGATTTCAGCTTGAGGCCGGCTCGCTGGAAGAACTCCGCGAACGCGTCAGGACCGATTACGGCCCCGAAGCCCGCATCGTCTCCGCCGAACGCGTCACGGTCGGTGGACTCGGCGGCTTCCTGTCCCGCCGGCACGTCGAGGCCGTCATCGAGGTGCCCGCCGGAACCCGACGCAGCGGTGAGCCCGCCGACGCGGACGACGACCCGGCGGACCGTCCAGAACGTGCCGTCGTCCCCGCCACGGACGCCGATGCCGAACCCACGGCCCGTCCCCGGGGCCGGCGTGCCGCGGCACCGCACCAGCCCCTGCCCGAACGCAACACGTTGGTCGCCCTGCTGGTCGAGGCGGACGTCGATGAAGCCCAGGTCAACGGGCGCACGGAGCCGGGGGTGTCGACGGAGTCAGCCGATTTCGACCGGCTGATGGACGACCTGACCTTCGGCGCCGCACCCTCCAACGGGGCTCGTGCCGCGCGGGTGGACTTGCCATCGGCCGAGACGGACATCCCCGCCCCGGCCCGGCAGCCCCCGGCCCGCCCGGCTCCCTTGCAGGGTGCCGGCGACCTGGTGGTCGTCGTGGGCTTGGGGGCTGATGCCCACCGGGGCGCTGCTGCGTTGGCCGGATCCGGCCTGCCGGTCCACCAGTCGGGGGCGTCGAACGTGGCTCCGGGCCCCGGGGCGACGGCCACGAAGGCGCTGCGCATCGGTGACCGGGTCGGCCGCGTCGAGGCCCGGGCAGCCGGGGTCCGCGCGGGGGAGCCGGTGTTCGTCGCCTACGGTCTCGACCACGCGGTGGACCTGGAAACGCAGGTCCAGGAGGTCGACGCCTTCGCAGCCGACCAGTTGTGGGTCTGTGTCGACGCCGGACGCAAGAGCGACGACACACGGGCCTGGGTGGAGGCCATCGACGCGGTCTCCCCGGTCGATGCCGTGGCCGTCCACGGACGCTCGACGACCGCCAGCCCGGACACCGTGCTGGAACTGGGCATCCCCTGGCGGGAGATCGACCAGCCACCGCACACGGGAGCACGTTAGGATGGCCGGGTGCTAGTACTTTCGCGAAAAGCCGGGGAGCAGATCCTCATCGGTGACGACGTCGTCGTCACCGTCCTCGAAGTGCGCGGGGACAGCGTGAAAGTCGGCATCGACGCCCCACGCGGCCTGCGCATCCAGCGTCAGGAAGTCGTCGCCGCCGTCTCCGACGCCAACGTCGAGGCCTCCCGTCCGGCAGATCCCGGGACGGAGGACAAGCTGCGGGCCCTGTTGGGGTTCCAGCGGGGCACGGGCGGCGGGGGCCGGTAACACCACGCGCTGCAGCCGTCCGGCACGCTCCGGCCGGTGGCCCGCCGCCACGCGGCCCGCTAGTAGGTGAACATGCGGGCGTTCGCCGCCTCGGCCTCGTCATATTGCTGCGAGGCATGCGCCAAGGCCGTGTTGATCCCCGTCAGCGACTGCTCGACCTTCAGCTGGGTGGCCCGCCAGTCGGCGACCACTGCCTGGAAGTTCGATGCCGCGGCCCCGTGCCAGGATGATTCGAGGTCGCGCAGGCCGGCCTGCATCGTGTCGACCTCCGAGCGCAGCCGCTCGATGGTCCCCTGGACGGCCTGGGCCCGTCCACGCATGTCGTCGGTATTGGCCGCAAAGCTGCCCATGTCCACTCCTTCATCCCCGGACGGCCCGCCGGTGCGGGCCGGAACGCCGTGCGGCGTTCCCCCACGATCCTGCCCGTGGCGCACACCCTGTGGCATGCGGGCCGTCAGCGGGTGGACAACTCAGGCTTCGCCGTCGTCTGTGGAGGACGGGTCGCCGGGTACCAGGGGCAGGTGGATGGCCATGGTGGCGCCACCGCCCGGGGTCTCGGTGAGCCGGACGGACCCGTCGTGCTGGGCGGCGATGGCGGCGACGATTGCCAGGCCGAGCCCCGTTCCGCCGGTTTCGCGTTGCCGCGAGCTATCGGCCCGGTAGAAGCGCTCGAATACGCGGGAGGCGTCCTCCTCGGAGATGCCGGGGCCGTGGTCGCGGATCTCCAGGACGGCGTCCGAACGCCCGTCGATCACGGGCAGGACCCCGACCGCCACCTCCAGGGGCGAACCCGCCGGGGTGTAGCGCAGCGCGTTCGTCATCAGGTTGCCCACGACCTGGCGCAAGCGCAGCTCGTCGCCGCTGCTCGGCGCGCTGCGGGGTTGCGGACCGTCCAGCCCGATCAGGGCCACCTCACGGTCCGGGGCATTGACCCGCGCGTCCTCGACCGCGTCGGCGGCCAGCATCAGCAGGTCGACCGGCCGGCGCTCGAGGGGGCGCTGCTCGTCCAGGCGGGCCAGCGTGAGCAGGTCCTCGACGAGCTGGGCCATGCGCTTGGCCTCGCCTTCGATCCGGCCCATGGCCGTGCCGATCTGCTCCTCGCCGGTGACCCCGCCGTGCCGGTAGAGCTCGGAGTATCCCTGGATGGTCACCAGGGGGGTCCGCAGTTCATGCGAGGCGTCCTGGATGAACCGGCGCATCTTGCGTTCCGAGGCGGCACGGCCGCGGAAGGCGTGTTCGATGTGCGTGAGCATGGCGTTCAGCGACCGGGACAGGCGCCCGACCTCGGTCTCGGGTGGGTACTCCTCGACGCGGCGGGAGAGGTCCCCGGCGGCGATGGCCGCGGCGGTGCGCTCGACCCGCACCAACGGCCGCAAGGCCCGGCCGGTGATGCCGTAGGCGATCATCGACATGACCAGGGTGACGAGCGTGCCGCTGGTGACCACGAGCTTGGTGGCCATGTCGACGGTGCCCATCGTGGACTTCAGCGGCAGCGAGACCACGATGTAGCCGCTCTCGTTGCCCAGCTGGTAGATCCCGGCGCGCCACCCCTCCGAGCCGGGCTCGGTGCCGGGGACCTGCATGGTGGGCGACGAGAGCGCGCGGACCTGTTCGATCGACATCGTCGGGACCACCGGGGCATCGATGTGCTTGGGGTGGGGCAGTTCGTAGAGGACCTTGCCCTGGTTGTCGCGCAGGGTGCCGCGGAAGCGGTTGAACTCCAGCGTGGCGCCCTCGCTGGGGGTCTGCTGGTTCTTCCAGGACGACCACATGATGTTGGCCAGGGCGGTGGAATTGTCCTTCAGATCCGAATCCATCTGCTCCTGCAGCGTCAGGCGCAACGAGGCGGATGCCGCCATCGCGGTGACGATGACCCCGCACATCATCAACGTGGCCATCAACGCCACGAGCTTGGAGCGGAGCGAGACCTGCCGCAGCAGGCGGGGGAGGGAACGCACCCGGGACGGCCTAGCGCCGGTCGGCCGACCGCAGCAGGTAGCCGACCCCGCGCTTGGTCTGGATCATTGCCGGCCAGTCCTCGCGGGCATCGATCTTGCGCCGCAGGTAGGAGATGTAGGACTCCACGATCGAGGCGTCCCCGTTGAAGTCGTACTCCCAGACGTGGTCGAGGATCTGCGCCTTGGACAGGACGCGGTTCGGGTTCATCATGAGGTAGCGCAGCAGCTTAAACTCGGTGGGGGACAAGTCGACTACCTCGCCGGCCCGGCGGACCTCGTGCGCGTCGTCGTCGAGTTCCAGGTCGTCGACGCGGATCACGGCGTCGTCCTCGTCGAGCGGCTGGGTCCGGCGCAGCACCGCGCGGATCCGGGCCACGACCTCGTCGAGGCTGAAGGGCTTGGTGACGTAGTCGTCGCCGCCGACGGTCAGGCCCTGGACCTTGTCCTCGGTCCCGTCGCGGGCGGTGAGGAAGAGCACGGGGAAGTGGCGGCCCGCGGCCCGGAGCTTGCGGGTGATGGTGAAACCGTCCATGTCGGGCAGCATGACGTCCAGCACGGCCAGGTCGGGGAGTTCCTTCTCGACGGCGGCCAGGGCCTCCCGCCCATTGGCGGCGGCGACGACGTCGAACCCGGCAAAGCGCAGGGAGGTGGACAGCAGCTCGCGGATGTTGGGCTCGTCGTCGACGACCAGGAGCCGGGCTTCGGCGGGTTTGTCAGTCATGCCAGACATTGTGCGTGCAAAGTCTGGGAGTTGGCTGGGCGCCGGCTGTGGGCGGAGATGCTCCCGGTGGCCGCGGGCTGCCTCAGCTGTGGCGCCGCGTGCGGATCCGCAGCAGCAGCAGCGCGATCAGCAGCAGGAACGCGACCGGCAACCCATACAGCCCCACCGCCATCAGGGCGGTGAAGGGGGTGGCCCCGGCCATGTACTGCACCAGCACGACGGCCAGCGACAGGATCGACGCCACCGCGACCACGGATGCCAGGACGGTGACGACGCGCTGGACGGTGGCAGGGGATTCGGTGGTGTTCACCCCGTCAAAATATCAGCGTCGCGACGGCGCACAAAGTCAGCGGCACCGTGCCCATGCCGTACCCTAGGTGAATAGACTTCCCCGGCCCGACCGTACCCGCGCGCAGACGCAGCCGGTTCGGGAGCGGGCCGGGAATCCACACGCGGCGCGGCCCCCTGGGCCGGGCGCCGCCGGTACGCGAGAACTGAGGTAAGTGCAGTGCCTTTCGGCAAAGTGAAGTGGTTTGAGGCCTCGAAGGGCTTCGGGTTCCTGGTGGCGGACGACGGCCAGGAGGTGTACCTGCATGCCTCGGCGCTGCCCGAGGGGACCACCGAGGTCCGTGCCGGGACCCGCATGGAGTTCGGCATCGCCCAGGGCCGCAAGGGCGCCCAGGCGCTCTCGGCCCGCATCGTCGACGCCGCCCCGTCGGTCGTGCGGGCCAAGCGCAAGCCAGCCGAGGAGACCGCCGTGCTGATCGAGGACCTCATCAAGGTGCTCGATAGCGTCTCCAACGGGCTGCGCAAGGGCCGCTACCCGGAGAAGGCCCACGCCACCAAGATCGCCGCCGTCCTGCGCCGCGTCGCCGACGACCTGGACGCCTGATCATGGCCCGGGCACCGAAACTCGACGCGGTCCTCGGCGCGGCGATCGACCTGGCCCGCAGCACGCTGCTGGAAACCGTGGAGGCCGACCAGGTCGGCGCACACCTGGGGGTCACCACCGACGACGACCGGGTGCTCACCCACCGGTTCGAGGCCAGGCTGCCCGGCTACGCCGGCTGGAACTGGTACGTGACCCTGGCCCGCGTCCCGCGCGGCAAGGTTCCCACGGTGTGCGAGTCGGGCCTGCTGCCCGGCGAGGGGGCGCTGCTGGCCCCCGACTGGGTCCCCTGGGCGGACCGCGTGCGCCCCGAGGAGCGCGAAGCCCAGCAGGCTGCCGAAGCCGCGGCTGCCGAGGGCACCGAAGCCGGCGCTCCGGCGGAGGCTCCGGTACCAGAGACACGCGGAAACACGCACGACGGCGGTGCCTCCGCCGGTGCCGATGCCTCCATGGGGGCTGGTGCCGGGGCTGGTTCCGCAACCCCGGCAACCGACGCCGACACGGACGTCGAGACGGTCGACACCGCTGCCAGCCCCGACGAGCCGGACGAGGTCGTCGAGGACGACGCGGAATTGGTCGACGCCGAACAGGCCGCCGAGGCCGCACCCCGGCGCAGCCGCTCACGCCGGCGTCGCCGGTAGGAGTCCTGCCGGTAGGAGTCCCGCCAGGGAACACCCGCCAGCCAGGCTCCACCCGCCAGGACCTCGGGCCGTGATCGCCTGCCGAACGGCAATGCGTCCGCCGGCAACGCACCACGGGCCGGGGCGCACCCCACGCCAGGTGGAGGCACCGCGGCCCGTGACACCGGTGGTGCTACATGTTCTCCAGCACGTAGTCGATGCAGCCGGTCAACGCGCTGACGTCATCCGGCTCGATCGCCACGAAGGTGGCGATGCGCAGCTGGTTCCGGCCCAGCTTGCGGTACGGCTCGGTGTCCACCACCCCGTTGGCCCGCAGGATCCCTGCCACGCGTGCGGCATCGACGGACTCGTCGAAGTCGATCGTGGCGATGACGTTCGAACGCTCCTCGGCCTTGACCACATAGGGGGTCGCCACCGGCGAGGCCTCGGCCCAGGAATAGACACGCTGGGCCGAATCGGCCGTGCGGGCCGCCGCCCAGTCCAGGCCGCCCTGGCCGTTGAGCCACTCGACCTGGTCGTTCAGGCTCACCAGCGTGGAGAGCGCCGGGGTGTTGTAGGTCTGGTTCTTCAGCGAGTTGTCGATCGCGGTGCGCAGGTCCAGGAAGTCCGGGATCCAACGGCCGGAGGCCCCGATGCGCCCGGCGCGCTCCAGGGCGGCGGGGGAGAAGAGGCCCAGCCACAGGCCGCCGTCGGAGGCGAAGTTCTTCTGCGGGGCGAAGTAGTACACGTCCGTCTCCGCCACGTCCACGGCCAGCCCGCCGGCAGCCGAGGTGGCGTCGACCAGGACCAGGGAGCCCTCGTCGGCACCCGCGACCCGCCGCACGGGGGCGGCCACGCCGGTGGAGGTCTCGTTCTGCGGCCAGGCGTAGACGTCCACCCCTGCCTCGGCAACGGCGTCCGGGCGGGTCCCCGGCTCGGAGCTGATGATCGAGGAGGCCTGCAGGAAGGGGGCCTTGTCGGTGGCCTTGGCGAACTTGGAGCCGAATTCACCGAACGAGAGATGCTGGGCCTTCTGCTCGACCAGCCCGAAGGAAGCCACGTCCCAGAACGCGGTGGACCCGCCCACGCCCAGGACGACCTCGTACCCGTCCGGCGCCCTGAAGAACGTGGAGAGCCCCTCGCGGATGCTGCCCACCAGGTCCTTCACCGGAGCCTGCCGGTGCGAGGTGCCCAGGATCGCGGGGTTGGCCGCGACCAGGGCCTCCAACTGCCCCGGACGGACCTTGGAGGGCCCGGCGCCGAAACGACCATCCGCCGGGAGGAGGGACGCGGGGATGCTCAGCGAATCGGTCAAGTTCTGCTCCTGCCATGGGTGGGTTCTGCGTGCGGGCGCCCCTCCGCGGGAGGCAGCGCCCTCGCTCCCATGCTCGCGCATGCACACCGGGAATGCCGAAAGCGGACGGCATTGTTAACGCGGGTAGAGTTGCTTCCACGGGTTCACCATCCATCGCCCCGCCCTACAGGAGTGCCACGCAGTGACAGATCTGATCGACACCACCGAAATGTACTTGAGGACCATCCTGGAACTCGAGGAAGAGGAAATCACCGCCCTGCGCGCGCGCATCGCGGAGCGGTTGGACCACTCGGG
The DNA here is from genome assembly GCA_035571895.1 of Arthrobacter sp. Lineage (GTDB taxonomy): Bacteria > Actinomycetota > Actinomycetes > Actinomycetales > Micrococcaceae > Arthrobacter_H. Next base: position 11,080 of record DATNBS010000102.1, on the reverse strand, counting down.
TCCGACGGTCTCGCAGACGGTGGCCCGGATGGAACGCGATGGCCTGGTCGTGGTGAACCAGGACCGCCACCTCGAGTTGACGGCCGCCGGCCGTGAACGTGCAACGTCCGTGATGCGCAAGCACCGCCTGGCCGAGCGCCTGCTCGCCGACGTCATCGGGCTGGAGTGGGAGTACGTCCACGACGAGGCCTGCCGGTGGGAACACGTCATGAGCGAACGCGTGGAGAAGCGCCTGTACGACCTGCTCGGCAAGCCCTCCGATTCGCCCTACGGCAACCCCATCCCGGGGCTGGAGATCCTCGGCGGCCCGGCCGCCCACGAATTCGCCCTCGGCGTGCAGAACCTGGATGCGGCCCTGCGCGACGGCAACACCGGCCCGGTCGCCGTCGAACGCCTCGCCGAGGCCATCCAGGTCGATCCCGAGCTGCTGGGGCAACTGAACGACGGCGGGATCCGCCCGGGTGCACAGGTCACCCTGGAGCGCGCGGGCGACTACGTCGTCGTGCGCGTGCAGGGGATCGAGGGGGCCCTGGAGCTGCCCGTGGAGGTCAGCGCGCACGTCTTTGTCGCCCGCCGGGTTTGATAACGGGATTGTTACTTCGTATCTGATTCCGGTACCGTGGTAACAGATGGGGCTTCGTCCCCTTTACCCCTTCCGACCGCCTAGCCCTGCCTGCGGAACGGGTCCGTTCGTTTTTGTCAGGCAGGGGTGGAGAACCCATTTTCCGGCGGTCCACGATGCCCGCTCCACCGGGCATCGGGACGCCTCGGGGTGAAGCCGCGTTGCAGACCTCATTGCACGTGGCCGGGCCGGACCGGCCCGAATCCGACAGCTAACTCCGCAGGCGCCGATGAGAGGTCCCCGTTTGACAGAGCAAAAGCGTTCCGGCCGCCGTGCCGCCGTGGCCACCAGGGCCGTCGTGCCCCCAGCGGACGCCGACGACGCCCGCTACCTAGCGCGCCGTTTCGCCGGCGGCATGCGCTACGCACCGCCCGCAGCACCCGTATCCGCGTCCACCGTGGACTCCGTCGCCGCGGGCGCGGAAGAAGCCCCGCTTACGGCCGCCCCGCTCGCCTTTGCCCCCGAGCCCGTGGCCCCCGTGCCGGCCGCCGCCTCGGACCGGTCCGCCACCCGGCGCAAAGCGCGGCAGGAAGGATCGCCCCACCGCCCGGCGCTGGCGTGGAGCCACCGTTTTGCCGCCGTGGCCGCCGTATCCGGCCTGGCCCTGGCCGTTGCATACCCCGCGACGACCGGGGATGGAAACGACGCCGAGCGCGTCGCGCACCAATCCGCCGCCAGCGTCGCGGACGTCACCGTGCCTGCCTCCGAGGACTTCTCGATGGTGAAGGCCTCGGTGACCAGCAGCTTCACCAAGGACGACCAGCTCAGCTACCTGATGTCAGCCTCCGGTGGCGACATCAGCACCATCGACACGCACGGCGTGCTGGCCCAGCCCGTCGACCATGTCCGCATCACCTCGCCGTTCGGCGCGCGCGCAAATCCGACTGGTGAAGGCGCCCAGGTCCACATAGGCCAGGATTACGGCATTGCCTGTGGATCCCCTGTCAAGGCGGCCGCCTCGGGCACCGTCGTGCAAGCCGGGTGGGCCGGGCACTCGGGCAACCGCGTGCGTATCGACCACGGCAACGGACTCGAGACGACCTACAACCACAACACGAGCCTGAAGGTCTCCGTAGGGCAGAAGGTCGAGCGCGGGGACGTCGTGTCGCTGAGCGGCACCACCGGGAACTCGACCGGCTGCCACCTCCACTTCGAGGTGTTGGTTGACGGCGATGCAGTGAACCCTGCGGGCTGGCTCTAGGCCCCAGATCACGCTCCGTGATCGGGAAATAACCCATTCGTGACCGGAACGTGACTTTTACAAACATTTCAGATAAAGTTGTCGTCGTGCCAGACCGCATAGGGGTCGGGCGCACTCGGGCAGATTGCCGAATACTGCCACTGCCCGAGGTCCGTTCGCAAAGAATCGCTTGGCAGTAGCGGGGGAACCACATTCCGGATCCGCAAGGATCCTTGGGGTTAAGTGTCCCGGTCCGATTTCCCGGACGGGACACCGAGTGACTCCCACTCGAACCCGACAGCTCACCTCGTAGGCATTGGGAGAGGTAATCAATTCATGACCAAGCGTCAAGCTCTGGGCCGGCACCGCGCCACCCCCGTTCGCACCAACCCGTTGGAGTCGATCTCCAAGGCCGTTTCCTCCAACGCAGGTTCCGTCGGCCGCCAGGCCGCCGTCATCGCCGCCGCTTCCGGCCTCGTACTGACGCTCGGCGTTCCCGCCCAGGGAGCCACGGCCGTCCGTGAAGCCGACCAGGCGCCTGCCGCCGACCTGCTGCGCGCCTCCGTGGCGACCCCGGCGGCCGTCAAGGTCCCGGAGAAGAAGGCCTCCAAGTCCGCACCGGTCACCGTGTCCGTCGCCGACATCGAGTCCACCGACGGCTCGGCCTACCGCGCCGCACAGCGTGAAGCCGCTGCCCAGCGTGAAGCCGCCCAGCGTGAAGCCGCCCAGGAAGCCGCCGCCGAGCGCGAGGCATCCCAGGAGGCAGCCGCCGGCGCCGCCATGACCCGCGAAACCCGCCAGTCGTCGACCTCCTCCTCCTCTTCCGCTTCCGCCTCACAGGGCACCACCACGGTGGCCTCCGCGGAGAAGCCGAAGGAGATCGCCTCGGCCCCCAGCGCCGGCGTGTCCGGCATAGCCGCCACCGCCCTGGCCTACAAGGGCTCCCCGTACGTCTTCGGCGGCGAGACCCCCAGCGGTTGGGACTGCTCCGGCTTCGTGAAGTACGTCTACGCCCAGCACGGCATCAGCCTGCCGCACGGCACCTCGGCGCTGCGCTCCTCCGGCAAGTTTGTCCGCACCTCCACCCCGAAGCCGGGCGACCTGGTGTTCCAGAACGGCGGAGGCCACGTCGGCATCTACATCGGCGGCGGCCAGATCATCGGCGCCCAGAACCCCTCGGTCGGCACCGTCTTGCGTCCGGCCAACAGCCCGTACGGCCCGCTGACCGGCTACTACACCTACGCTGGCTAGTAGACGAAGCCCCTAGTGGAGTCCTCACCCCGTTTGGGTGGGGGCTTCGCTGTTTAACGCACCGAACCCGGGATGGACACGCCCCCGGGGGCGACCACGGTGTTCCGCATTGGCCGGCCATCGGGCTTAGGCTGGTGCCCGACGGACGTTGCAGGCACCCCGGGAAGACGGTCTTCCGCCGCCCCGGGGGCGACATGACGACGAGGAACGCGGATGCGCACCCTGGTACTGAACGCAGGATACGAGCCACTGGCGGTGGTGAGCTTCCGCCGTGCGCTGCTGCTCGTCCTCACGGGCAAGGCGAGCGTGCTGGCCGAGATCGGGGAGCCGGTCATGACGCCGAGGATGGCGATCGGCCGGCCCTCGGTGATCCTGCTCAACCGCTACATCAAGGTGCCCTACCGAGAGGCGGCCACGGTGACCCGCCGGGGCGTGCTGCGACGTGACGGCCACCGCTGCGGCTACTGTGGGAAGGCCGCCACGACCGTCGACCACATCATGCCCCGGTCCCGGGGCGGGTCCAACACCTGGGAGAACCTCATCGCCTGCTGCCTGGCCTGCAACCGTGCCAAGGGAGACCGGACGCTCGCGCAACTGGGTTGGAAGCCCCGTTTCACCCCCAGCCGCCCCCGCGGCCCGCACTGGTTCATCACCGAGCTCGAACGCCCGGCACCCGAATGGTCCGACTTCCTGGCCGGAACGGCAGCATGAACTTCGAAGCCATCCTCGTCGCCGGTGGACGCGGCAGCCGCCTGGGCGGGCAGGATAAACCCCTGCTGGTCCACCGGGGGACCACCTTGCTGGACCACGCGCTGCGGGCCACGGCCGCCGCCCGCCGCATCGCCGTCGTCGGGCCCACCGAACTGAACCCCGCGATATCCCGCTACGCCGCGGAAGCCGATGCCGGGCAGGTGATCACGCTGACGCGCGAATATCCTGCCTTCGCCGGGCCCGCAGCGGCCGTGGCGGCGGGGGCACGCGCCCTCGGCGACGGGGCAGCCGGCGAGGTGCCCGTGCCCGGTTCCCACGCGCCGCTGACCCTGATCCTGGCGGCCGACCTGGTGGAGCCGGCACCGATCGCCGCTGGCATCCTGCGCCATGCACTCGAGCATCCACCCGAGGCACCGGCCGGGGCAGCGGGGACCGCCTCGGACGGCCGGCCCGACGGCTTGTCGCTGGAGGAGTTCGGCACGGCGTGGGTGCCCGTCGACGCGGACGGGCGGCTCCAACCGCTGAGCTGCGTCATCGAGACACCGGCGCTGCTGCGGGCCATCGATGCCGCGGAGAAACCCGGCGAAGGACTGGCGAACTCCTCGATGATGCGCCTGCTTGCTAAGGTGCAGATAGTCAGGGTGAGCCTCGACGGCGTGGACTACGCCGACGTGGACACCTGGGAAGATGCCGACAACGCGGGCATCGTCCGCCCACCTGTCGACGGGAGGGCCACCTAGCCCGCAACGCAGAGGAGGTACGGATGTCCGAGATTCCAGAGCTGGATGCCTGGGTGGCCGAGCTGTTGGCGGGCCTGGAGATCCCCGACGCCCCCATCGACGTCGACGCCATCCTCGGCATGGCCGGCGTCGCGGCCCACTCCATCGTGCGGCCTGCTGCCCCGGTGACTACCTACATCGCGGGTTTCGCCGCCGGCCTGGCGGCCGGTGCCGGCATGGCCGGGGAGGCCGCCTCGATGCAGGGAGCCCATGCGCGCGTGAAGGCGCTGCTCGACCTGCGCGGCTCCGACCAGTAGTGCACGAGGTCGACTGGGAGCAAGCCCGCCGCCTGTCCCACGAGGCGGGTCGTGCCCTGGCCGTAGCCGCCGCGCCCCCGCAGCTGGTCCCGCTGGACGCGGCCGCCGGGCGGGTCCTGGCTCGGGACGCCACCTCGCTGCACAGCATGCCGCATTACGCCTCCTCCGCGATGGACGGCTGGGTGGTGGCCGGTGAGGGCCCGTGGCGTCCCGAGGCCGCCGCCCGGCCGCATGCCACCGCCGGCACCGAGCCCCCGCCCCTGGCCCCCGGAACGGCCCGGCGGATCGTCACCGGCGAGGCGATCCCCGCCGGGGCCACGACGGTCGTGCGGCAGGAACACGCCGTCGTCGACCCCGGGCACACCGTGCTCCGGGCCGACCCGGCTCCCCGGGAGGGTGCCGACATCCGGGCCGCCGGCCGCGAGGCCTCCGCCGGGGACGAGCTGCTGCGCGCCGGGATGCGGCTGACCCCGGGGAGGATCGCCGTCGCGGCCGTCGGCGGCCACGACGTCCTGCCCGTGACCGGCCCCGTGCGCGTGCGCCTGGTCCTCACCGGCGACGAGGTCGTCACCAGCGGCATCCCCGCGCCCGGTCAGGTCCGGGACGCCTTCGGGCCGGTGCTGCCGGCCTGCATCGACGCCCTCGGCGGCACGCTGGTGGACGCCGTGCGCATCGGCGACGACCGCCGGGCCACGCTGGAGGCCCTCGATTCCCCGGCGGCCCAGGGCGTCGACGTGCTGGTCAGCACCGGCGGGACCGGGCACTCGGCGGCGGACCACCTCCGTCCCGCCGCCGAACAGCTCGGGGCGAGGACGCTGATCGGCTCCGTGGCCATGCGACCCGGCCACCCCGCGATGCTTTCGCGACTACCCGACGGCCGGCTGCTGGTCGCCCTGCCGGGCAACCCGCTGGCTGCGCTCATGACGGTGGTGACCCTGCTGGAACCGCTGTTGGCAGCGGCCACCGGGCAACCGCCGTCGTCCCCGGCCCGGGCACGCGCCGGCGAGGGGATCCGCGGTGCCGGGCACTCGCACCGGCTCGTGCCCGCCAGCTGGGCCGACCCCGCGGACCGGCAGGTGCTGGTGCCCTCCGAACACACCGGTTCGGCCATGATGCGCGGGCTCGCCCACGCCGACGCGGTGCTGGTGGTCCCGCCTGCGGGGACACCCGCCGGAGCGGACGCTGGTTGGCTCCCGCTGCCGTGGTACGGTCGGTGAAACACCCCCGGTGGGGCGCTTCCACCGCGCCCTGAGGGCGGCGGAGCGAAGGAGGCCCACGGTGAGCAGACTGACCCAGCGGCGCCGGATCGTGCGGTACTCGGTGGAGGCCGGATCCCGCGTCCGCGAAGAGACCATGGCCGCCGAGGAGCCGCTGGAAATCCGGTTGGGCGGCCGCGTCTTCAGCGTCACCATGCGCACCCCCGGCGACGACTTCGACCTGGTCGCCGGCTTCCTGGTCAGCGAGGGCGTCATCGCCCACCCCGGTGAACTGGCCAGCATGCGCTTCTGCGCCGGCGAGGACGAGGACGGACGCCAGACCTTCAACGTCGTCGAGGCCCAGCTGGGGGAGGGGGCCATCGTCCCGGACCCGTCGCTGGACCGCCATGTCTACACCTCCTCCTCCTGCGGGATCTGCGGCACGGCCTCCATCGACGCCGTGGCCAAGACCAGCCGCTTCACCCTCGACCCCGGCGCGGGCCACGTGGACGTGCGCACGCTGCTCGGGCTCTCCGACACCCTCCGGGCCAGCCAGACGCTGTTCGGCAAGACCGGGGGCGTCCACGCCGCGGGGCTGTTCGACACCGACGGGACGCTGCTGTGCCTGCGCGAGGACGTCGGACGCCACAACGCCGTGGACAAGGTCGTGGGCTGGGCCCTGCGCGAGGGGCGCCTGCCGTTGCAGGACACCATCCTGCAGGTCTCCGGGCGCGCCTCCTTCGAACTGGTCCAGAAGGCCTACCTCGCGGGCATCCCGGTGCTCTGCGCCGTCTCCGCCCCGTCCTCGCTGGCCATCGAACTGGCCGACCAGGCCGGGCTGACCGTCGCCGCCTTCGCCCGCGGCAACAGCGTGAACCTCTATACCCACCCCCACCGCATCGATACCGACGACCCCGCGGCCGGCCAGGCCGCGGCAGCGGATGCGTCGACAGCCCCCGGCAACAGGAAGTAGGACCCCATCGTGAAGCGCACGGCCCCCGAACAGGACATCAACGAGGATGCCCTGGAAGTCGATGCCCCGAAGACCTCCGCAGCCGGCGTCAAGGCCGTCATGGTCGCCCTCGAACGCGGCTACGCCCAGGCCGGGGTCACCCGCACGCTGCGCTCCATGCTGCGGGTCAACCAGCGCGGCGGCATCGACTGCCCGGGCTGCGCCTGGCCCGAATCGATCACCGGGGCCCGCAAGCCCGCCGAGTTCTGCGAAAACGGGGCCAAGGCCCTCGCCGAGGAGAACACCACGCGCACCGCCGACGCCGCCTGGTGGGCCGGCCACTCCATCGCCGAGCTGTCCGACAAGACAGAGTACTGGCTGGGCAACCAGGGCCGCATCACCGAGCCGATGGTCATCCACGAGGGGGAGACGCACTACCGGCCGATCTCCTGGTCCCAGGCGTTCGCCACCATCGGCGAGCACATCAACGCCACCACGGCCGACCGCTGCGTCTTCTACACCTCGGGGCGCACCGCCAACGAGACCGCCTTCATGTACCAGCTGTTCGCCCGCAGCATCGGGACCAACAACCTGCCGGACTGCTCGAACATGTGCCACGAGTCCTCCGGCACCGCGCTGGCCCCGACCATCGGCATCGGCAAGGGCACCGTCTCGCTGGAGGACTTCGAGCACGCCGAACTGATCTTCGTCGTCGGGCAGAACCCCGGAACCAACCACCCGCGCATGCTCTCCGCCCTGGCCGACGCCCGCAAGCGCGGCGCCACGGTCGTGGCCGTGAACCCGCTGCCCGAGGCCGGGCTGCTGAACTTCCGCGACCCGCAGACCGTCAAGGGCGTCGTCGGGAACGGCACCCGGATCGCCGACGAGTTCCTGCAGATCAAGGTCGGCGGCGACCTGGCGCTGTTCCAGGCCTTCGGCCACCTGCTGCTGGCCGAGGAGGCCCGCGTGCCCGGCAGTGTCGTCGACCACGACTTCATCGCCGCGCAGACCAACGGGTTCGACGCCTACCTGGCCGCCCGCTCCGAGATCGACTGGGACGCCACCGAGACGGCCACCGGGCTCACCCGGGCGGAGATCACTCACGTTGCCGGGCTGCTGGACAAGTCCAAGGGCACCATCATCTGCTGGGCGCTGGGCCTGACCCAGCAGCCGCACTCGGTGGACACGCTCAAGGAACTCATCAACGTCCTGCTGCTGCAGGGCAACTTCGGCAAGCCCGGTGCCGGCGCCTGCCCGGTCCGCGGGCACTCCAACGTCCAGGGCGACCGGACCATGGGCGTGTGGGAGAAGCCGAAGGAGGACTGGCTGGCCGCCCTCGACGCCGAATTCGCCATCGCCAGCCCGCGCGTCCACGGCTACGACTCCACCGACACCGTCGAGGCCTTCGAGAACGACGACGTCGATGTCTTCGTGTCCATGGGCGGGAACTTCTCGCTGGCCTGCTCCGACACCGAGGCACTGGAAGCCGGCATGCGCCGGACCGGGCTCACCGTGCACATCTCCACCAAGCCCAACCGCTCCCACGTGGTGCACGGGCGGACCTCGCTGATCCTGCCCACCCTGGGACGGACCGACCGGGACGACAAGCACCCGGGCGGACCGCAGTTCCTCTCGGTGGAGGACTCGATGTCCGTGGTGCACAGCACGCAGGGACGCCTGGCACCGGTCTCAGAACACCTGCTGGCCGAACCGGTGATCGTCGCCCGCATGGCCACCGCGACCCTCGGCGAGGACCACGCCGTCGACTGGCGCGCCATGGCCGAGGACTACGACGTCATCCGCGACCACATCGCAGCGGTCTGCCCGGGCTTCGAGGACTTCAACCGCCGCGTGCGCACCCGCAACGGGTTCGTGCTGCCCAACCCGCCGCGTGACACCCGGACCTTCGCCACCGACATCGGCAAGGCCCGCTTCACCGTCAGCCCACTGGAATACCTGCAGGCGCCGGCCGGGCACCTGATCCTGCAGACCATGCGCAGCCACGACCAGTACAACACCACCTTCTACGGCCTGGACGACCGCTACCGCGGCATCTCCAACGGCCGGCGGGTCATCCTCGTCCACCCCGGGGACCTCGCCGAGCTGGGCTTCGCCGACCGCGACCTGGTCGACGTCATCTCCACGTTCGCCGGCACCGAACGCCGGGCCAACCGCTTCCGCCTGGTGTCCTACCCGACGGCGCGGGGCTGCGCGGCTGCCTACTTCCCGGAGGCCAACGCGCTGGTCCACCGCGGGCTGGTGGCCCGGGAATCGAACACCCCCGGCTACAAGGCCATGACCGTCAGCTTCGTGCCGCACACCGCCGAGCCGAACCGGGTCTTCGACGAACGCGAGCGCCCGGCCGCCGACGCCGTCCCGGCCCGGTAGCCCGGGGCCCGCACGGCGCGGGTAGCATGGGTGCGCGGATCGGCACGGTGCCGGACGCCGATGAAGGAGGCACCCGCCGTGAGCATGGACCAGGCTGCCTGGAACTCCCTGTGGAGGATGTCCTCCGGGCATGGGGGACGGCAGTTTGCCCCGGGCACCGTGCGCCGCGTCATCGGGTTCGCCCGGGGGTACGGCGGCCGGCTGGCGCTGTTCGTGATCCTGTCGGTCATCGCCGCCGTCCTGGCCGTGGCCACCCCGGTGCTCGCCGGCCGGGTCGTCGACGCCATCGTCGATGCGGGCCCGCCGTCCACGGTCGTGAACCTGGCCCTGCTGATCGCCGCCGTCGCGCTGGCCGAGGCCGGGGTCTCGTGGTGGAACCGCTGGTTGTCCTCGAGCCTGGGGGAGCAGGTCATCTACGACCTGCGCACCGCGGTGTTCGAGCACGTCCAGAAGATGCCCATCGCCTTCTTCACCCGCACCCGCACCGGGGCGCTGGTCAGCCGCCTGAACAACGACGTCATCGGCGCCCAGCAGGCCTTCGCCGGCACGCTCTCCGGCGTGGTGAGCAACTTCGTCGCCCTGGTGCTCACCGCGGGCGTCATGCTCGGGACCTCCTGGCAGCTGACCGTGCTCGCGGTGCTCATGCTCCCGGTCTTCCTCGTCCCCGCCCGGCGCATGGGCTCGACCCTGGCACGGCTGCGGCGGGAAGCCGCGGAGTACAACGCCGAGATGGGCAGCCAGATGACCGAGCGGTTCTCCGCCCCGGGTGCCACCCTGGTGAAGCTGTTCGGCCGCCCCGAGGTCGAGGTGCAGGGATTCGCCCACCGCGCCGCCCGCGTGCGGGACATCGGGGTCAAGACCGCCATGCGCCAGTACACCTTCGTCACCGCGCTGACCCTGGTGGCTGCCCTGGCCCTCGCCCTGGTCTACGGGCTGGGCGGGTCCTTCGCGCTGTCCGGACAGCTGGAGGCCGGCGACGTCGTCACGATGGCCCTGCTGCTGACCCGGCTCTACGCCCCGCTGACCGCGCTGGCCAACGCCCGCGTGGAGGTCATGAGCGCGCTGGTCTCCTTCGACCGGGTCTTCGAGATCCTGGACCTGAAGCCGTTGCTGACCGAGAAGCCGGACGCCGTGGACATTCCGCCCGGGCCGGTGTCCGTGCGCTTCCGCAACGTGCACTTCGGCTACCCCAGTGCCGACAAGGTCTCCCTGGCGTCCCTCGAGGAGGTCAGCGTGCTCGATACCCGCGGGGGCGAGGAGGTCTTGCACGGCATCGACTTCGAGGTCCCCGCGGGGCAGACGTATGCGCTGGTCGGGTCTTCCGGCGCGGGCAAGTCGACGATTGCGCAGTTGCTGGCCCGGTTGTACGACGTCGACGAGGGGGCCGTGGAGTTCTCCGGGCTCGACCTGCGCGACGCCCGGCTGGCCTCGCTGCGCGTAACCCTCGGCATGGTGACCCAGGATGGGCACCTCTTCCACGACACCCTGGCCGCCAACCTGCGCCTGGCGGCGCCCGGGGCGCCCGAGGCCGCGCTCTGGCATGCCCTGCACCGGGCACGCCTGGACCACCTGGTCCGCACCCTGCCCGACGGGCTCGAGACCATGGTCGGTGAACGCGGGTACCGGTTCTCCGGCGGGGAGCGCCAACGCCTGACCATTGCCCGCCTGCTGCTGGCCGCCCCGCGGGTCGTCGTGCTCGACGAGGCGACCGCTGCGCTGGATTCGACCAGCGAGGCCGCGGTGC